>CAWDIY010000016.1:0-40413 GCA_963802455.1 uncultured Alphaproteobacteria bacterium | reverse complement strand
CAGGCGAAATAACGGTTTCAAGCTTTACTTGCGAAAAAGATTGAAAGCGCTTTAAATAATTAAGCATCAATTAGGTGGTTTTTGTCAAGCGCTTCCTCTTCAAAACGCTCCAATAATTCGCCGCGCACTTGCTGAAAGTCAAATATATCCCTTGAAATCATATAGTTAAGTAAAGTGCGGTCGGTCATGATTGACCGAACCGTAGCGGCGTCTTGCCAAATCCCGCCAAATGCAGCAAGCTGCAATTTGATAACGCTTTTGATTATGACAGCGATGTCATTGGGTCTGAAACGTTACAGGCTGGCTTTGGCTTCCAAAAAGGCATCGCTGCGGGGAAATAGGGCGGTAAAATGAACCTCAAGGAGTTTTCGCGGCTTGTCGGCCTGTCGCAGACCACGGTTAGCCGCGCGCTGAGCGGCTATCCCGAGGTAAAACCGGAGACCAAAGCGCGCGTGCAGGAAGCGGCGCTCAAATTTGGTTACCATCCCAACCGGAGCGCCACAGGCCTTGCCACCGGGCGCGCCGGCGCAGTCGGTATCGTGTTCCGTGGCGGTTCGGAATTCGGCCCGCACACAAGCGAGTTTATGGGCGGCCTCGGCAGCAGGCTGGAGGATGACCAAATTGACATCCTCATTTCAACTGTCGAAACGCCTGAGGAAGAAATAGAGACCTATCGCCGCCTTGCGGCGAGCAAACGTGTGGACGCCGTCATCCTGCATTCCCCCGTATTGAAAGATGGACGCATCGCGTTGCTCAATCAGCTTGGCCTGCCATTTGTGATGCATGGCCGCACAGAAACGCCCAATGGTTACGCCTATCTCGACATAGACAATTTCGGCGCCATAAAGCGCGCCACGTCGCACCTTCTTGACCTCGGTCACCGCCGCATCGGCTTGATCAACGGATTCAAGGGACGGACATTCGCCGAGCACCGCGACCAAGGTTACCGCACGGCGCTGGCCGAGCGCGGCATCGAGCCGGACCCAAATTTGCTTGGCAGCGGCGAGTTCACCGACGAAATCGGCTACCGCTTTATGCAGGCTTTCCTGTCAAATCCCCAGCCACCGACTGCGGTCCTGGCGGGTTCCATGATGTCGGCGCTCGGCGCCATGCGCGCAATCCGGTCTGAAGGGCTGATGCTCGGACGCGACATATCCCTTGTTGCGCATGATGATGTGTTCGCCTACATCAATGCCGACAATATGGTGCCGACCGTATCCACCACGCGATCATCGATCCGCTCGGCAGGATCGCGGGTTGGCGAGTTTCTGATTCAGCTCCTCTCCGGCAAAAACCCGGGCGAAATCCACGAAGTGTGGCCCGTGGAGCTGGTACTGCGGGAATCAACCGGCCCTGCCCCGCTAAAACTTGCCTCGGCGGGCTGAACCTGGATGTATTTTCACCGGTAGCCCGCCTCGCCATCAGCGTGCAGTTTGCCGCCGCGCTCGACGATATGCTCGAGGGCCTCGTCCACCGGCACATTCGGCGCATCGTGGATGCTCGTCTGACGATTTTGTGGATTGTAGGCCCATTTCACCGAATTGCGCAAAACCTTTTGCACATTGGCGTCGTGGAATGAAGGATAGGTTTCATGTCCGGGACGGAAGTAGAATATATTGCCTGCGCCGCGCCGATAGGTCAGCCCGGAGCGGAACACTTCGCCACCCTGGAACCATGAAATGAACACGGTTTCCAAGGGCTCCGGCACAGCAAACTGCTCGCCATACATTTCCTCGTTTTCCAGTTCGAAATATTCGCCGAGCCCTTCGCAAATCGGATGGCTCGGATTGATGACCCAGAACCTCTCCCGTTCGCCCGCCTCGCGCCATTTAAGACCGCAGGGCGTGCCCATCAGCTTTTTGAAAATCTTCGAATAATGTCCGGAGTGCAGGACGATCAGCCCCATCCCTTCCCAAACGCGCTTTGCCACGCGCTCAACCACTTCGTCCGCCACATCTCCATGCGCCTTGTGGCCCCACCAGAGAAGTACATCCGTGTCGGCAAGGCGTGTCTCGCTGAGGCCGTGTTCAGGTTCCTGCAAAGTCGCAGTCGACGCGCTGATCGCATTGTCGGTGTTCAATGCCTTGGCGATCGTATTGTGCATGCCGTCCGGATAAATGGCCGCGACAACCTTGTTTTCGCGCTCGTGTATGTTTTCTCCCCAGACAATTGTGCGGATTGCCATGACATTTTCTCCGGTCAGGAACTATGATTACGAATTGGAACTGCGACTTGAATCGTCTTGGGGCGGATAAAGACAAATTTGAAAGCGGTTTCAATTTGAAAAGCTAATTTGTTTTTTCAGACTGCGCAAGTGGGACCCGATGCCTCAGACAAAAAAGAGGCAGTGCAGACGAGCCCCGGAAATCCGGCGGGCGTATCGGGTTGAAGCAAGCTATTTTCTTTGCGCGGCGCGGATCAGCGCATTTATGCGACGCTTCTCAATCGCATCGAATGCCAGCTGCGCCTTATGATGGCGCGCCAGCACGCTGCGGATCGTGGACTTCGCCTTCGTGAGCGTCACATCACAGTTTTTCTGCGGCGCGATCGACAAAAGCGCCGATTCCAGCGCTCCGGCAGCCGCTTCGCCAATCTTCACATGCTGCTGTTCATGCACCTTGGCATAGGCCGCATAATTATCAAAACCGCGCCTGAGATCGCTCGATGCGCCTGACCGGTCGGACCAGCGCGGCAGAGTGATATTGGCCACCACCTTGATTTTCGCCGTGCCCACGCGGCAGCCGCGCACATCGGTGCTCGGAAGTATCTGAAGCGGCACCAGTTTCAGCTCGGTGGATGCAAAGGCATGACCATTCTGAGGTCCAAATTTTCTGACGCTTCGGTCGAGCGACTTTTCGTCCTTGCCTTTGATGTCATAATAGCCGGTCGTCACCGTGGACGTCGTACAGGCGGAGAGAGTGAAAAACAACGGCAGAAAGACGAAGCGTTTGAGCACGTTGCACCCCTTTGAATGATTTTCGGAAGCATTGCACGCAGCTTGCTCTGCGGCAATAAAAAGCCGGAGAAATTTCTCCGGCCTTTCATGTTTTAAGATTGCCGCGTTCAGTGCGCCACGGATGTGAGCGCCTCGTCGTTCAGACTGATCGCCGGAACGCCAAGCGGCTCAGTCCATTCAATCGCCACCGGCTGGCGCACCAAAGCATGCATGAGAACTTCATCGGCATGCGCGACTGGGATGATTTCCATGCCGTTCTTCACATTGTCCGGGATTTCCGCCAAATCCTTGGCATTGTCCTGCGGGATCAGCACTTTCTTGATGCCGCCGCGCAGGGCAGCGAGGAGCTTCTCCTTGAGGCCGCCAATTGGCAGCACCCTGCCCCGCAGCGTGATCTCGCCGGTCATTGCCACGTCGGACTTGATAGGAATGCCTGTCAGGATCGAGACGATGGTGGTCATCATGGCTATGCCTGCCGACGGGCCATCCTTGGGCGTTGCGCCTTCCGGAACATGGACATGGATGTCGCGCTTGTCGAACAGAGGCGGCTCAACACCGAAATCCAAAGCGCGCGAGCGGACATAGGACGCCGCCGCCGAGATGCTTTCCTTCATCACGTCTTTCAAATTGCCGGTCACCGTCATGCGGCCCTTGCCCGGCATCATCACGCCTTCCACCGTCAACAGTTCGCCGCCGACTTCGGTCCACGCAAGGCCCGTGACAACGCCAACCTGATCAGCGACCTCGGCCTGGCCAAAGCGGTATTTGGGCACGCCAAGGTAGGTCGAGATATTCTCGGCGTTGATCGTCACCGACTTCACATTGGTCTTGATGATCTCGGTCACGGACTTGCGCGCCATGGTCATCAATTCGCGCTCAAGGCTGCGCACGCCCGCTTCCCGTGTGTAGAGCTGCACAATAGCCTTCAGCGCGTCATCGCTGACAATGAACTCTTCCGCCTTGAGGCCATGATTGGCGAGCGCCTTTGACATCAGATGCCGCTTGGCGATCTCAATCTTCTCATCCTCGGTGTAGCCGGCAATGCGGATGATCTCCATCCGGTCCATCAGGGCCGGCGGTATGTTCAGCGTGTTGGCCGTGGTCACAAACATCACATCCGACAGGTCATATTCGACCTCCAGATAATGGTCCATGAAAGTGGCGTTCTGTTCCGGATCAAGCACCTCCAGCAGAGCCGATGACGGATCGCCGCGGAAATCCTGGCCGAGCTTGTCGATCTCATCGAACAGAAACAGCGGATTCGACTTCTTCGCCTTCTTCATCGACTGAATGACCTTGCCGGGCATTGAGCCAATGTAAGTGCGGCGATGGCCGCGTATTTCCGCCTCATCGCGCACCCCGCCGAGCGCCATGCGCACATATTCGCGGCCCGTGGCCTTGGCGATGGATTTGCCAAGCGAAGTCTTGCCGACGCCGGGAGGACCGACAAGGCAGATAATCGGGCCTTTGATTTTGGCCGAACGGCTCTGAACGGCCAGATATTCGACAATCCGGTCCTTGACCTTGTCCAAGCCAAAATGATCTTCGTTCAGCACTTTTTCTGCAAAGCCCAGATCATTCTTGATTTTCGAGCGGCGGCTCCAGGGCAGCGACAGCATCCAGTCGAGATAATTGCGCACGACGGTGGCCTCCGCCGCCATCGGGCTCATCGCCTTCAGCTTCTTCAACTCGGAGTCTGCCTTCTCGCGGGCTTCCTTGCTCAGCTTGGTCTTCTTGATGCGCGCCTCAATTTCGCTCATCTCGTCCTTGCCTTCTTCGCCGTCGCCAAGCTCCTTCTGGATCGCCTTCATCTGCTCATTGAGGTAGTATTCGCGTTGGGTCTTCTCCATCTGCCGCTTGACGCGCGAACGTATGCGCTTTTCGACCTGCAGCACAGAAACCTCAGACTCCATATGCCCAAGCGCCTTTTCCAGCCGCGCCTTGGCGCTGACGGTTTCCAGCATGTCCTGCTTCTCGGCGATCTTGATCGACAAATGCGCGGCGACCGTGTCGGCGAGCTTGGAAAAATCATCGATCTGGCTGGTGGCGTTAACCACGTCCGGCGAGATTTTCTTGTTCAGCTTCACATAATTTTCAAAATCGGTGACCACCGAGCGCGACAGCGCCTCAAGCTCCACCTCATCATCGTCGCTTTCTGCGAGCAGCGAAACATCAGCTTCATAAAATTCAGCGCGGCTGGTAAAATCGCGGATTTCGGCGCGGCTTCGGCCTTCGACCAGAACCTTGACGGTGCCGTCTGGCAATTTCAGCAATTGCAGCACAGAGGCCAATGTCCCGACACGGTAGATCGCGTCCTGACCCGGATCATCATCGGTGGCATTCTTCTGTGTGGCCAAGAGTATCATCTTATCGCCGGCCATCACATCTTCAAGCGCCCGGATCGACTTTTCGCGCCCGACAAACAGCGGCACGATCATGTGCGGGAAAACGACAATGTCGCGCAGCGGAAGCACGGCAAACTGCCCGTCAACAACGCCCGCAGCCGTTTTGGATTTTACCATTTTCTTGTCCTTTCGACGATTTCCACGCGGTCATGCTCACTTTGCCTCCGCAGCGCAGCCGACAAATCAAACCCGGTGTCATTCCTATCTGGAGCAGCGCATGAGCCGTTTCAAGCGCCGCTCGCCAAAACAACACACAATATGCGACCTGCGGCGCAAACACACCAAAATAATCACAATATTACGGCGCAACCGAACCCGCGTCCGCCTGCTGCTTTGCACACAATGGGCGCAGTCAGTGCCGTATCAGCGCGCTCACGCGCTGACATTGGCTTTCTCGTCGCGGCGCTCGGAATAGATGTAGAGTGGACGGGCATTGCCATCAACGACTTCGGCGGAAATCACCACTTCCTGAACACCATCGAGCGCAGGCAAGTCGAACATTGTGTCGAGCAGGATGCCCTCCATGATCGAACGAAGGCCGCGTGCGCCGGTCTTGCGCTCAATGGCGCGGCGGGCGATGGAGCCCAGCGCATCCTCGTGGAATGTCAGCTCGACATTCTCCATCTCGAAAAGGCGCTGATACTGCTTGACCAGAGCGTTCTTCGGGTCGACCAAAATCTTGATCAGAGCGGGCTCATCCAGATCTTCCAGCGTCGCCAGCACGGGCAGACGACCAACAAATTCCGGAATAAGGCCGAACTTCAGCAAGTCTTCCGGCTCGACGGAGCGGAACAGCTCGCCGGTGCGGCGGTCCTCAGGGCCGACCACCTGCGCGCCAAAGCCAATTGACGTCTTGCGGCCGCGGTCTGAAATTATTTTTTCGAGGCCCGCAAAAGCGCCGCCGCAGATGAAAAGGATGTTGGTCGTGTCAACCTGCAGGAATTCCTGCTGCGGATGCTTGCGTCCACCCTGCGGTGGAACTGAGGCGACCGTGCCCTCCATGATTTTCAGCAAAGCCTGCTGCACGCCCTCTCCCGACACATCGCGGGTAATGGACGGATTGTCCGACTTGCGTGAAATCTTGTCGACCTCGTCGATGTAAACGATGCCGCGCTGGGCGCGCTCGACGTTATAGTCGGCGGATTGAAGCAGCTTGAGAATGATGTTTTCAACGTCCTCGCCGACATAGCCGGCCTCGGTGAGCGTGGTGGCATCGGCCATGGTGAACGGCACATCGATGATGCGCGCCAGCGTCTGCGCCAGCAGCGTCTTGCCGCAGCCCGTCGGTCCGATCAAAAGGATGTTGGACTTCGCCAATTCCACGTCATTATTCTTGGATGCATGAGCGAGGCGCTTGTAATGATTGTGCACAGCAACGGCCAAAACGCGCTTTGCATGGGGCTGGCCAATCACATAATCATCCAGCACTTTCATGATTTCCTGCGGGGTCGGCACACCTTCGCGCGACTTTACCATCGAGGTTTTGTTTTCCTCGCGGATGATATCCATGCACAGTTCGACGCACTCGTCGCAGATGAAAACGGTGGGACCGGCGATCAGTTTCCTGACTTCATGCTGGCTCTTGCCGCAGAAGGAGCAGTAAAGCGTGTTCTTTGAATCGCCGCCGCCGCCGCCGCTAACTTTGCTCATTCATCTGCCCTTTCAACGCGGCTCTTTCGAAGGCCACTCTCTCACAGCTTTATCCGAGGGATATAGCGCCCTTGGCGGAATTTAACAAGAAAAACGCCCAATACGCCACGCTAGCCACCCGCATGTGCCCCATCATACACGCGAATCTTCAGCACGTCTCGGAGCTTGACCCAAGAAACTCAACAGACGCTTAACGTAACCGCTTCATATCGTTGGCGAATCCATAAAAGCCACACTGGACGGCAAAATTGCCGCCCAACTTGGATTTTTCTGTGGGATTTGCGCCAAACGCCGCGTTAGCTTGCCGCAGGCAATTCGCGGTCTGTCAGCACCCGGTCAATCAGCCCGAACTCTTTGGCCTGATCCGCAGTCATGAAATTGTCGCGCTCAAGAGCTGTATGCACCTGGTCGTAGGATTTGCCGGTGTGCTTCTCGTAGATTTCATTGAGGCGGCGCTTCAGCGCCTCGACTTCCTTGGCATGGATCAAAATATCCGTGACCTGGCCCTGAAAGCCGCCTGAAGGCTGATGCACCATGATCCGGGCGTTCGGCAGCGCGTAGCGCATGTCCTTGTGGCCGGCCGTCAACAGGAGCGAGCCCATCGACGCGGCCTGTCCAAAGCACAGGGTCGAGACAGGCGGCTTGATGAACTGCATCGTGTCGTAGATCGCCATGCCGGAAGTGACAACGCCGCCGGGCGAATTGATGTAAAGATTGATCTCTTTCTTCGGGTTCTCAGCTTCCAGGAACAGAAGCTGGGCGCAGACCAGCGTCGCCATCCCGTCTTCAATCGGGCCGGTGATGAATATGATCCGCTCCTTGAGGAGCCGCGAGAAAATATCATAGGCCCGCTCGCCTCTATTGGTCTGCTCGACCACCATCGGCACGAGGTTCATCGCTGTGTGGATCGGGTCGCGCATTGGAGTTCTCCCATCGTCCGATCAGCAAGAGGCTTGCCGACTCATTTGGCTGTTGATGAGAGGTAGATAGGATGGCGCGCACCCGCTCTGCAAGATGCAGCGTGGTTCATGCTTAAAGAGAGGTGGAGCGCGGACTCAGAGTGGACGGATGATGGTCTGTCCGTCATCCGCGAACAGATGCAGCCGGCTGAGATCAAGGGCGAGACCGACCTTCTGGCCTGCGGCGATGGCGGCGACATTGCCGACGGCGCGCACCGTGATGACGCTGTTTGGCGCGACCGACACATAAGCGAAAGTGTCGGAACCGAGGCGCTCGACCACATCCACAGTGCCGCTCAACTGCCCTTTGCCATCCTTGACCAGCGAAATGTCCTCGGGGCGGAAGCCAATCTTTGCAAGCCCCGATGGAGCCGAACCTGGCAAGACGAAGCGGCTGCCATTCTCGAAAGCGATGGATTTGCCATCAACATGCGCCGAAAGAACGTTCATCTTGGGCGAGCCGATAAACTGTGCGACGAAGAGATTGGCGGGATGCTCATACAGCTCCATGGGCGATCCCACCTGCTGGATGTCGCCCTTGTCGAGCACCACAATTTTATCGGCCAGCGTCATGGCTTCCACCTGGTCATGCGTCACGTAGATCATCGTGGCGGCGAGGCGCTGGTGCAGCTTGGCTATTTCGATGCGCATTTCAACGCGCAGCGCCGCATCCAAGTTGGAGAGCGGCTCGTCGAACAGGAAAGCGACCGGCTCGCGCACGATGGCGCGGCCAATGGCGACGCGCTGGCGCTGGCCGCCGGAAAGAGCCTTTGGCTTGCGGTCCATATAGTCTTCGAGCTTCAAGATGCCTGCGACCCGGTCAACGCGCTGTTTGATCTCCGCCTTGGGCAGCCGCGCCACTTCGAGACCAAAGCTCATGTTCTGCCGCACGGTCTTTGTCGGGTAGAGCGCATAGGATTGAAACACCATCGAGAGCTGCCGCTCGGCCGGCCCGAGATCAGTGACGTCTGCGCCGTCGATCAATATCTGCCCGCCGGACACTTCTTCCAACCCCGCCACAAGCCGGAGCAGGGTGGACTTGCCGCTGCCGGACGGGCCGACGAAGATGACCAGCTCGCCCTCCCCGATGGTCAGATTGACATTGCCTATGACATTGATTGCGCCAAAAGACTTCTTGACGTTCTTGAGTGTGATGACCGCCAACTCAGCCTCCTGCCGAAAAAAGTGATGAAGCGGTCATGCCTTGACACCGCCCGCGCCCAAGCCGCCTTGCCAGAAACGCTGCATGATCAGAAACGCGATGATGACCGGAAGTATGGAGACCAGCGATCCGGCCATGACCACCGTATAGAGCAGCACGCCGCCAGTGCCGCCGACTGCGGTTGCGTACCAGTTGGCGAGGCCGACGGTCACCGGAAAATTCTCCGGCGAATTGAGCACCACCAGCGGCAGGAAGTAATTGTTCCAGTTGGCGACGAAAGCGAGGATGAAGACGGTTGTGAAACCCGGCATCAGCATGCGGAACGCCAGCTTCGAGAAAATATGAAACTCGCCCGCGCCATCCACCCGCCCTGCGTCAATGATCTCGTTGGAAATCGCATCGTCCACATAGGCGCGCATTAGGAAGACGCCCGTCGGAAAAACCAGCGAGGGCAGGATGACCGCCCAGGCGGTGTTCAGGAGCCCCACTTCCGACAGCAGCAGAAATATCGGGATCACCAAGGCAGTCTGCGGTATCATGACCGCGCCGAGCACCAGCGCATAGAAAAATTTCTTCCCGGCGAACTCGTACTTGGCGAAGGCGTAGCCGGCGAGTGTTGCAAACACGGTGGAACCGACCGCGGAGACCGTGGCGTACAAAAACGTGTTCTGCAGCCATTTCAGGAAAATCCCGTCATAAAGCGTGAACAGGTCGCGCAGGTTCTGGAAGAGATGGAAATCGTCCGAAAACCACAGACCGAACGTGTTGAACAGGTCGGGATTGGTCTTGGTGGAGGCGGTGATGACGTAAAAAATGGGTATGAAAGTGTAGATGAAATAGAGGCCAAGCACGGCGGTGAGCAGCAGCCGGTTGCGCCGGAATTTTGCCGACTTCTGCGATTTGCCGGCGATGCTCATCTGTCGTCCCCGCGATTGGCGACAAGCATGAACGCGTAGGAGACCACGGCGACCACCCCTCCGAGAACGAATGAGATGGCTGCGGAATAATTGATCTGCTGCGCGGTGAAGGCGAGCGTGTAGGCATAGATGTTGGGCGTGTAGTGGCTGTTGATGACGTCCCCCGCAAGACTGATCATCAGATACGGCTCTGCAAACAGTTGCAGCGTGCCAATAATGGAAAAGATGATGGTGACGATGATGGTTGGCACGATCATCGGCAGCTTGATCTTTGCCGCATAGGCGAACGCCCCTGCGCCATCCATAAGCGAGGCCTCCTCCAAGTCCGTCGGTATGGACTGGAGCGCCGCGACATAGATAATCATGTTGTAGCCCATATATTCCCAGACAGCGATATTGGCGATGGAGGGAAGGATGGTCTTGGCCGAATAAAAATCGGGCCTGGGCAGCGACAACGCGTCGGCGACCTGTGTCAAGGGGCCGTAGGCGGGGCCGTAGAGATAGCCCCACATCAGCGTCGCGATCACTGCCGGCACGGCATAGGGAATGAAAAAGCTGACCCGGAAAAAGCTCTTGGCGTAGACCAGCCCGGAATCCAGGATCAGCGCGAACAACAGCGCCAGTCCCAGCATCACGGGTATCTGCATCGCGCCGAACTTGAACAGCGTCAGGACGCCATCCCAGAAATTTCGGGTCTGCGAAGGCTTTCGCATAATTGTCCCCGCCAACAAAGCGAGTGCCGCCAACCAGCGTCTTTTTGTAAACGCTCAGATCAAAGGCATAGAGCAGCGGAACGATCAGGAAGGCGAAGAAGAACAGCAGAAACGGCAGCATGAAAATGTAGGGGGCGATCTTCTTATTGATGATCACCCGGCTCTTCGGACGCTGTCTTATGGCAATTTCACTCATCCGCGCACTCCGTCCCAGCCGCAAGCCGCCGCGCGGCGTGAAAGACGGGCGCCCCGGCCCAAAGCCGGAGCGCCCTGTTTTGGCTTTAAGTCACGGTGTAGCCTTGGTCGGCCGCGTAAGCCGTCACGGTCGCCTGCACCCGGTCAAAGGCCTCGGACAGCGTGCCCTTGCCGCCGACCGCCGCATTCAGTTCGTCCTGCAGCTGCGTGTTCACATAGTCCTGGAAAGGCGCGAACTCGTAGGATGGATCAACTTCGTTCGCGGCTTTGGCGAAGACTTCGTTGACGGCCTGGCCGCCATAGAAATCGTACTTGATGCCCATCAGGCCAGCATCTGCGGCGAGGTCTTTCAGGACTGGAAAGAAGAACTGCTTCTCGTTCCAGTACCGCCCTGACGCCGGATCGCCCCCCATGAACATGGCGAACTCAGTCGCTTCCTTAAGATGTGGCGAGGTAGTGAAAGCGGCGAACGTGGAGCCGCCCCAGTTTGAGCTGATATTCTCGCCCTTGTTCCACTGCGGAATGCCGGCTGCGCGCCATTTGCCGACGCTGTTCTTCATCGAGCCGGACATGACCGCGGGACCCCAGGCGGCGGTGAGCCAGCTGGCGTTGGTGCCGTCGTCGAAGGCGGCAAACCATTCGGCCGTCCACATTGGCATGGTGTTGACCGCCTTCGCATCGAGCAGGCCCTGCCAGTAGTTCGCCCATTTCTTGGCGATCTCGTCATTGAGCGCAATCTTGATGTTCGTCCCGTCCACTTTGAACGGCCGAGCTCCGGCCTGCCAGAGCACGGCGCCGATCCAGCCTGGATCAATGCCGAAATTGGTCAGGTACTTTCCGGGATTGGCAGCCGAATATTTCTTCGACGCCTCCGAGAATTCGTCCCAAGTCTCGGGCACGGCTATCTTGTTCGCTTCATAAATGTCGGCGCGGTAGAGAAGGCCCATCGGGCCGGAATCCCAAGGAATGCCGTAGACCTTGTCGCCGTCGCTCACCGATTTCCATGTCCAGTCTATGAACTTGTCCTTGATGGAATTTGCGCCATTGGCGCCCATGTCAGCCAGCGCGTTCAGCGCTTTGAAGCTCGACACTGAGTTGAACTCCATCTGCGCCACGTCTGGAAGGCCGGTTCCGGCGGTGATCGCGTTGCGCAACTTTACGTAATGTGGTCCGCCCTGGCCGACATTCTCGACCTTGACCTTCACATTGGGGAATTTTTTCTCAAATTCCTTTGCCATCAAATCTGAACCGGGCGCCCAGGCCCAGAAGGTCAGATTGACCGTCTCCTGGCCAAATGCCGGGAGCCCGCCGAGCAGCGGCATGGCAGCGCCAGCGGCTGCAGTTTTCAAAAATTGCCGCCGCCCGAGGCCAAAGGTCATCGGCGGTAATTCAAACTTCTTGTCCATCGGGCAGTCCTCCCAGACTTGTTCATTTGCTGCGCGCCCCGTTGTCACCTTTCGTCAAGGTTTTTCGGAAGCCGCACCAACTTAAGCACAGGCAAATGCGGGAGTAAATCGTGTTGAAGCCGACGGTGAGACATTGCGGCGAAGGAAGGGCCGGCTGCTCTGCGCGCTCCTACAGATCATCGCGGGACTAAGGCGTGTTCAGTCGGCGGACAGGCCTTGCAGCCGCGCCAAATCCTGCTGCATCTGCTGCAGCACGTGCTCCTGCGCATCCAGCTTTTTGAGCCGGGAGACGAGCTGCGCGATGGACGCCGCAGTTTCGGCTTTAGCACCTGTGGGCTTGACGCCTTCGGCAATCGTGTCGAGCGGGAGGTCCGCCGCGTCAGCCGAGTTTTCATAGCGGGCGCGCAGGCCGGTCCTTTCGCGGCGCACTTCGGAGATCACATCCTCAAGCACCTTGTCGAGCCGCTCAATGCGCAGATCGTCATTCTTGCGGTCGCGCTCAACGCTTCTGACTTTAAACTCAGCCTTCAATTTCATTCTCCCGAATTTCCTTGCCGCAGCGGATCGCTGGTGCTGCTTGATTTCATGCGCATGTCCGGCCCGCCTCGTCGGACCGGCTCAATTCGCGTCAAGCGTGCCGTCCGAAAGTTAACTGGACGTTGCCTGGCCTGGATAATCGCGCATTTATCGCTGCGATATGGTTTATTGTCGGTCGATCAGCTAGCCTTGCTGGATGAGTTTGCCTCCTGACTACCTCAAATTTGACCTAGAAAACCGCCGCCTGCGCCTCGATCCGCACGAGCTGCGATTTTATCAGAACCCATACCAAGCCTATGCATGGCTGCATGAAACCTCCCAAACTTTCTTCTGGGAGGAGTTCGGTTTCTGGTGCTTCTCTGGCTTTGATGATGTGTCCAAACTCCTGCGGGACAGGCGCTTCGGCAGGGAAAATCCGGACGGGCCGCCCTCGCCGCAGCCGCCGGGCGCGCCGCGCTTTCACATCCGGCACTTTGACGCTCTGGAGGAGCATTCGCTGCTTGAGCGCGAGCCGCCGGTGCACACGCGGCTCAGGACGCTGGTCAACCGCGCCTTTGTCTCGCGGCAGGTTGAGCGGCTGAGGCCCCGGCTGGAAACGCTTTCGCACCAGCTGATCGACACGTTCGAAGGCAAGGGAGAATGCGATCTCATTCCCGCCTACGCCATGCCCCTGCCCGTCACCATCATCGCCAGCATGCTGGGCATCGACGAGGCGATGGGGCCGCAGCTCTTGGACTGGTCGCATGCGATGGTCGCCATGTACATGCATGGCCGGACGCGGGAGAGTTGAGGACCGGGCTGATCTTGCCTCGAAAGAATTCGCCGCCTTCATCCGGAGCGAACTGAAGACGCGGCGCGGCGGAATGGGCGATGATCTGATCAGCCTGCTCGCGGCTGCCGAGGCGGATGGACAGAAACTGTCGGAGGATGAGCTGGTTTCCACAGCAGTCCTGCTTCTGAACGCGGGCCACGAAGCGACGGTGCACCAGGCGGGCAATGCGGTGAAGACGCTGCTCGAAAAGTATGAGACCCCGGCCCAATTGTTCGGTTCGGATGAGACGGCGGCGGCGATTGTCGAGGAGGCGCTGCGGTTTGACGCGCCGCTGCACATGTTCACCCGCTATGCCAATCAGGACATGGAGCTTGGCGGCGGGCTTAATCTCAAGAAAGGTGAGAAAATTGGACTTCTGCTCGGCGCGGCCAACCGCGACCCTAAGGCGTTCGAACGGCCGGATGAGTTCGATCCGGCGCGCCAGGACCAGAAGAATGTCAGCTTCGGCGCAGGCATCCATTTTTGCATCGGCGCGCCGTTGGCGCGGCTGGAGCTGCAAGTGGCGCTGAAGATGCTGTTTGAGCGGCTGCCGAAACTGCGGCTTGCCGGGACGCCGCGCTATCGCGACACTTACCATTTTCACGGTTTGGAAGCGCTGAGCGTTACATTCTAACTGCTTGAACAGTCAGGCGCAAAGCGCGCTGACAAAAAGTGCGCCCGCCGCCAGCGACGCAAGGCAGCGCAAATGGTTCCACATAGTCCAAGTCTTTAAATACTCCGCCCAAATCGCAGCGCCGTCTGCGTCTGCCGCCGCCAGCGCGTCATTCAAGGGCACGTTGAAAACCATGGTCACGCCGATTGAGCCGATCAGATAGAAGAGCGCCCCCACGATGATCTTGATTGCGGAGGGATCTGGCAGGGATGAGAAGTTTGTCACAATCAGAGCGGTGGCGGCGACGCCGGTTCCAAGGAAGGCCGCCATGAAGATTGGGTTGATCACGGTGACATTGATTGAGTTCATCGAGGCTATGCCCTGACTTGCCGGCAGCCTTCCAAGGCCGGTCATGATGAAACTGGAAAACGCGAAGAACACGCCCGCGATCAGCAGCGCCCCAAGCGCGGATGTCCACAATAACAGTGTCTCAAACATTTTCATTTACCCGGCTCCGTTTCCAATCCGGAGAATAACACCTCCGACGGACATGAGGACGGAAAAAATTCGCTGTGGCGGACGGGCCGCGCTCCGCTAGAGCCTGATCACATATTCTTTGCGTGTGGTTTCAATGACTTCCCAGGTTCCTTTGAATCCAGGCCGCAGGATAAAACTGTCCCCTGCAGTGACCCGCCGTTCCTCGCCGCCATCCTCGGCAATCACCGAGACGCCGGACAGGATATGGCAGAACTCCCACTCATCGTATGATATCCGCCACTTGCCCGGCGTTGACTGCCAGATGCCGGCGTAAAGCCCGTCGCGGTCTTCCATGTTCCACGCGGTGTGAACCGGGTCGCCAGTGATGACTTTCTCCGCTGACGGCCTGGACGTCTCAAACGGAGAATTACCGCACTCCACAGTCAGAAAAGATGGTTCGTTCAATGCGTCTGACCTCCGCTGTTTTATTTCAAGACTTACTTCCGGTTTTCTGTTTTAGTTTAACGCGGCTGAAACCTGTGTCGTATACCACTTCTGCGTCTGGAAAGGCATGGGTGCGGGCGGATGTTCAGGCGTAACAGTGATGGAATTGCAGTGTCGGCTTCGGTTCGGATGAACGACGGGGCGATCTTGATCGGCACGATCAATTGCGGCACGAGCGGCAGGCTGGAGAACCTTCTGTCCGGCGACAGCTCATTCATCGAATTTGTCTCCAAAGACGGTCAGCAGCGTTTCGTCGCGCGCCATCAGGTTGCCTCCATCGAACCGCTGGCGGTCATCAGCGAACCTTACCTTCCCGATCCCACAGAGGAAGCCGACCCGTTTGACCTTATCGGCGTGAAACATGGCGATTCAGTCGAAACCGCCCTTGCCGCATTTCAGCGCCAGCTGTACGCCTACCACCCTGAGCGCTGGTCCGGCGACGACATTCCATTCGAATTTGCCCGCTACGCGGCTGAAAAGACCCGACAGCTCAACATGGCGTTCACAGAGGTTCGCGCGACCCTGCAGGCGGAGGAAAAGGAACGCGCCGAGACGCGCCTGCCCAAGCCGTATTTTGGCGTGAACCGCCGGACTGGCTGAACGTTCTCAGCCGAGTTTTGCCAATCCCTGCTCCAAATCTGCGATAATATCATCCGCGTTTTCAATGCCGACTGACAGGCGCACCACGTCCGGCCCTGCCCCCGCCGCAAGCTTCTGAACGTCCGTCAGCTGCTTGTGGGTGGTCGAGGCCGGGTGGATGACAAGCGAGCGCGTGTCGCCGATATTGGCGAGGTGTGAAAAAAGCTCGAGGCTCTGCACCAGCTGGACGCCCGCCTCGTAACCGCCCTTGACGCCGAAGGTGAAGACCGAGCCAGCGCCCTTCGGCGAATATTTCTTCAACAGCCCGTTTGTCGCATCGCTTTTCAGTCCCGCATGGTGAACCCAGGTGACTTTCGGATGCTTCTCCAGCCATTCGGCGACTTTCTGCGCATTGTCCGAATGCCGCTGCATCCTTAGCGGCAGGGTTTCGATGCCGGTCAGGATCAGAAACGCGTTGAACGGCGCAATCGCCGGTCCGAGATCGCGCAGGCCAAGCACGCGGCAGGCGATGGCGAAGGCGAAGTTTCCGAATGTCGCGTGCAGCTTCACGCCGGCATATTCGGGGCGCGGTTCCGACAGCATCGGGTAATTGCCGGATTTTGACCAGTCAAATGTGCCGCCATCGACAATGATGCCGCCCATGGAATTGCCATGGCCGCCGAGGAACTTGGTCAGCGAATGCACGACAATGTCCGCGCCATGCTCGAAGGGCTTGATGAGATAGGGCGTCGCCATCGTGTTATCGACAATCAGCGGCAGGCCGTGCGCATGGGCGATTTTTGCGATGGCGTCAATGTCCATGACCTCGCCGCTCGGATTGGCGAGGCTCTCAATGAAGACGGCTCGGGTCTTCGGCGTGATCGCCGCCTCGAAGGTCGACAGGTCGCTCGGGTCGGCCCATTTGACATTCCAGTTGAAGCTCTTGAATGAGTTGCCGAACTGGTTGATCGAGCCGCCATAGAGCTTCTTCGAAGCGACAAACTCGTCGCCGGGCTGCATAAGCGTGTGGAACACCAGCATCTGCGCCGCATGACCCGACGCCACCGCCAGCGCCGCCGTGCCGCCTTCCAGCGCCGCCACCCGCTCTTCCAGCACGCCTTGCGTCGGGTTCATGATGCGGGTGTAGATATTTCCGAACGCCTGCAGGCCGAACAGCGAGGCGGCATGGTCCACATCGTTGAACGTGTAGGCCGTGGTCTGATAGATCGGCGTGATCCGGGCATTGGTCGCCGGATCGGGCTTTGCGCCGGCATGAACGGCGAGTGTTTCTATTCCGGGCGCGCGCTTGGCCATTTGTTCTTCCTCCGCTGGGGCTTTTGTTGTTGGCTCTAAGAAAACAGCTTTTGAGGTGAAAGGGAAGCGGGGCAGCCTCCCTCCCCACCACGCCTCCTCCATCGCCAAGCCTTCCGCCTTCGCCAAGGCTTCGGCGGACAAGTCGGCGGACAAGCGGTTTCATTACCGCGCCTGCTTTCGCGTCCGGACATTGAAGGGAAGTCCAGGGCGTGCAGTCCTGCCGAATGGAACTAACCTATTGCTGGGTGTGGCTCGCCACACGCCCTGTCACGGCTTTTTGCCCGGGCTGGCGCATGGGGCTCTTCTTTTGAAAGGGCGCGAAGGCCAGGAGGGACATGGCTGAGGGACTCCGCCCGCCTTGGACACCTCTGTCCAAGACTGCCATAGGCCGCCCGCTCTCCCGAATGCCGGTGATCATCCGGTCCCCATGAGAGCAGCGGGGCAAGTATGCGCGCGGTTTGAGGGGCGGGGATGGATTTGGTGGAATTTATTTTTGGGATGATGATAAGATGTTGATTTTGAACGGAACTATTTTTCGAAAGTCAAAGTCTCATCCCCGCTCTCACTGGAGAGTTCAGCGCGAGGCGCCCCCACCCCTGCCCCTCCCCACAAGGGGGAGGGGTTCTGCAATGGCTGCGTGTCCCCCTCCCCCTTGTGGGGAGGGGTTAGGGGTGGGGGCGCCTCGACGTGAACTCTCCGCGTGAAGGGCCCTCACGACGTGTCGTCCCAAACCTGACGTGCGAAATAATGGCAGTCGCCGAGGATGGCGTCGATGTCCCGTTGCTTGTGCCGGTGATAGCCCGGCGCAAAACCCGGACGGAAAGGAGACAGCCGGCCGACCTTTTTCAGTTGCTGACGCGCCCGCCAGCGCGCCAGCCGCATCGCCTGGCGCGGCAGGTGGTCGAGCGCGTGCCGCAGCGCCAGAAGCCGCAGGCGAATAGCCTTCGGGGAGACGAGGTCATCCTCGCCTGTCATGGGTTTGGTGGCGGCGAAGACCGGATCAATCAAGCCGGAAACCGAGATGCGCGGCAGGACCTGTTCCTTTTCCCGGTCTTTTGCCCAATCAAAATCCTCCGGCGCAGAGCGCTTGAGCGGATCGATGAGGCAGAACGCCGGAACGCGGTCCGCATCCCTTTGCAAGACCAGCCCGGCCGGAAAGGCGCGGGATGCGCTGGCGGCTCTGAGCCTCACAACAAGCCCGCGCGCCGCGATGATGATAAGGCGGCGCAAGACGGATTCTGCGGGACGCAGGACAATGAGCAGGGCGTGGCAGACGCTCCGAGGCAGGAACGCCGTCCCGCCCCTGCCAAACCCCGCCATCACGAACAGCTCCGTGACAACTGAAACGAGCCGGTCGGCGTTGCGCTCAATGATCATGGTCCAGTCCATCCGGGCCCTCTGTTTGCAAACAAGCTGACGGCATGATGGGACAGGTTCGGAGGGGGAGGATAAGTATTTTTGTGGAAGATGATAAAGTGTTGAAAAGGCGGAGAATTACTTTTCAGAACCAGTGATTTTGTCCGCCATGACGCGCGGTGAATTGTGTCCTGTGCAGCTCAATGCCTCCCGCCGCTCAGCCTCGGAATTTCAATCGCCGGACAGCGGTTCATCACAACCTTGATCCCCGCCGCCTCCAGCCTTGCCGCCTCAGCGTCGTTACGGATGGCGAGCTGCATCCAGACGGCTTTCGGACGCCAGGGGAGCGCGAGGATTTCGTCCGCCAGCGCCGGAATGGCTTCGGAGGCGCGGAAGATGTCGATCATGTCGGCAGGCTGCGGCAGGTCCGCCAGGGAGGCGGCAACCTTCCGCCCCAATATTTCCTTGCCCGCCTGCCCCGGATTGACCGGCGTGACCTTGTAGCCCTTCCCAAGCAGAAAGCGCATGACGCCAAAGCTCGGCCGCGCCTCATTGGGCGAGGCGCCGATGAGGGCGATTGTTTTGCAATCGGCGAGGATGCCGGAAATGTAGGCGTCGGGATAGTGATCATGGTTCATCGCAGAACATCGTCCTTCCTTGAGCGCCGCGGGCCCTTTTACTCCGCTTCGCCCAAAATGCCGTTCAGCCTTTCGAGAAACGGCCGCACGGTTTCGATATTGGCGTCGCTCGGCTTTTCCTGCTGTGCGGTGCCCAAGGCTTCATGCAGGCCGGCGATCATCTGCTTTTTCTCGTCTTCGCTCACATCGGTCAGCGCCGTGATCTCGGCTTCCGACGCCGCGAGCTCGGCCTCGTCCGGCGGATTGTCGGCCCACAGGCGGGCGATGAGGATGTTCTGCGCCAGACTTCCCCACTCATCAAAACTTGCAAAACCCTGCGCGGCGGCGGCCTTGTCGAGCGCGCTGTCATCGGGGTCGCCTTCGATCATCAGGCCGATCTGGCCGATCAGCGAATCCTGGTCGGCGGCGTCAAATTCCGGATCGCTCTGGCTGTAGCCTGTGGCAAGCGCCGGGAAAGTGGCGATGAACTTTTCGACCAAAGCGGCTGTCAGCTCGACCGGCTGCACCGGGGTTTCCTGCGCCAATGCGGCCTTGAACGGCACAAGTGTCAACCAAAGCAGCACTGCCAAGAGCTTCGAATGCATGTTATCGCGTTTCCAAATCAAGTTCTCACGCCTAGCAAGAATATGGACTGAGGGGAAGAAATGTCGGCGATACACCATCCGGTCATGACAATAGAGGCCGTTCAGGCGTTTCTTGAGCGCGATTTTCCGCAGGCGTTCGGGCCGGGCAGGCCGTTTGCGATTGAAGAGATCGGCGACGGGTTCGCGACGCTGCGCTTCACGCCCGACATTTCGCACATGCGCCCCGGCGGCACGGTTTCGGGTCCGACGCAGTTTGCGCTGGCCGATGTCGCCGCCTTTGTGGCGATTGTCTCGCATATCGGACCGCTGGCGCTGGTGGTCACTTCCAACATGAACATCAATTTCCTAGCCAAGCCCGAACCGGCGCCGATCCTCGGCCGGGCGCACCTGCTGCGGCTGGGCAAGCGCAATGCGGTCTGCGAGGTGTCGGTCACGGACCTGTCGGGCAAAGCGCTGCTGGCGCATGCGACGGGCACATACTCAATACCGGGATGAAGTTGGGGTAAAATAATACCGCAATATTACGGTAAAATAATACCACATGTTTAACTTGCTGTTTTTCCATACTATTTTTGAACATGACGTGGAATGCATCCCTTGACGGCGCTGCACAAATGCCGCTAAAGGCGCTCACGTTTTGGAATTCAGCCAAAGCCCCGTTGCCTCAGGCAACACAAGCAACAAAAAACGGCTTCGCACCGACGAGGCATTATCAAGGACAGAACCAATGGCAACTTTTTCGCAAAAGCCGGCGGAAGTGGTGAAGAAATGGATCCTGATCGACGCCGAAGGGCTTGTCGTCGGCCGTCTCGCCACTCTCGTCGCCAGCCGCCTGCGCGGCAAGCATAAGCCGACCTTCACCCCGCATGTCGATGATGGCGACAATGTCATCATCATCAATGCCGAGAAGGTCGCCTTCACCGGCAAGAAGCTGGAAGACAAGAAATATTACTGGCACACCGGCTGGATCGGCGGCATCAAGGAGCGGACCGCGGGTCAGCTTCTGACCGGCCGCTTCCCGGAGCGGGTTCTGGAAAAGGCCGTTGAGCGCATGGTGCCGCGCGGGCCGCTTGGCCGCCGCCAGATGAAGAATTTGAAAGTCTATGCCGGGGCGACCCATCCGCACGAAGCCCAGCAGCCGGTGACGCTCGACGTCGGCGCGCTCAACCGTAAAAACAAGAAGGCTTGATCATGGCTGACCTCTCCTCACTCAAATCCCTCTCCTCCGCGCCCGACGGCACAGTCGTCGCCGCGCCCGTGCATGTGCAGAAGCTGGACGCTCAAGGCCGCGCCTACGCCACCGGCAAGCGCAAGAACGCCATCGCCCGCGTCTGGATCAAACCCGGCTCCGGCAAGATGGTCGTCAACGGCAAGGAATATGTGGCCTATTTCGCCCGTCCCGGTGCTGCAGATGCTGCTGCGCCAGCCGCTTGAGGCCGCCGCCCGCCTCACCCAGTTCGACATCCACGCCACCGTCGCCGGCGGCGGACTGTCCGGTCAGGCAGGCGCGGTGCGCCACGGCATTTCCAAGGCGCTGACCTATTACGAGCCGGCCCTCCGCGCCATCCTGAAAAAGGGCGGCTTCCTGACACGCGACTCGCGCGTGGTCGAGCGCAAGAAATACGGCAAGGCCAAGGCGCGCCGCAGCTTCCAGTTCTCGAAGCGGTAAGTTTTGGGCACTCCGATCAAGAAAGCCCGGTTCGTCCGGGCTTTTTTGTTGCGTCGAACTATAACGTATTGCGTCATATAACTTGATGCGTTATAAACTAACTATATGATCCGCAGTTTTGCCGACAAAGAGACGGAACGGGTTTGGGATGGCATGCACTCGCGCCGCCTCCCACAAGACATCCAGGACGTCGCCTTGCGCAAATTGCGTATACTGAACCGAGTCAGGACTGTTGAAGAATTGGCTATTCCTCCGGGCAACAGATTGGAGCGGTTGCGCGGAGACAGAAAAGCGCAGTGGTCAATTCGCCTCAACATCCAATGGCGAATTTGCTTCAACTGGGAAAACGGAGATGCGCACAATGTCGAAATCGCTGACTACCACTGAGAAAGCGTTTGTGCCGGGCCTGCTGCATAATCCGCATCCCGGCGATATTTTGCTCGAGGATTTTCTAAAGCCCCAAGGTCTGTCGCAAAATGCTTTGGCGCGTGCCATTGATGTCCCTCCCCGACGCATCAATGAGATCGTCCTCGGAAAACGCTCGGTGACTGCCGACACGGATTTGCGGCTCGCCCGATATTACGGCATGTCCGAAGGCTTTTTCCTCGGTCTGCAGATTGATCACGACCTGCTGGAGCGGAAACGCGCGCTAGGCGATAAACTCAAGGCGATTATGCCAAGGGCGGCGTAAGATTTCTTGACATTGAGAAAGCCGAAGGACCGGCCAGTCTGATGCCTCACAATTGGCGGACTTTGCCCACTGCGGCCTGGATTTTTGCTGCTGAAATGAGCTTGTCTCACTTGCCTGTGGCAGCGTCATTTTCGATCTGCCTGTCCCAAAGGTCGGCATTAAACTCCTCGAGCCATTTGGACAGCTTTTTCAGGTCAGACTTGCTGAGCGCGGCGATGTCATGTTCGATTTTTTCAAGCTTGGTCATTTGCCGCCTATGTCAAAGCTGGCGGAAGCTGCCAATTCCCCGCGGCATGCAAACCGCTACCGAGATTTTTCGCGGCAAGGCCACTTGAAATTTAAAGCGGTTTCAATTCAATTGCCGTCAGAGCATTCAAACAGACCCGAAGAGATTATGGCCAAGCACGCACCAGCCGCCGACGCGCCGTCAGCTTCCTCTGCTGACCAGCGCATCTTCGACCTGCGCTTCAAGCGCAGCGAGGCGGACCTGATGGAGCCGCTGCGGCTGATTTATGGGGAGCATCCGAAGTTTGAGAGTTTCATCGCTGATCTGAAGGCGCTGCTGCTGCGCCGCTGGAACGAGCGGCCAGCCGAGCTGAAAGACCTCGACCTGCAGCGCGACCTGGAGCCGGAATGGTTTCTCTCCGAAAAAATGGTCGGCTATGTCTTCTATATCGACCGGTTTTCCGGCGATCTGAAGGGCGTTCTGAAGCACGCGGACTATCTGGCGGACCTTGGCGTCAACTATGTGCATTTCATGCCCTGCCTGAAGCCGCGCCCCGGCGACAGCGACGGCGGCTATTCGGTGATGGATTACCGGGCGATCAATCCCGAGCTTGGCACGATGGAGGACCTTGAGAAGGTCACCGCCGCGCTGCGGGCAAGAGATATGAGCGTGTGCATCGACCTTGTGCTGAACCATACGGCCAAGGAGCATGAATGGGCGGTCAAGGCGCGGGCGGGGGACAAGAAGTTCCAGGACTATTACTGGATGTTCGACACGGAAGAGACGCCGGAGGAATATTCAAAGACGCTGGTCGAGATTTTCCCGGAAACCGCGCCCGGCAGCTTCACTTACTATGACGATGCGAAGAAATGGGTGTGGACGACTTTTAACGAGCATCAGTGGGATTTGAACTGGACCAACCCCAGCGTCTTCCTTGAAGTCGTTGATATCATGCTCAATCTCGCCAACAAGGGCGCGGACGTGCTGCGGCTCGACGCGGTGGCCTTCATGTGGAAGCGCATGGGGTCGAACTGCCAGAACCAGCCGGAAGTGCATGACCTTTTGCAGGCCCTGCGCGCCGCCACCCGCATCGCCGCCCCTGCCCTGATCCACAAGGCCGAAGCCATCGTCTCGCCGCGCGATCTGGTGCCTTATCTGGGCGCGGGGCGGCATTCGGGCCGGGAGGCGAACCTTGCCTACCACAACAATCTGATGGTCCAGTACTGGTCATCGCTGGCGACGCGCGACGTGCGGCTGATGACGCATGTGCTCGGCACGCATTTTCCCGGCGTCTTCCGCAACGCCTCCTGGGCCACCTATATCAGATGCCATGACGATATCGGCTGGGCCGTCACCGACGAGGACGGCGGGGCGATACAAGGCATGTCGGGCTTTGGCCACCGCAAATATCTGGCGGATTTCTATTCAGGCCAGCATCCGGGAACCTTCGCGCGCGGCGGCATATTCCAGGAAAATCCCGACACGGGCGACCGGCGCAATTCCGGCTCGTTCGCCAGTTTGGCGGGCTTGGAAGCGGCGCTTGCCGACAAGGACAAGATCGCCGTCTCAAGCGCCATCGACCGCATCCTGATGGGTTACGCGCTGATGGCCTCGTTCGGCGGCCTGCCGCTGCTCTATATGGGCGATGAGATCGGGCTTCTGAACGATCATTCTTATCTGAATGATCCGGCCAAGGCGCATGATAACCGCTGGATGCACCGGCCGAAAATGGACTGGAAGCAGGCGGGCAACCGCCATAAGCCGGGCACGGTCGAAGCGCGCATATTCGAAGGCGTGCAGGCGATTTTGCGGGCGCGCAAAGCCAATCCGCGCCTCGCCGCCACCTGCCCGACGCGCATTGTCGACATCGGCAATCCCGGCATTTTCGCCTTCAAGCGCGAAAGCCCGCTCGGGCCGCTGCTGGCGCTGTTCAATTTCACCGGCAACTGGCTGAACCTGCCGAAATCATGGCTCGCCAGCCATGGCATTTCCGAATTTCACGAAACGCTGTCAGATGTGACGCTCGACCCGAAGCACTCAGAGCTGGCCCTGCCGCCTTATGGCAGGGTGTGGCTGGTCTGAAGCTTTGCCGGGAATGCGGGCGGCGAGGCGTCTTGAAGAAGTCCCGGCCCGGCGCTTCGATCAGACGATAAGTGACATAACTCGCCAGAATGGTCAGCGCGCTCATCAGCATGATTGCGGGAATGGCGACGGCTGAGGAGTAGAAAACGCCTTCTCCTGTTTCCGTCAGTATGCCCTCGACAAAGCGGTTCTCCACTATCCTCGCCGCATTCATCAAACGCGACTGCACAAAAATGTGCGTCAGGTAGATCGAGTAGGAAATCGTCCCAAGCAGGAGCAGCGGCTTGGTCTTCATCAAGCGGCTGACATAGCCGCCTTCATGCGCAAACAGCGCGACGGCAAAGGCGAACATCAGGGGGGCGATAAGGCCGCCGGCATTTGCGGCGGCGGTGGATACGAACAGGATCACGGCGCAAACCACCGCAAGCTCCGCGAAAGTCCAGGTCCACAGCGCTTCGCGCGTCATTGGTCCAGTGTCGATCTTCCCGGCCAGCAGCGCCTGCGTCAGCACGCCTGCGGAAAAGCCATAAAGGCAGCGGACAAGGCCGAAATCATAGGTCGTGTCCATGAAGTCGGGTGAGTATGCAAAGAGGAACAGCGGCGCGGCAATCACGGTAAGGGAAAAGACCAGCAGCGACTTCCTCCCAAGCAGAAGCACTGCAAGACCGAAAAAGATGTAGGCGAACAGCTCAGTCGAAATACTCCAGCTCGGCGCGTTCCAGCTCAGCTGACCGTGGATGCCGAGGCCATGCAGCAGTGCGAGATCGGCGGGCAGCGTGTCGAGGGAAAAAGCGCCTGTGAAGGGCGGTTCGCCACCTGCCAGAGACGGAATTGCCGTGCGCACAAGCTCAAATCCAACAAAGGCCGCCAGCATGAAGGCGTGCAGCGGGAACAGGCGGCCGAAGCGCGTCACCATAAACTGAGCAAGCCCCTGCCCTGTCCCGACCTTTTCCGTGCAGGCATGGGCGATGACAAAGCCCGACAGAACGAAGAAGAAATCAACAAACAGAAACGAGCCGCGCACAAAGGCGTTTTCGCCGATGGGTCCGGCGAGCGGCATGTGAAACAATGCCACCAGCAGCGCGCAGACGCCGCGCCAGCTGTCAAGCGCCTCAAATCTTTGTGCGGATTGCCGATTCAAATCATGCTCCTGACGCCGCGCTGTGCCAAATTCAGACAGTTTGGCCGTGAATACATTCTCCTGAGCCTTCAGTAGCAAATCGCGTTCCGTTCAATTATGTGATGGGCGGACAGAAAGCCGGGACCCAGACAAAATGCCATCCGCCTCCATTGACCATGCCATCACCGCCAAAAACCCATACTCCGCGGCAACAGACCCGACATACGCCGGCGTGCTGTCCTTCATGCGCCGTCCCTATTCAAAAAATGTGAAGAACGCCGATGTCGTGGTCTGGGGAATACCTTTTGACCAAGCGGTGTCGCACCGGCCCGGCTCGCGCTTCGGACCGCAGGCGATCCGCCGCGCCTCGGCGATTTTTGACAATGACCCGCAGTATCCGTTCGGCATCGACCTGTTCAAAAACATGGCTGTCATCGATTATGGCGACTGCCTGATCGACTATGCCGAGCTGTGGAAGACGCCGAAATCCATCGAGCGGCAGGCGGCTTCGATTATCAAGGGCGGCGCGTTTCTGTATTCGATGGGCGGCGATCATTTCGTCACCTGGCCGCTTCTGAAGGCCCATGCGGCGCTGCACGGGCCCTTGGCGCTGGTGCATTTCGACGCGCATCAGGACACTTGGTACGATGACGGCAAGCGGATCAGCCACGGCTCTTTTGTGGGGCGGGCGGTGCGTGATGGAATTGTAGATCCGAAGCGCTCAATCCAGATTGGCATCCGCACCTGCGCGCCGGAGGATTTCGGCATCAAAATCGTCGCCGGCTATGAGCTGGAGGACATGACGGCGGTTCAAATTGCTGAAGTCATCCTCAAGCATGTCGGCGACGCCAAAACCTATCTGACATTCGACATTGACTGCCTCGACCCCGCTTTTGCTCCGGGCACGGGAACACCGGTCGCGGGCGGACCTTCTTCGGCAAAAATGCTCTCAGTGCTGACGAAGCTTGGCGGGCTGAACATTGTCGGCTCTGATATTGTCGAAGTGGCGCCCGCATACGACCATGCCGAAGTCACCGCCATCGCAGGCGCGACGGTTGCCATGCACGTTCTCGGCCTTCTTGCATCAAAGCGCGCCAAGCCATAAATGCGCGGCGGGTGAACGGAAAGAACAGGCTCTTGAAACCAAAAATCTTCATCGATGGCGAACATGGCACGACCGGCCTGCAAATCCGCGCGCGGCTTGCCAAGCGGCAGGACCTTGACGTCATTTCAATTCCCGAAGCCGAGCGGCGAAATAAGGCGATGCGCGAGGATTTCCTGAAGAGCGCCGATATCGCCATTCTCTGTCTGCCCGACGATGCGGCGAAAGAAGCCGTGGCGCTGCTTGACGGGCACAATTCCGTGCGGGTCATCGACACATCGACGGCGCACCGGGTCGATCCGGACTGGGCCTACGGCTTTGCCGAAATGGACAAGGCGCAAGCGGTCCAAGATTGCCTCAGCGCGCCTCGTCGCCAATCCCGGCTGCTATCCGACCGGCGCCATCGGCCTGATCCGCCCGCTGGTATCGGCGGGCATTGTGCCGCCAGATTATCCCGTCACCGTCAACGCAGTCTCCGGCTATTCGGGCGGCGGCAAGCAGATGATCGCGCAGATGGAAGATGCGGCGAACCCGGATCATATTTCCTCAGCGCATTTCCTCTACGGCCTGCCCTTGCAGCACAAGCATGTGGCGGAGATGAAGATGCACGGTTTCCTCAATAGCCGCCCGGTCTTCTCGCCCTCCGTCGGCCGCTTCGCGCAGGGAATGCTGGTGCAGGTTCCGCTTCATCTCGACCGTTTGCAGGCAGGCGCGGGCATTGAGGCAATTCATGCGGCGCTGTCGGACCATTATGCCGGACAGAGTATTGTCGAAGTGATTGCTCTGCATGAGAGCCGCGCGCTTGCACGCCTTGATCCGGAGGAGCTGAACAACCGCGACACAATGCGGCTCTATGTGTTTGGCGCGGAAGGCAAGGGACAGGTCAATCTCGTCGCCCAGCTCGACAATCTCGGCAAGGGCGCGTCGGGGGCGGCTGTGCAGAACATGGATCTGATGCTGGCGGCGGCTTAGGGCGGCGCAGGTTTGGCTGCCAGCTGGCGTCGGTGCGGCGCAATCATTCCTCAGTCCAGCTGCAGCCAGTCGGCGGCGTACGTCTTGCCGGAAATCCGGGAAGCTTTGTCGGGCTTGTCGTACAGCACAATCAGGCCGCGTTTTCCACCGCGTTCCAGCACTGTCATGCCTTCGGGTTTTTCAGCGCCTGGAAGCCAATCAAACAGCGGGATCACCTTCTGGACGGTTCCAGGCGTCCCGGGCCTCCACCGCGCCAGACTGAACGGACTCATGGCGTCGCTGACCGGCCCGGCGATAACGAGCAGATCATCCCCGTCACGCGCAAGCTCGCGCACAGCGAGGCCGCCCAGATCCAGGAAATGGGTCACGCTCCCTTTGATCGTCGGGCCGCTTTCAAGCGTCAGAGCGACGACGACGGCAAAGCTGTCAATCAAAGGACCGCGCAATCCGATGAAGGCTGTTTTGCCAATTACAGCCAGGCCCTCAATGTCGAACCCGTTTTCCTTGCTGGGCAGTTCAAGGAAAGGTTCAAGAAATTCGTTCCCGGCGAGATGCCCTCGCAGGCTTTCCGGCCCGGTGAACGGCAATGCCTGCGCCTCCCCAAGCGCGCCGTCCGGCTTGAGCTCGATTGAACCAAACAGATAGCGGCTTGTCCGGGGCCTTCTGATCGCGCTGTTTGGTCTGACGGGCGCGCCATCCACATTTGCTTTCTTGCGCACCCGGCAGTGGGAGCCGCAGAGCCACAGGCGACCGTCTGCGATGTCAATCGATTCAAGATCAATCTCGTCAGCGCCAAGAGCGCCTGGAATGACATTTTCGCCAAAAATCCCGTCCAGCCGGAACTGCTCCCTCAGCGAGAATCCGTCCCCCACGCGTTTCAGGCATTCCAGCGTCCGGCCTTCATCGCTCACGGTCCAGAGAAATTCGCCGTCTGCAGCGGCGGCTGACAGATTTTCAAGCAGATCCTTGGACGCGGCGCTGCCATAGTCGAGCGTTAGTCTTTTGGGCGACAGGGCAGGCATCAGCGCGCTCCTTCCCGAAATTTCGATTGAGGCCCGGTTCAGGGTCAACGGGCTCTCAAAAAGCTGATTCAGCGGGCAATTCGAATTTTCCGCCTGTTGGCAACTTCAGAAAACCCGCTCGAAATGTTGCATATTCCTCATGGAAACACAATCAAAGCGCCTCGATCCGCGTCACCGCAGGATATGCGCCCTTCGCCGCGCGCCAATGCGCCACTGCGAAGGCAAGCACGATCAGCGCCATCGCCTGATGAGTGATCGCGGAGTGCAGATGCGCCTGCGACAGGAGCGTCACAATGCCAATTGCCGCCTGCACCGTCACGAGCAGCCACAAGACAATGCTCCGCCTTGCGTGGGTTGTTCCGGGCTCAGCCGCGATCGCCCAAGCCATATGCAAAAAGGCCATGAAGAAAACCAGATAGGCGCCGCCTCGGTGGAAGAACTGCACAGTCTTTGGATTCTCAAAGAAATTGCGCCATGCCGGATCAATCGCGAAGAGGTCGCCGGGAACAAGGCTGCCGTCCATCAGCGGCCAAGTGTTGTATGAAAGTCCGGCGTCGAGGCCCGCCACGAGGCCGCCAAGATAGATCTGCACAAGAACCAACAGAACCATGAAGCCGGCAAACCGCCGCGTCCCCACGCGGGCCTTCCTTTCCGAGTAAACGGCGAGGCCGCGCATGACATAGATGATGGCGGCGAAAATCAGCGAGGCCAGCGTCAGATGCGCGGCCAGACGGTACTGGCTGACATCAACACGCCTTGAGAGCCCGGACGCCACCATCCACCAGCCGAGTGCGCCCTGCAGCCCGCCAAGCGCCAACAGGCCGAGAAGCCGGGGCTTCAGCGCGCTTTCGAGACGTCCCGTCAGCCAGAAGAAGGCGAGCGGCAGAGCGAACACGACGCCGACCATGCGGGCGATAAACCGGTGCGCCCATTCCCACCAGAAAATCCGCTTAAAGCCTGAAAGCTCCATGTCCGGATTGACCTGCGCATATTCCGGAATCTGCTTGTATTTAGCGAACTCTTCCTGCCAATCCGCGTCACTCAATGGCGGCACGACGCCGTGAATGGGTTTCCATTCTGTGATTGAAAGGCCCGAGTCTGTCAGCCGCGTCATGCCACCGACTGTGACCAGCGCGAAGATCAGAAGCGCTGCGAAGGCCAGCCAGCCCGACACGGCGCGGCGGTTCGCCGCCTCGCTTTGGCTTGCCTCGGACAGAATTTCAGGGCTAAAGGCAATTGTCATGATCAAGCTCCGCGCTCAAACACGGATTTGACCCATTCACTGCGCCAAGGCAAGACGCAGGCGCGGTCATATTGACGCGCTTTGCAATAAGCGCTTTCTGCGCTATGTGCTCTTGAACAAAGGATTTTCATGCAGCCCCGTCTGAAAAAACTCATCGGAACCGTGCTTCTGGTCGCCCTGGTCGTGATCTATGCGCTGGCCGCGACAACCATTGCCAGCTACCGGCTGGCCAATGCCGGCGTCTGGACTCATCTGGCGTTCTTCGCCATTGGCGGCATTTTGTGGATCGCCCCCGCGATGTGGCTGATCGCCTGGATGGAGCGCAAGCCGAAGACCAAAGTCTGATCCGCAGCCTGGCGCATCGACCGTTTCTTCACCATTGCCTGATATTGCCGTTATGCAAGTGAAGGCGAAATCCAGATTTGACGCGGCAGAGATCACATTATGGCTGAACCGTCCCGCGTGAGTGTCAAGGCGCTGCCGCTTGCCGATGCGGCGCGGCTTTGGGACGCGTTTGCGCCGGACGATTGCTTCGGCGTTTCACAGTCGCGCCGATGGGTTGAATGCTGGGCCGCCAAGGTCAACCCTGACATTTTCTGCGGCGTTATTTTTGAAGACGATGCGCCTGTTCTCATCCTGCCCGTCGAAGTGATCCTGGATAAGACGTGCCGCATTGCGCGCTACATTGGCGGATCGCATGCGAACGCCAATTTTCCGCTTCTGCGCAAAGACCGCGCCAGCGCAGTGACGGCCGAACTTGCAAACTCTCTCTTCAAAGCCCTGTTCCTTGCGGTGCCCAAGCTTGACGCGGTGGTTCTCGCGCGTCAGCAGCCGGAAATCGCGGGCATCGCCAATCCGTTTTCAGCCCTGCCTTCGCAGCCAAGCCCGAATCTGGCGCTGTCATTTGCAATGGAGCCGAGTTTCGAGCACCTGATTAAACACCGCAGCGGCGCGCGAAAGCTGAAGAAAATGCGCCAGCAGGCGCGCCGCATGGATGAGCGCGGCGGCTGGGAATGTGTCGTGGCGCGCGATGAAGCCGAGGCGGGCGGGATGCTTGAGGCGTTCTTCGTCATGAAGGCGAAGCGCTTCGAAGAATTCGGTCTCAAAAACACGTTTGAGGCTCAGGAGATCAAGGACTTTTTCAAGGCGCTGTTTGGCGCCGGCGCGCCGGACATTCAAGCCCCCTTCCGGCTGGACGCGCTGCGGGTGGGTGGCGGCATTCTCGCAGTGGCGGGCAGCTCAGTCCGGCACGGGACGAACATTGTCGAGTTCGGCGCGGTGCGCGCGCATGAACCGACTCTCAGCCCTGGCGACTTCCTGTTTCACCAGATGATCAAGCGCGCCTGCGAGGATGGCACTTCGGTGTTCGACTTTGGCGTCGGCGACGAGCCGTATAAACGCGCCTGGTGCGATGTGGAAACCCAGCATTTCGAGACAGTGAGGGGTTTCGGCGCGCGCGGCCTTGCCTATGCGCGGCTCTATGCGATGGCCGGCAAAGCGAAACTTGCCATCAAACGCAACGCATATCTATTTGGTCTCATCAAAAAACTGCGGATGCGCAAGGCCGCTGAAAACAGCGAGGACGGCGGTTAAAGCGTTTCGGGTTTTGAGGTAAGCGGATTTGGGGAGGGACTTATTTTGGCAGGACCATGTGAAGTGCCGAAAGACGCACCCAATATGCGTCGGATGGGCTTCGCGACGGGATTGACGAAAAAGGCGCCCGCCGAAATGATTCCATCAGGACTTGAACCGATCTAGGCCCGCCGGAGCGCCGGACGATCCGGCTCCGGCGCCATTGGCATCGAACCGACCGGCGTCACCAGCAGAATGTCCTCATAGCCTGCATCCTGCAGAGCGGCGGCGCTTTTGACGATGCTCGCATCGTCCGGATTGATGACGCTCATGATGATCTCGGAACCGGGCGTCACCAGCCGCGCGATGCCCTTCGGGTCAGCCGGGCCGCATTCGACGATCACCGTGTCATAGGCCGTTGTCAGCGCGTTCAAGATAATGGGCAGCCGTTCGACGGCCCGCATCGCCTGCCCCGGTTCGGCGGTGCCGTTTGGAATGACATGCGCGCCGGAATACGGATCGGAATGGATGATGTCGCGGAACTGCGCCTGTGAGGCCAAGAGGTTGGTGATGCCCGGCAGCGCGAAGCCGTCAATCATCGGATGCGAGGCCGAACCGGTGGATGTGAGGTCAAGCAGGATGGAGCGCAGGCCGCGGTCGGCAAGCTCGCGCACTATCAGGACGGCGGAAGCCGCCGCCTCGTCGCCCTCCGGCGAGACAATGATGGCGCGCGACGCGCCTTTTTCGATGAGGCGGTCGGTGATCGCCTTGATGGAATGTTCAGGGTCCGGCTCCGGCGCGGGCGGCGGGGCGGGCTCGGCCTCCGGCGAAAAAGACATCAGGCTGGGTTCGGCGGGCGTTTCAGGCGCGGACTCCGCTTCCGGTGCGGCCTCTTCCGGCGCAGACGCCTCATCCGGCTCGCGCTCTTTCGGCGAAAGGGCCATGGAGGCCTGAGGCGCAAGCTCGCTTTCGTGGACGAACCGGCTGGCGGGTTTGAAGGCGCGGCCGGCGAAAAGCTCGCGCAGCATCGTGATGAGCGACAAGAGCAGCAGCGAGCCGGCGAAGGCGGCGCTGACAATCGGGATTTTCTTTGGAAAATACGGTTCGCCCGGGACCTGCGCCGGAGAGATTATCCTTGCGTCGGACGGCTGATAGTTGCGGTCATTGCGCGACTTGGCCTCGCGGTAGCGCGTCAGATAGGAATCAAGCAGCAGACGCTGGGAATCGGCTTCCGATTCAAGCGCCTTAAGCTCAACGCCTTCATCGCCCGCGCGGCCGGATTCAACTTTCAATCCGTTCAAGTCTTTCATTAGCTCTTTTTCGCGCAGCGCCGCCGTCTTGGTTTCCCCTTCAAGACTGTCCAGAATGTTGCGCGCTTCCGAGGCGATCTGTTTTTGCAGGTTCGTCAGCTGCGAACGCAGCGCCTTGATTCTTGGATGGCCGTCCAGCAGGGTGGTTGAAAGATCGGCGATCTCGGACTTGAGCTGCACCTGGCGCTCGCGCAGGCGCTGTATGAGATTCGAAGATATGACTTCCGGCAATGTGTCGATGGACGCGCCGCCGTCAAGCGCGGCGCGCACGCTTTCAGCCTTCGCCTCCGCGTTCGCCCTGTTGGCCCGCACCCGCGACAGTTCGGTGGAAAGCTCCGCCAGCTGCTGGGTGGCCAGCACAGAATTGTTTTGCCCAACCAGAAGGTCAGACTGCGAGCGGTAGGCGGCGACTTTGGTCTCCGCTTCCCTCACCTTGGCGCGCAGCGTTTCAATTTCAGGCTCCAGCCATTGGGTCGCGTCGGAGTTGGACTGGGTCTTGGCTTTGCGCTGCACAGCAAGATATTCTTCGGCGATCTCGTTGGGAATTTTCGCCGCCAGCGCCTTGTCCGCAGAGGAGAATTCGACGACGATGATGCGTGAGTTTTCAACGCTGTAGACTTTCAGCTTTTTGCGCATCGCCGCAATTGTGCGCTCTTCCTCCTGCATTTCAGCGGGGTCGTTGATTAGGCCTGTGACGATCAGCGCCAGCTTGGCGTAGGAAATGTTCTGCGCCGGATCAAACTCCGGATTATCGGCAAGCCTGTTGTCACTGGCGACTTTGCGAAGCACGTCATTAGCGCCGATCAGCTCGACCTGGCTCTTGATCGCCTCCTGGTCGAGGATCGGCTTGTCATCGACCTTGTCCTGGCCGGGGCGGGTGAAGACGGACTCTGTCCGGTCAATGAAAATGCGCGTGGCGGAGTTGTATTTTGGCGTGACGCTGACCGCCGCCGCATAGGCCAGTCCCGCCGCTGTCAGCGATCCGAGCAGAATCCGGCCCTTGGCGCGCCAAAGACTGACGAAAAGACTTGCGATATCAATATCCAAGTCGGATTCGTATCTGTCGGGACCATTCATCACGCGCACTCCGCAAACTGCTTGCGCGCGACGGTAAAAGAATATGGTAACCACGAAGTTAAGCGCGCAGTGAAATAATATTAATGAAGATTAACAATCAGTTAGAATATATGTTCAGGGTATCAGAATACAACAGATTTTGATCCAATAGGCGCCGGCTTAACTGGCCATTAACCCTAACCATTCGATAAAGGCGCCATGCTTGCCGAGAGCTTTTGCTTTGGGTGTTAACGCTGTGTGGGCACAATGAACATGCGTATCAGATTATCCGGCGCCTTCTTTATCCTTCTCACCCTTGCGGGCTGCGCGAGCTACACCCCTGCTCCGCCCGCCTTCCACGCGGCGATCAACAAGCCCTATCTATTGGACTCAGGCGACAAGGTGCGCATCACCGTGTTCGAGCAGACAGCGCTCACCAACACCTACAGCGTCGATCAGGCCGGCTATGTCGCCTTTCCGCTGGTCGGCTCGGTCGTGGCGCGCGGGCGCACGGCGCAGCAGCTGGAGGGCGATCTTGCAGCCAAGCTGCAGAACGGCTTCCTGCGCAATCCGGACGTTTCCGTCGACATTGACCGTTACCGCCCGATCTTCGTCATGGGTGAAGTCGGCGCCGCCGGACAATATTCCTACGTGCCCGGCATGACGGTGCAGAAGGCCGTGGCGGTCGCCGGCGGATTTTCCGTGCGCGCCCTGCAGGGCAATGTCGACATCACCCGCGCCATTAACGGCAAGGTTATGACCGGGCGGGTGCTGATCACCGACCCGCTTTTGCCCGGCGACACAATTTACGTGCGTGAGCGGCTGTTTTGACATCAGGCAGTCCTTCCGGTCCGCCTTTGAGGATTGTGCATTGTTTCCGCTCTCCCGTCGGCGGCATTTTCCGGCACGTGCGCGATCTCGTCGACGCGCAGGTCGACGCCGGACATGAGGTTGGCATTGTCTGCGATTCCTCCACAGGCGGGGAATATGAGGAAAAGCTGTTCGAGGGTGTCAAAGCCAAGCTGTCGCTGGGCCTGCACCGGGTCGCGATGCAGCGTCATATCGGCCCCGGCGACCTTGTGGCTGCTTGGCGGACTTTCAAGATTATCAAAGGTTTGCGTCCGGACATTCTTCACGGCCACGGGGCCAAAGGCGGCGTTTACTCGCGCCTGTTCGGATCAGCGTTACGGGTTTTCAGGTCTCGCGTAGCCCGTCTCTATTCGCCGCATGGCGGCTCATTGCACTATGACTCGGACTTGATGACAGGGAAGCTGTTTTTTGGCATTGAGAGGCTGCTCGAACGAATGTGCGACCATCTGCTTTTTGTCTCCGAATATGAACAGCGCACCTATGCGGCCAAAGTGCACCCGCCGAAAGTGGCGCACTCTGTGATCTACAACGGCTTGCGGGACGCCGAGTTCGAACCGCGCGCCATCAGCGCGGGCGCGGCGGACTTCCTCTTCATCGGGATGATGCGGGATTTGAAGGGGCCGGATATTTTCATCGACGCCTTGTCCATGGCCAGCGTGGCGACCGGAAAACCGCTGACCGCAATTATGGCGGGCGCGGGCGATGATCTGGAGAAATACAAGCTCCAAGCTGGAGCGCTTGGAATGCGGGACCAAGTGAGCTTCCACCCGCCGATGCCGGCGCGGCAGGCCTTCAACTTGGCGCATTGCATTGTCGTTCCTTCAAGAGCGGAGGCAATGCCGTATATCGTTCTGGAAGCGCTTGCGGCGGGCACGCCGATGATCGCAAGCGCGGTTGGAGGCATTCCTGAGATTTTTGGGATCGGCTCGTACGGGCTGATTGAGCCTGACGCTCGCAGGCTGGCCGGGAAAATGGGTGAATTCATGGCGGATTCCAGCCGCTTGACCGCTGCAATGCCAAGTGCGGAAACTCTCCGGAACCGCTTCAGCGCCAGCGTCATGGCGGCGCGGATCGAGACAGCCTACCGGGCGGCGGCGCGCGGCGTCCAAACCTCTCGTTAATTGCTTTTTGCTACCTTTGGGCCTGCTTCAAGCCACTTGGTCAGCGTCATGAACGAAATCAACTCCAGTGAGAAGTTCACAAAGGACGCTGTCCGCGCTTTCGAGCCTGCGGAAGCCGGCGCGGCGGCCAGTGGCAAGCTCAATCCCATTGCCCAGCAGGTGGCCCACCAATTCCGCTCCAATTCCATGTCGCCGATCATGGTGACCGGCACACTGCGCCTCACGGAGTTTGCTCTTCTCGCGCTTTCGGGCCTGATGATATATGGCGGCTATGTCGGCGCCGGCGGGCCGCTTAACTGGCAATATCCGGCGACAGTCTGCTTTGGCGCGCTGCTGATGGTGGTGCTGATGGAAATGGGCGACGCCTATCAGGTCAGCGCGCTGCGCCATCCGATTTCGCAGTTCGGCCGCATCCTCGCTTCCTGGATCGGCGTGTTCGCGACGCTGGCGCTTGCGGGATTTTTTCTGAAGATTTCCGCTGAGTTCTCGCGCCTCTGGTTCGGCGCATGGTTTGGGACCGGACTTTTGTTTCTTCTCATCCTGCGCTTTGTGTTGTCCAGTTTTATCAAGCGCTGGGGCCGCAACGGGCGCATGGAGCGCCGCGCCGTCATTGTCGGCGGCGGCAAGGACGCGGAGGGGTTGATCCGCTCGCTCGAGCAGCAGAGCGACAATGACATCCGCATCTGCGGCATTTTCGACGACCGCGACGATCAGCGCTCGCCGACCGTGGTGGCGGGGTATCCCAAACTTGGCACCATATCCGAGCTGATCGAGTTCGCCCGCCAGGCGCGGATTGACATGCTGATCGTGTCGCTGCCGCTGACGGCGGAGACGCGGGTTCTGACAATGTTGAAAAAGCTCTGGGTGCTGCCTGTCGACATCCGCCTGTCGGCGCATTCCAACAAATTACAGTTCCGCCCGCGCGCCTACTCGCATATCGGCGCGGTGCCGCTGCTTGATATTTTCGATAAACCGATCCGCGAATGGGATTCGGTGGCCAAACGGGCTTTTGATATTTTCTTCAGCTTAATCGCCATTGTGCTGCTTTCGCCCATCATGCTCATCACCGCCATTGCCATCAAACTTGACAGCAAAGGCCCTGTCATTTTCAAACAAAAACGCCACGGCTTCAACAATGAAGTGATTGAAGTCTTAAAGTTCCGCTCAATGTTTGCGGACCAAAGCGATCCAACCGCAAAAAAAATGGTGACCAAGGGTGATCCTCGCGTCACAAAGGTCGGAAGGTTCATCCGCAAGACATCCCTCGACGAATTTCCGCAGTTTTTCAACGCCTTGCGCGGCGACCTGTCGCTTGTGGGACCTCGTCCGCATGCGGTTTTGGCGCAATCCCGCGACCGCATGTTCAATGATGTTGTCGAGGGCTATTTCGCCCGCCACCGTGTCAAGCCGGGCGTCACCGGCTGGGCTCAGATCAACGGCTGGCGCGGCGAGATCGACACTGACGACAAGATCAAGATGCGCACAGAGTATGACCTTTTTTACATTGAAAACTGGTCGCTGTGGCTTGACTTGAAAATCCTGCTTCTGACGCCCCTGCGGCTTCTCAACACGGAAAACGCCTATTGAGCGCGATCGCGACATTTGAGATTGCCGATGCCACGCGGCAAAAGGCATTGGTACGGCTGGCCGCTGTGTTCGCGCTTGCTGTTGGTGTGTTCCTTGCCGGCTATGTGATCAACGAGCCCGCTCCCTACGAGCTGGTCATGGTGGTGCTGATTGCCATTTGGGCGCTGTTCGGGCTGCGCGTGTCGCGCACGATCGCCCCGCTGCTTGTCTTGCTCTGCGTCTTCAACATTGGCGGCCTGATCTCCATGACGCAGATGGCCGAACTGAAAGACACGCCGCTCTACATCGCTGTCTCGCTGTTCCTGGCGTTCACCGCCGTTTTCTATGCGGCAATCATAGAGCGCGATCATACGCTTTTGCCAGTTATTTTCCGCGCCTACACCGCCGCAGCGGTCTTCACCTCTATCCTCGGCGTTCTCGGCTACTTTCATCTGTTGCCCGGCGCGGAGATCTTCACGCTGTATGACCGCGCGCGCGGCGGCTTTCAGGACCCGAACGTTTTCGGTCCGTTTCTCATGCTGCCGGTTGCTTGGCTGACATATGGAGTCTTTAGGGAAAGGCCGTCAAAGGCGCCTTTGCTCATCGCAGCGCTGCTTATTATCTCGCTCGGCAATTTCCTGTCATTTTCCCGCGCGGCATGGGGTATGCAGGTGTTCATAGTGCTGATGGTGACGGCAATTGTCTTTATCGAGAGTCAGAGCGCGAGATTCCGCCTTCGCATCATCCTGCTGTTTGGCTTTGCAATCGTCCTTCTGGCTGCCGTCCTTCTTGTGGCGATGCAGATTCCTTCGGTCTCCGACATGTTTTTCAACCGCGCCAAGCTGGTGCAGGAATATGACGGCGCGCGGCTCGGCCGCTTTGCCCGGCACTGGATAGGCTACGGCATGGCGATGGAAAATCCGCTTGGCATCGGCCCGCTTGTGTTCGGCCAGCAGCTTGGAGAGGACACGCACAATATCTGGCTGAAGGCCCTGCTTGACTATTCCTGGCTCGGTTTCGCCGCCTACATGGCCATGACATGGATCACGCTCGGCATCGGCTTTAAGCTCCTGTTCCGCAAGCGGCCATGGCAGCAATTTCTGGTGTGCGCCTACGCGGTTTATGTTGCCCATGTCTTTGTCGGCAACATTATTGACACTGACCACTGGCGGCATTTTTACCTGCTGCTCGGCATTATCTGGGGCAGCTATGCCTTAGAAAAGCGGCATCAGCTTACGCTTGGACGCCGTGTGCCAGATAGATCCGAACCGGTTTTGACAAGCCGCGCCTGACCTGCCAGTTTCGGTTCCTCACTGAACAGGACCGAACCATGAGCGTGCTTGAAAGCCTGCGGCTTGCCCCCTTTAATCTGAATGACGCGGACCTTGCATGGGTTGCCTCGACCCTTGGCTCGCTTTCCACCGAAGACCGGCTGCGCCAGCTGATTGTCCAGATATCCATCGGCGACGACCCGGACGCGGCGCGCGCCATCACGGAGGCCAGGCTTGGCGGCCTGTGCCGGATGATGGGAGGCGATATCGAGTCGGCTTCGAATGCCACGAGAGCCGCCCTTGAAAGCGCTGCGGTGCCGCCGTTTGTGACGGCGGACATTGAGGGCGGCGGGCATCTGTCACCGGTGTTCACCCGCGTGCAGAGCCCGCTCGGCCTTGCGGCGGCCAATGATCTGGCGCTGTCGGAGGCGGGTGTTGAACTGCTTGCCAAGGAGGCGCAGGCTCTTGGCTTCAACTGGACTTTCACGCCCTGCATCGACATCAACCAGAATTTCCAAAGCGCCATTGTCGGCACACGCTCCTATGGGTCGGACTTGGAAACCATCAAGGCGCAGGGCGCGCTGCATGTGAAAGTCATGCAGCGCAACGGCATCGCCGCCTGCGCCAAACACTGGCCTGGCGAAGGCTATGATCCGCGCGACCAGCATTTGGTGACAACCATCAATCCACTGTCCTTCGAGGAATGGGACAAGACTTATGGCACGCTCTACCGCGCCATGATCGAGGCGGGTGTCCTAAGCGTCATGTCGGCCCATATCGCCCTGCCCGCCTTTGCGGAAAAATGCGGCGTGCCGGAAGGGCTGGAGCGCTACCGCCCGGCCTCGCTGTCGAAACTTTTGAATGAGGACCTGCTGCGCGGGCATCTCGGCTTCAATGGCCTGATCATATCCGATGCGACGCCGATGGCCGGCATGGGCGACTGGGCCGCGCGCGCCAGCCTCGTGCCGGAATGCATAGAAAATGGCTGCGATGTGTTTCTGTTCTCCGACAATCTAGAACAGGACCTGTCTTTTCTTCGGGCCGGACTTGCCAACGGGCGGCTGAGCGCGGCGCGGGTCGAAGCGGCGGTGACACGGATATTGGGGCTGAAGGCGGCGCTCGGCCTGCACAGGATGAGTGTTGATGAGCGCGTCCTGCCGCTGGAGGCGGCGCAGAAAATCGTCAAGTCCGCGCCGCATCTGGAGACGGCGCGCAAGACGGCATCGAAGGCGGTGACGCTTGTCAAGGACGTGGGCGGCGTCCTGCCAATCTCGACGGCGCGGCACCGGCGGGTGACGGTGCTCAGCAACGGCACGCCGCCCTTCTTTCCGGGCATGCCGCGCAAGAAGCTGGACCGGTTTGAGGAGTGCCTTGCCGAGCGGGGCTTCATGGTGTCGCGCTATGACGCGGCCAACCCGCCTTCGCGCGACAACACGGACCTCTTGATCTACGTTTTCGCCGCCGAATCCTCGCTGACCCTGTCGCGCATCTTTCTCGACTGGCGCGAAGAGCAGCCCTCGATGCGCCAGACCATGACCCGCTACTGGCACGATGTGCCGACCGTCATGATCTCCTTCGGCCACCCATACTACCTGTTCGACGCGCCTCGCGTGAAGACCTACATCAACGCCTATTCGACCATTGAGGACGCGCAGGAGGCGGTGGTGAACAAGATGCTCGGCAACGAGCCGTTCGAAGGCGTCAGCCCGGTGGACGCGTTCTGCGGGCTGGCGGACGCGCGGTA
>CAWDIY010000015.1:0-23823 GCA_963802455.1 uncultured Alphaproteobacteria bacterium | reverse complement strand
CCTGTCAGCATCCCCACATCCCCCGCCCTTCCCTTTCCGCCAGACTCCGCCCATATTCCCCCCATGTCCAAACCATCGCCAAAACCCACGGGCTTCGAAGAATCCCCGCAGGCCGAATTCGAGGGCGTTCCCTATTCCGGGCAACGTCTCGGACTGGGTGCGCGAGCTGGAGGCAGCAGGCGGCTAAGGAGAGCCGGCAGGGCGGAGACGCGGGAGATACGGTCGAAGGCGGGGACGCACCGGGTGAAGGCGGAGAAGGCGGCGCAGCGGGAGAAGCCGGTTGATCCGAATGATGCGGCGCGGGCGGACAATATCAAGAAGGCGACGGGCAATTTGCGCACTTCGCGCGGCACGTCGATTGGCGGCTCGTCCGATCCGAAGACGCGCGCCGCCGCCGGGCTGAATCCTGTGGCGGGCATGGATATTTCGCTGGAGGACGCGGCGGGGCTGCCTTCCGGCGTCACGGCGACGGTCGAGGCGCTGGCGGCTCTGATCGAGTTGGGCAATCCGCTGTTCAAGAACGGCGAGCAATGGCTGCCGCACCGGCCTTCGCGGCCGGAAAAGTCCGAGGGCGGCGTGCGGTTCGAGATGGTGACGGAGTTCACCCCGTCCGGCGATCAGCCGACTGCGATCAGGGATCTGGTCGAGGGCATTTCCAACGACGACCGCACCCAGGTGCTGCTCGGCGTCACCGGCTCGGGCAAGACATTCACGGCGGCGCAGGTGATCCAGCAGACGCAGCGGCCGGCGATTATCCTGGCGCCGAACAAGACGCTGGCGGCGCAGCTGTATGGCGAGATGAAGCAGCTGTTTCCGAACAACGCGGTCGAATATTTCGTCTCCTACTACGATTATTACCAGCCCGAGGCCTATGTGCCGCGCTCCGACACGTTCATTGAGAAGGAAAGCTCGGTCAACGAGCAGATCGACCGGATGCGCCATTCGGCGACGCGCTCGCTGATGGAGCGCGACGATGTGATCATCGTGGCGTCAGTGTCGTGCATTTACGGCATCGGCTCGGTCGAGACCTATACCGCGATGACCTTCCAGATGAAGGTCGGCGACCGGATCGACCAGCGGCAATTGCTCGCCGATCTGGTGGCGCAGCAATATAAGCGCCGCGACATGGATTTCACCCGCGGCTCTTTTAGAGTGCGCGGCGACACGCTGGAGCTGTTCCCGGCGCATCTGGAGGACCGGGCCTGGCGCATCACTTTGTTCGGCGACGAGATCGAGAGCATTGTGGAATTCGACCCGCTGACCGGGCAGAAGACCGATGATCTGAAGCAGGTGAAAATCTACGCCAATTCGCATTATGTGACGCCGCGCCCGACTTTGCAGCAGGCGGTGAAGAGCATCAAGGCCGAGCTGAAAATGCGGCTGGAGGAGCTGAACCGGGCCGGGCGGCCTGCTCGAAGCGCAGCGGCTGGAGCAGCGCTGCACGTTCGACATTGAAATGCTGGAAGCCACCGGCTCCTGCGCCGGCATTGAAAACTATTCGCGCTATCTGACCGGCCGCAAGCCCGGCGAGCCGCCGCCGACGCTGTTTGAATATGTGCCGGACAATGCGCTGGTGTTCATCGACGAGAGCCATGTGACCATCCCGCAGATTGGCGCGATGTACCGGGGCGATTTCCGCCGCAAGGCGACGCTGGCCGAATACGGCTTCCGCCTGCCGTCCTGCATGGACAACAGGCCGCTGCGCTTTGAGGAATGGGACGCGATGCGGCCGCTGACGGTCGCCGTGTCCGCGACGCCGGGCAAGTGGGAGCTGGAACAGAGCGGCGGCGTGTTCGCCGAGCAGGTGATCCGCCCGACCGGGCTGATCGACCCGCCGGTCGAGGTGCGCCCGGCCAAGGCGCAGGTGGACGACGTGCTCGGCGAAATCCGCGAGACGACGGCCAAGGGCTACCGCACGCTGGTCACGGTTCTGACCAAGCGCATGGCCGAGGACCTGACCGAATATCTGCACGAGCACGGCGTGCGGGTGCGCTACATGCATTCGGACATTGACACGCTGGAGCGCATCGAAATCCTGCGCGACCTGCGTCTCGGCACATTCGACGTGCTGGTCGGCATCAACCTGCTGCGCGAGGGGCTGGACATTCCCGAATGCGCGCTGGTCGCCATTCTCGACGCCGACAAGGAGGGCTTCCTGCGCTCGGAGACCTCGCTGATCCAGACCATCGGCCGCGCGGCGCGCAATGTTGACGGCAAGGTCATTCTCTATGCCGACCATATCACCGGCTCGATGGAGCGGGCGATGGCCGAGACCAGCCGCCGCCGCGAGAAGCAGGCCATTTTCAACACGGAAAACAACATCACGCCGGAAAGCATCAAGAAGAACATCGGCGACATTCTCGGCTCGGTCTACGAGCGCGACCATGTGCGCGCCGACATTTCCGGCTTCGCGGAGCAGGGCGCGATGATGGGGGCGAACCTCAAGACCCATATCGAGCATCTCGAAAAACAAATGCGCCTCGCCGCCACCGACCTCGATTTTGAGACCGCCGCAAGGCTGCGCGACGAGATCAAGCGGCTCAGGGAGACGGAGCTGGCGATCGCCGATGATCCAATGGCGCGGGAGATGGAAACCGGCAGCCCGTCACGCGGCAGGACAGCCGGTTCGCAAGGCGGCGGACTGTTCCGCAAGAATTCGCTGGACGAGATGACTGTGGGCCGCACGGAGGTGCCGCTGGGTTCGGAGGTCAGGCCGGTGAAGCGGGAGCGGGCCGGCGCGGGGTCGTATGAGGATGCCGGGGATGTGAAGCGGCAGAAGCGGCGGCCGGGGAAAACGGGGCGGCCGGGAAGGTGAAGGCGCTTGTCCTGCCAAACGAATCGGTTGAATTTCAACATCTGGGTCACTTGCCCGCGCAGCACTGTGAAGCGGCGCATTTCTTTCGGCTGCCGTCGCACCGGCAGCCATTCCGCGCTCTGGGTTGACGCTACCATGGCTGAGTCGACAACGCTCAGGAAAGCCTCATGAAAATCACCGACGTCAAAACCTTCGTCTTCGGCAACCCGCCGCCGGGCATTGGCGGCAAGTATTTTATTTTTGTGAAGCTGACGACCGACGGCAATGTCGTGGGCTATGGCGAGGCCTACAACGCCGCATTCAGCGCGCATCTGACGGCAAAAATGATCGAGGATGTGGCGGCGCGCTATCTCATCGGCCATGACCCACACGACGTGGAAAACTTTTTCCGCCGCGCCTATTCGTCGGGTTTCACCCAGCGCCCCGACACGTCGATGATGGGCTGTGTCTCGGCGCTGGAGATGGCCTGCTGGGACATTATCGGCAAAGAGGCGGGCAAGCCGGTCTACAAATTGCTCGGAGGCAGGGTGCATGAGACGCTCAGGACCTACACTTATCTCTATCCAAAGGCCGGCCCGGTTTATCCGAAGGAGGCAGTGAACGTTTATAACGATCCGGACCTTGCGGCGGAAGCGGCGCTGGCCTGTGTGGAGCAGGGTTTCAACGCGGTGAAGTTTGACCCCGCCGGACCCTACTCGGCATTTGATCCCCATCAGCCGCGCCTTGGGGATATTGATCTTTCCATTCGGATGGTCAAAGCAGTGCGCGCATGCGGTGGGAACACGCGCCGACATTTTGTTTGGCACGCATGGCCAGTTCACCCCCTCTGGCGCGGCGCGTCTGGCGAAGGCGATTGAGCCTTTTGATCCGCTCTGGTTCGAGGAGCCGGTGCCGCCGGACAATCCGGAAGCTATGGCCGAAGTGGCGCGCAAGACGTCGATACCGGTTGCCGCAGGCGAGCGGCTGACGACGCGGTTCGAATTCGCCCGCCTGATCGACCAACGCGCGGCTTCGATCCTGCAGCCGAATTCCGGCCGCTGCGGCGGCATTTTCGAGATGAAGAAGATCGCCGCCATGGCAGAGCCGCATCACATCCAGATCGCCCCGCACTGCTATTGCGGACCAATTGTCGCCGCCGCGAACATCCAAGTGTCGGTCACGCTGCCGAACTTTCTGATCCTCGAAGCGATCAAGACTTTTGACGGCACACATGCGTCGTTGCTCAAGACGAAGATCGAGTGGCAGGACGGCCATGTGATTCCATCGAGCGAGCCGGGACTGGGTGTGGAGCTGAATGAGGCTTTTGTGGAAGCGCATCCCTATGCAGGGAGCGATCTGCATCTCAACATGATGCAGACTCCGTTGGTTTGATGGGTGGGAACATGACGAAGCAAAGCTATGCCTTTATCGGCCTTGGCCATCTTGGCTCCAATCTTGCCGGCAGCCTTTTGCGCGAGGGGTTCAAGGTTACCGTTTTTGACCGCGACCCAAATGCGGTGGAGCGGATGGCGGCGCGCGGTGCGAAGACCGCCACCAGCGCAGCCGAAGCGGCAAGAAGCGCCGGCAATGTGATCACGTGTCTGCCATCACCTGCCGTTTCCGAACTTGTGCTGACCGGACCGGAGGGCATCCTTGCCGGTTTGCCACAGGGCGGGACCTGGATTGAAATGTCGACCAATGGCCGCAAGGAGATATTGCGCTTCGAAAAACTCGCCAAAGCCAATGGCGTGCTGACGCTCGAATGTCCAGTGACCGGCGGCGTTCACCTTGCGGCTTCGGGAAATATCACTGCGCTGGTTGGCGGAGACAAGGCGCTGTATGAAGCGCATCTGCCTGCGATTTCCGCTATGACCGGGCGCTCGTTTCATATGGGGGAAATCGGCTCGGCGGCGGTCATCAAGGTCATCACCAATATGCTCGCTTTCATCCATCTTGTGGCGGCGGGCGAGGCGATGATGCTGGCGAAGAAGGGTGGGCTCGATCTGGCGCAGGCCTACCACGCCATCGTTGCCTCGTCGGGCAATTCTTTTGTCCACGAGACTGAGACCCAGCTGGTGCTGTCCGGCTCCTATAATATCGGCTTCACCATGGATCTTGCGCTGAAGGATCTTGGCTTTGCGCTCGGCATGGGCAAGGAATATGGCGTCCCGCTCGATCTCGCCTCGCTTGTGGCGCAGACTTTTGTGCGGGGCAAAACCGCTTATGGCGGCGCCGCATGGTCAACGCAAATCGTCAAGCTGCTGGAAGATGCAACGGCAACCCCGCTGCGTGCGGCAGGATTTCCTGAAACACTTGAACCTGCTTAGACGACCACAATCGGCGAACCTTTGTGCACCCTTCGGTACAGGTCAATCACGTCCTGATTGATCATCCGCACGCAGCCGGAGGACATGGCCTGGCCGATTGTGTTCCATTCGGGCGAACCGTGGACGCGGTAGCCGGTGTCGCGTCCATCCTTGTAGATATACATGGCGCGCGCGCCGAGTGGATTTTCGAGGCCGCCGGGCTGACCGTTCGCCCACTTGGCGACATCGGGCCTGCGGACGATCATTTCTTTCGGCGGCGTCCAGACCGGCCATTCCTTGCCGTGGTTGATCATCGCCCGGCCCTTCCAGGCAAAACCGTCGCGTCCAATGCCGACGCCATAGCGGATCGCGTCGCCGCCTTCCTGCACCAAATAGAGATGCCGCTCTTCGGAATGCACCACGATGGTCCCCGGCTTCTCGCCGGTCGGGTCGACGACAATCTGCCGCCGCCATTTCGGATCGACCTTCTGGAACGGGATCGCCGGCAAGACGAAGCCGCCGTCCGTGAAGGACGCATACATGACATTCGGGTTCTGAATGTTGGGATCGACAGAGACTTTTGGCCGTATTGTGCCTGTGGGCATCATGTCCTGCATGGCTTCCGCATCAAAAGCGATCTCGCGCCCGCCCGCCACACAGCCGGACAGGGCAAACGCGCCGATGCCAAGCAGCGCGGCGCGGCGCGAGAGCGCGCCTGTTTCAAAGTGCCTGCCGTCGATCATCAAGTCCCGCTTTCCGCCGTGATTCATATCTCTTGAATATCGGCCAACATGGTTTCGCAATGGTGAACAGCGTAGAAGACGAAAGCGGCGGTTTTCGGGTTGGTGCCGCTGCGCCCAGCCTCCCTCATTATCACGCCCCGTTTCCGGTCTGATCATTGAAGGGAAGTCCAGGGCGTGTGGTCCTGCCGATGGAACTAACCTATGCTGGGTGTGGCTCGCCACACGCCCTGTCACGGCTTTTTGCCCGGGCTGGCGCATGGGGCGCTCTGGTGAAGCGCGCGAAGGCCAGGAGGGACATGGCTGAGGGGCTCCGCCCGCCGGGATTACCAACCCCGGCTGCCATAGGCCGCCCGCTCTCCCGAATGCCGGTGATCATCCGGTCCCCATGAGAGCAGCGGTTGAAGTATGATGGAGAATTAAGGGGTGGGGATGAAAATCGTGATTCATCCACGCAGAAAGATGATAAGCTATTGATATTAAATGAATCATTTTTCATAAACAAGAAATCAATCCCCCAATTTTCACTGGATGCAATCCGGCGTCCCCCTGTCTGAAGGGAGACGCCGGTTTACGGCAGGCGGTAGTGGGGCGCTGAACCGCCTGCCGATCTCATCGACTAGAGGCGGCAGCGTTTCCAGTAGCCGTGCTTGCTGAAGTAGCTGTCGGTGTATTCGTCGTAGGTTTTGTAGCGGGCGTAACAGCGGTTCACATGCAATTGCCATGAATTGACATGAACGACATGGCCGTGATGATGGCTGTTGGCGAGGGCGCCAAGCAGGACGCCGCCGGCCACGCCGAGGATCGCGGCTTCGGTTGGTGTCAGGCTCTTGGCACCGGCCTGGCTGGGCGCACCGAGCGTGCCAAAGGCGAGCGCGGCGGCGACGAGGGAGAGGGAGATTTTCTTGGTGATCGACATTGCAGTGCTCCATTGAACCGTTCGGGAGCGGCTCATCCGCCCCATGCCAGTGAGACGCCGCGGGGCGGAAAAGGGTTCAAAAGAAAATTTGAAAAACTGCAAAAGAGATTTTGGAGAGCGCCCCCCTGTTCCAAGGCGGGTTGCGCTGCCGGCCATTGCGGCTATGCTCACTTCCACAGTGGCGCAGGGAACAGGAGATTTCCATGAAGACCGGCAGAATATCCGCAGCACTGTTCGCCGCCTTGACTGCGGCGGCCTGCACCGTGGTGGTGGACGACAATCCGCCGCGTCCCGGCCCGCAACCACAGATTTGCACACGTGAATTCGTTCCGGTCTGCGCCGCGCGCAATGGCGAGCGCCGCACCTTTTCCAATGACTGCCTGGCTGAAACCAGCGGCTTCCGCGTCATCGCCGATGGCGAATGCCGCCGCGGCCCGCCGCCGCGCCCGGAAATCTGTCCAGACATCTACGCCCCTGTCTGCGCCGCGCGCCCAGGCGGGCGGCAGACATTCAGCAATTCATGCGAGGCGGAGTCGGCGGGCTTTCAGGTGATTCAGAACGGCCAGTGCCGCAGCCAGCCCAGGCCCGACCCCGGCCCGGTCATCTGCCCGCAAAACTACGCGCCGGTCTGCGCGCGGCAGGGAAACGTCATCCGCACCTTCTCAAATGAATGCATTGCCGAGGGCAGCGGGTTTCAGATAATTGGCGACGGACCTTGCTGAGGATCAGTCCATCAAAATGAAAGTGACTTTCAAATTGACGCGGTATTCAACCACTTTGCCGTTCTTGATCGACATTTTCTGATCCTTGACCCATGCGCTCTCGACATTTTTCAGCGTGGAGCAGGCGCGGGCGACGCCTTGGGCAATGGCGTCCTCGAAGCTCTTGGTGGACGAGGCGATGATTTCTGTGACGCGGGCAACAGACATGATGTGCTCCCTTGGGTTGACGGAAGCACAGTCTGGGCAGGGAATGGGGCGGGAATGAGGGGGCGAAGGCTGGTCTGCGGTTAAGTTGACAGGAGCCTGCTTCACACGGTCATCCTTGCCGCCGCCTGCCCAGCTCATCTGCGATGTCGCCCAAATTCTTCGGCGCGCCAGAGCGTATCCAGGCCATAAGGGGCCGGTCGAGATGAATTTCCGCGCCCAGCTGCGCAGCGAGGAAACGGCGGACATTCTGCGTGGTGCGGTGGTCTTTGGTCACCGGCGTTTCACGGGTCAGCAGGCTTGAGTGCCAGTCAAATTTTGCCATTAACCTGCCTCACTTCCTTTTGCTTGCCTTAGATAGGCCTCTGAGAAGGCCGCTGGTCGCCGTCGCTTGGAAACTGTCAATGTCTTGAGAGACCGTTAACCATAACGCGACACTTCAACCCTGACATTACCCTAAGTTAAACAACTGCACCTATCCTGATTGCGATCGCACGGGGAAAGCGGGCAGACGGGACGATTGCAGGCATGATTTTCCAAAACTTGAAAGACCGGTTTTCCTTGTCGATCGGCCGCGAGGCCAAAGACCCGGCGGAATTCCGCGCACACCAGTTCAAGGCTGTGATCGGTATCACGCCGTTGATGATGGCGGGCAACGCCATAAATGCCACGATCATATGCATCGCGTTTTCGGGCAAACCCTTCGCCTTGGGCGTCTTTATATGGACAGCGCTGATCTACGCCATGGCTTTCAGCGGCTACTATTCCTGGCGCAAGTCGAATTCCCATCCTTTTCCTAACCGAATTTCGGCGCGCACCCTCAGGAAAGTGGCGGTCAACTCGACGCTTCTTGGTCTCATGTGGGGTGTCGTTCCGCTGATGGCCTATCCGGGCGGCGACTTGGCGACCAAGCTGATCATCGTCGGTTTTGTCGGCGGCATGATGGGCGGCGGATGTTTTGCGCTCTACATGGCGCCTCATGCGATGGTGGGCTATCTGTCCGGCATTTTTGGCACTTTCTTTGTCGCTCTGCTGATGAGCCGAGGTCCGGGCGACTTAGCCGTTGGCACGCTTTCGGTCATGTATTTTGGCTCCCTGCTCGCAGCCAGCCTGACTGTGGCGCGCATGTTTGCCACGGCCAAGATTTCCGCCTCACAGCTTGAGGAACAGGCCTCGATCATCGGACTTCTGCTCAATGATTTTGAAGAAAGCGCCAGTGACTGGCTCTGGGAAACCGACTGTAGCGGAGCGATGACGCGCGGCGCGCAGCGGTTTCATCAAGCCACCGGAATAGCGCAGGATCTGATCGAAATATCCGCAAACTCTGAATTGCCACTCGCATTGCGCAACACTGTCAATGGCAACGGCAAGGGTTTCGCCAAGCTCTGGCAGTCCATCCAAACGAAAGCCGCGTTTAATGGCCTGGAGCTGAACTTTGCCAAAGACGAGCGCAGTGAAACCTGGATTTCGCTGAGCGGCAAGCCGCTGGTGGACAAAGAGGGCAAATTCACCGGTTATCGCGGTGTTGCCTCCGACATCACCAATGACAAGCTTGCCAACGAGCGCATCGCTTATCTGGCGCACAATGACGCGTTGACCGGCCTGGTCAACCGCACGCACTTTTCGCAGGCCATCGAACGCTGCCTGGAAAGCCGCCGCCTGACAGACGGCGCGCAGTTTTCTGTGTTTTATCTGGACCTTGATGGTTTCAAGCTGATCAATGACACCAAGGGGCACCGGGTTGGCGACGAACTGCTGGTCGAAGTCGGCGTGCGCCTGAAGAAAGCTCTTCGTGACAATGATGTCGTTGCCCGGCTTGGCGGCGATGAGTTTGGAATCTTGCTGCGCCACGAGTTCTCGACACCTTACCTCTCGGCGCTAGCCGAAAAAATTATCGATGCGATCAACAAGCCATATGAGATTGATGGCCATATCGTCTCCGTCGGCGTGTCCATCGGCATTGCCATCGCGCCGCAGGACGGCTCCAGTGTGGAAGCGCTCCTCAACAGCGCCGACCTTGGGCTTTACCGGGCAAAGGAACAAGGCAAGGGAACGTTCCGATTTTTTGAAACCAAGATGGACGACATTGTGCGCGACCGCAGAATCTTGGAGCAGGAGCTGCGCGGTGCGCTGGCGGCCAATCAGTTCGAACTGCATTTCCAGCCGCTCGTATCCGCTCTCGATGACACGACCAGCGGCTTTGAGGCGCTGATCCGCTGGAACCATCCGACGCGCGGCCAAGTGCCGCCGTCCGACTTCATTCCACTGGCGGAAAAGACCGGTCTGATCTGCGAGATCGGCGACTGGGTGCTGATGGAGGCCTGCGGCACAGCGGCGGCCTGGCCGGAACATATGTCGATATCCGTCAACCTGTCACCTCAGCAGTTCCAGAACCGCAGGGTCGTTAAGTCAACAAAACATGCGCTTGACGCCACCGGCCTGACGCCGGCCCGGCTTGAGCTCGAAATCACCGAAAGCCTGTTTGTCGACAACACCGAAGAAGCTCTGATCGCGCTCAACGACTTGAAGGCTCTGGGCGTCATGACGTCGCTTGATGATTTTGGCACCGGCTATTCCAGCCTGTCATACCTGCTCAAATTCCCGTTCGACAAGCTGAAGATCGACCAGTCCTTCATACGCTCCATCGAGAAGGACAAAACTGCACGTGACATTCTGGAAACCATTGCGCGGCTGGGCAAGATTCTGAACCTCAGCGTCACGGCTGAAGGCGTTGAGAATGCGGACCAGGCGCTGTACCTGTCCACCATGGCCTGCAGCCAGATGCAGGGCTTCCATTTCGGCAGGCCGATCCCCTCGGCGCAGATCGCCTCGTTCCTGTTGGGCGAAACCAGCCGGCGGATGAAGGGCAAGAAAGCGCTTGCTAAGGCCAAAGGCAGACGCGACGATCTCGAAACCTCGCGGCGCGCCTGAACCGTCACCGCCCGTTCACCAGCCCCAATATCAGCTGCTGCACATTACCCCCCTTGGCCATCTCGGCGCGGTCAAAGGCGCGGCTCTTGGCTTTGTAGGCTTCGTTGGCTTCGGTGACCAGTTTCAGCACTTGCGCGCGGATCAGCTTGCAATGCGGATCGTTCTGGACGGTTAAGCCGACGGTGGCGGCGATGATGCCGTCCACCATGGCGCTTATGTCGGCGGCATGGACATCTTCATGCGCGGCGATTCCGTCAATGAAGGTCTTCCACAGCCGCGCGGCGGGGTCGCCGAGCATGGCGGCGGGTTTGGGCAATGTGGTGGTGACAGTGAGGAACGGCTTAGCCGATTTCAGCACGCAGGCCGTGCCGTCCGGCTGATAATTGCGCCGCCATTTCAAATCCCAGCTGGTTTGTGCAATGGCGCGCGCCTCGCCAATCCGCGGACCGTTCTGGCCGATGGAGAAGTAGAGTTCGGGGCCGGCCGCGCCGGAGATGGAATAGTTTTTGACCCGTGCAACAGGCTGCCAGCCAGCGGACTGGGCCGGGAGGGAGATGGCAGACAGGGCCAATGCAAAAACGCAGCGCCTCATGAGATGTGCAGAAGCGGCGTCACCCGGCCAGTTGCAATGGCGGCGCGGGCGGCTTCGGCCAGCCCGTCGAATTTGTCCGCGGCAAAGTCACGCGCCATCTCCTCGTCCCGCCGCGTTGCGCGCAGGCCGCCGATCCCCGCAGCACGCGGCCAGAAGTTCTCATGCCGCCAGGCGGATATTTCACATTTGAGTTTTTCGAGCTTTGTCATGGGGCGCAATTTACCCGCCAGCGCCGTTTCAGACAAGCGCCTCCATTTGCCGGGCGTCCTTGCTCCTGTGTGCGGCGCCGGGCGGGTCCGGTTGCAGCGGCCCGGCGAAAACCGGTTTCAAACTGCCGCGGGCTTCAACCCGTCAACGGCAGCTGCGGCCGCCGTTGCGCCGTTCCTTGATATCGAAGTGAAAATGGTCCTTGTGGTCGGCGTCATAGCCCGGTCCGAGCACGGTGGTGAAATAGCCGCAGCCGTCGGAGCGTACGCTTTGCAAGAGGCCCTTCTCCCTGAACTTCCAAAATGCCTTTTTCTTCACAATGATTTTCTTGCCATTGTTCAGCGTGATCTGCGCAATGTCCAGCGCGCGGCCTTTGCCATGCTCAGAGAGCGTTCCGCCCCTGCGGCCTTTCACCCAGCGGCACGAATAGCTCGACGCCTGATGGATCGTGTCGATGCCGGTGAGGTATCTGAGGCGGGCGGCCGGGACGAGCTCCTTCTTCGACCAGCGCGCCAGCGTCTCCGCCATTTCGCAGGTCAATGTCGCCGCAGGCTGCATCTTCACGCCGCCGCCGAGGCGCGAAACTTCAACGGGATGCGCGATGCCGCAGTCGCCCTGCCCGCCGATGGTGGGCAGCTCGCGGTAGACAACATTCAGACGGTCGAGATTCTTGCGGCACTGCGCCTCAGCGGCAGGCAAGCTGTCGGACTCCTCGCTGCGGCTCAGCGGGTCGATCATGCGCGAGAAGCCGGCGGCGATGATGTTGCGGCGTTTCGGCGGTGCTGGCGGCGCCAGGACGGCCACCTCCTGGACGGCAGGCTCTTCGATATAAGCGTCCTCTGCGGGCTGCGCGTAGGCCGGTTCAGGCATGGTTTGCACCCCCGCCAGTTCGTCCACCGGATCTGGATCTGGATCAGCCCCGACGGGCTCGGCATAGACCGGCGCGCGCATCACCGGCGTTGCGTAAGTCTGCGCGCCGATATCCACATCCGGGCGCATGACGCTGTCGGTGTTGCAGGCGGCGAGTGCGGCGGCGCTGACAAGCGCTAAGGCCAAGGCGGTCCGGTACATGATACATCCCCAAAACTGCGGACAATTTTACGGGAAAAGGGTAAACGGATTATCTTTTTCGCGCTTTACGCCTGTGGTCATTTCGCGGCCAGTCAGGCGGCCTGTCGTTTTGCCATCCATGCAGGCACCAGCTCTGTGGCAAGGATTGCGGTAAAGATCAGCGCGCAGCCCAGCCAGGCCGACGGCGGCAGCCGGTCCTGCATGATGAGCGCGCCGAACAGAGCGGCGAACAGCGCTTCGGACGACAGGAAAATCGCCGCCTGAGAGGCCGATGTGTGGCGCTGGCCGACAGCCTGCAAAGTAAACGCGATGCCGCCGGCGAAAACGCCCGCAAACAGGATTTCCGGCGCGGAGAGAATGGCGGCGGTCAGATCAATCCGCTCAAATGCCAGCGCTGCGGCAAATCCCAGCACCGCCGTCACCACAAACTGTGTCACCGCCAGCGTCACCGGCCTGCCGCCCGCATGGGCAAAGCGGTTGATCAGAAGGATTTGCAGCGCCCAAAAGACGGCGCAGATAATTGTCAGCCAGTCGCCTTGCGCCATGGCGTCGAGCTTGCCGCCAGCCAGAAGGAATATGCCGAAAAGCGCGCAGAGCGCCGCTGGCCAAATGATGACATGCGGCAGCTGGCGGAACAGAATGATGCCCAAAAGCGGCACAAAAATCAGATAGAGCGCAGTCAGAAATCCTGAATTGGTCACCGAGGTCGTCAACAGCCCGGACTGCTGCGCCGCCATGCCAAAAAACAGTGTGAGGCCAATCATGGCGAATTTTGCAAAGTCCGCCCATTCCGGCAAAGAACCGGCGCGCATGTTTTCGCGCAGCGCCAGCGGCAGCATGGTCAAAGCCGCCACCGTGAAGCGCAGGGCGATGAAGAGCCATGGCCCGAGATTTTCCATTGCCGTCGACTGCGCGACAAAGCCCATGCCCCAGATGGCGCCGGCCATAAGCAGCATGAGGTTGGCGCGGGCGTGGGTCATCGATAGCGGGCTTTCACTTAAGTGGAGCCTGTGTCTATGTGAGACCTCCGTTTCGGGCAAGACGCCGCCACGCTGTCAGCTTCTGTCAGTGGATGATGCCTTGAAACAAAGACGCGCGGCGGTAGTTTATGATAGGCCTTCAAGCCAAAATAATCTCTCCATTTGAAAGCGGCCAATGAGCGACACTGTCCAGACTAAAGCCGGCCGTTCGCCTGCGTTTATTTTCATCTTCATCACCGTGCTCTTGGACATGCTTTCCATCGGTATCATCATTCCGGTCCTGCCGAAGCTGATCCTGTCTTTCATGTCAGGCGAGTTTTCGAGCGCGGCCAAGATGGTTGGCATTTTCATGTCGGTCTGGGCCTTCATGCAGTTTATCGCCTCGCCCATTATGGGGGCGCTGTCTGATACTTGGGGGCGGCGTCCTATTATCCTGATGTCCAATCTTGGGCTTGGCCTGGATTACCTCATCATGGCTTTGGCCCCGGCGCTATGGGTGCTGTTCGTCGGCCGCGTGCTCGCCGGCATATTCTCGGCCACGGTTTCAACCGCGCAGGCCTACATCACAGACATAACCCCTCCCGAAAAGCGCGCCGCCGCCTTCGGCATGCTCGGCGCGGCGTTCGGTTTGGGCTTTGTGCTTGGCCCGGCGCTTGGGGGCATCTTGGGACACTACGATCTGCGGCTGCCATTCTTTGCGGCGGCGGCGATGAGCCTTGCCAATTTCGTCTACGGCTATTTCATCCTGCCGGAATCGCTGCCCAAGAAGCTGCGGGTTCCGTTCCGGATGAAATCGGCAAATCCGGTCGCGTCTTTGAAGCTGCTCGGCCGCTCACCACAGCTGGCGCGGCTCGGCTTCATCGGCTTCCTCTTTCAGCTCTCGCATCATGTGCTGCCGGCCTGCGCGGTGCTCTACATGGGCTACCGCTACAATTGGCAGGAGCGCGAGGTTGGGCTGGTTCTGGCGGGCGTCGGCGTTGCGGCGATGATTGTGCAGGGCGGGCTTATCCGTCCGGTTGTCCGCGCGATCGGCGAGAAGAACGCGCTCACGCTTGGGCTGTTAATGGGAAGCATTGGCTTCTGGATCTACGGCTTTGCGCCGACTGGCGTGTTGTTCCTGATCGGCGTTCCTGTCATGGCAATGTGGGGGCTGGCGCAGCCGTCGGCCTCGGCACTGATGACGCTGGAGGTGGACGCCAACGAGCAGGGGCGGCTGCAGGGCGCCAATTCCAGCCTGATGGGACTTTCAGGCATGGCCGGGCCTTGGCTCTTCGCTCTGTCTTTTGCCTTTGCCATTGATCCGGCGAAAGGGTTTAATGTGCCTGGACTGCCTTTCTACGCGGCATCTGTTCTGATGGCGGTTGGCGTTGTGGCCGCCGCTGGCCTGCGCAGCGCCGGCAAGGCAGCGGCGGGGAAAGCCGCTTAGGAACAAGATGGCCGGCTACTCACCAAACCCGCTGATTAGGAAGCTCGGCTTCAAGGACGGGTCGGTGGTCCTGCTTCTGGCAGTTCCGGAAAATCTGTTTGAGATCAACGGCTTTCCCAGCTTTGCGCATATCGACCGGAGCCTCGCAAAAGGCCCGCGCCGTTATGATGCGGCGCATTGGTTTGAGACAAGCCGGGCGCGGCTTGAGGACGGCATCCAGATGACGGTCAGCGGGTTAAAGCCGGATGGAATACTCTGGATTTCCTGGCCGAAAAAGGCTTCGAAAGTGCCAACGGACATTACAGAGGACGTTCTGCGCGAGGTCATTCTGCCACTCGGTCTTGTGGATGTGAAAGTCTGCGCCGTGGACGAGGTCTGGTCGGGCCTTAAGTTTATGTGGCGCAAGGAGCTTCGGTCAGCGCTCTGAAAGGAACTTCACCCGAAAGTGACTGGATATTTCAGCCCCGGAGCCTAGTTTGACGTACGGAGACTAACAATGAGGCAATGGCGATGATCACTCAAATGAAAATTCTGTCGGCTGCGGCGCTCGTCGCTGCCGTGTTCTCGGCTCCTTTGGCCAATGCTGCGGCAAGCGGCTCGTCCGAGCCTGCAGCCAGTGAAGCGCCGCTGACAAAGAAGCAGCTGGAAGCCAAGGCGAAGTGCAAGAAGGACGGTCGCGTCTGGAACATGGCAAAGAAAGTTTGCCAGGACGCCCAGAACGGCGCGCTGGATGATGAAAGTCTTTACAATGCCGGGCGTGAATACGCCTTGGACGGCCGCTATGACGAGGCGATCACCACGCTCAATTATGTTGCCAATGCGCAAGACAAGCGCGTTTTGAACTATCTCGGTTATTCATACCGCAAGTCCGGCAACATTGAAGTGGGTCTCACCTATTACAAGCAGGCGCTTGCGGTTGATCCGGATTACACCTTGGTGCGCGAATATCTCGGCGAAGCCCTGATTCAGATGGGTGACATTTCCGGCGCCAAGGGCCAGCTGCTCGAGATCAAGAAGCGCTGCAAGGGCGCATGCCCTGAATATGCAGAGCTCGAAGAGCAGCTCAAGCCCTTTAACTGACGGTTTCACATCGCATATTTTTGGCGTGAAACCCACGAAAAAACTGCTATAGTCAAGTGATTTGATTGAAACGGTCCCCCGGCTTCGCAAGTTGGGGGCCGTTTGTTTTTGTCTCCAGAGCAGAGTGTGGCGGGAAAGCAAGGGTTTGAACGATGGACATGATTCCAATGACGGCGAGCGGCTATGCCAAGCTCAAAGAAGAACTGCGCTGGCGCCAGCAGGAGCAGCGTCCGCGTATCATAGAGGCGATTTCCGAGGCCCGCGCGCATGGCGACCTGTCGGAGAACGCCGAATATCACGCCGCAAAAGAACAGCAGTCGCTGAACGAGGGCCGCGCTGGCGAACTCGAAGGTCTGCTTGGCCATGCCGAAATCATTGATGTGTCAAAACTTTCCGGCAAGAAGATCGTCTTTGGCGCAACAGTCACGCTTGTTGACGATGACACCGAAGAGAAGAAAATCTACCAAATCGTCGGTGATCAGGAAGCCGACGTGAAAAGCGGACGCATTTCCATTTCCTCGCCAATCGCCCGCGCGCTTATCGGCAAGTCCGAAGGCGACGCGATTGAAGTGAACGCACCGGGCGGGGCGCGGGGCTATGAAATCCTGAGCGTCAAATTTGTCTGAACACGCACAATCTGCTGTGCGCAATAGCGGGTATTTGTGGGCATTAACCTTGCAACGCGCAAGGTTGAAACACTAGATGAGCGCTGGTGGCGCTCAATTGGGCGCTGCGTGTTTTACGAGGTCGGGCTTTACTCATGCAAGCGGTTCATTCCCCAGTTTTGATTATCGGCTCCGGCCCCGCAGGCTATACCGCCGCGATTTACGCCGCCCGCGCCATGCTGAAGCCGACGCTGGTGGCGGGTCTGCAGCAAGGCGGACAGCTGACGATTACGACTGATGTCGAGAACTATCCGGGATTCGCCGAGCCGATCCAAGGGCCATGGCTAATGGAGCAGATGTTGGGGCAGGCGCAGCACGTCGGCGCAAATATTGTGAACGACATCATTGTCAGCGTTGATCTGTCCGTCCGCCCTTTCCGCGCAACCGGCGACAGCGGCGCGGTCTACTCGTGTGACGCGCTGGTCGTCGCCACGGGCGCGCAGGCGAAATGGCTCGGCATACCCTCAGAGCAGAAATATTCCGGTTTCGGAGTTTCGGCCTGCGCCACCTGCGACGGTTTCTTTTACCGGAGCAAAGATGTCGTTGTCGTCGGCGGTGGCAATTCGGCGGTGGAGGAGGCGCTGTATCTGTCGAACATCGCCAAAACTGTCACAGTCGTTCATCGGCGAACCGAGTTCCGCGGCGAGCGGATTTTGCAGGAGCGGCTGTTCGCCAAAGAGAATGTCAAAGTCATCTGGAACAGCGCCATTGACGAAGTGCTTGGAACCACAGACGGCATGCCGTCGGTGACGGGCGTGCGCCTGAAGAATGTCGTGACGGGCGAGCTGACCGAGCTTGCTGTGCATGGCGTCTTTATCGCTATCGGACATGCCCCGGCTGTGGAACTGTTCAAGGGTAAGCTGAAGCAGAAGCAAAATGGCTATCTTTGGACTGTCCCCGGCTCGACCGCGACGGATGTTCCGGGTGTGTTTGCCGCGGGCGATGTGGCGGATGACGTGTTCCGTCAGGCCGTGACGGCGGCGGGGCTTGGCTGTATGGCTGCGCTGGAGGCCGAAAAATACATTGCCAGCCTTGAATTGCACCGCGCCGCCGCCGAATAATCCCTGCATTTCCGCCTCGCTCTCCGGAGAAGTAAGATGCCACTGGACTGGGACAAGCTCCGGATTTTCCACGCTGCGGCCGAGGCCGGGTCATTCACGCACGCCGCTGACAAGCTGCATCTGTCACAGTCGGCGATCTCGCGGCAAGTTTCCTCGTTGGAGCAAGATGTCGGCGTGGCGCTGTTCAACCGGCATGCGCGCGGCCTGATTCTGACCGAGCAAGGCGAAATTCTTTTCCGCACGGCGCACGAAGTTTTGATGAAGCTTGAAAACGCGCAGGCAAAGCTGGCCGAGAGCAAGGAGACGCCGACGGGCAAACTACGCGTCACGACGACTGTCGGTCTAGGCACGGGCTGGCTGTCGGCGCGGGTGCAGGAATTTGTCGAGCTTTATCCCGACCTGCAGGTCCAGCTCATCCTCGACAATGAGGAGCTGGATCTGAACATGCGCCAGGCCGACTGCGCCATCCGGCTGCGCCAACCGCAGCAGCCGGACCTGATCCAGCGCCGCCTGTTCACCGTGCATTTCCACGCCTATGCCGCGCCATCCTACATTGCGCGCTTTGGCAAGCCTGAAAGTGTCGCTGACCTCGACAATCACAGGATCGTCAATTTTGGCGAGCCGGCTCCTGCCTATCTTAAAGACATCAATGCGCTCGAATTTATCGGTCGGCCAGAAGGCGATCCGCGTCCTGCGATCTTCCAGATCAATAACCTCGTCTCGGTGATGAGCGCTGTGCAGCGCGGCATCGGCATCGGCCTTTTGCCAGATTATCTCATCGACAAGGATTCCAGCCTTGTGCAGGTGCTGCCGGAAATGGAGCAGCCGTCATTCGACACATTCTTCTGTTATCCGGAAGCGCTGAAATCCACGGCGAAACTGAATGTTTTCCGTGATTTCCTGTTTTCCAAGGCGCGCGGCTGGTCATTCTAGTGCCAGCGTTTTTGCAATGCTGCAATGCAAAACAATGCATTGTGGACCAGATGGTCAAACCCTATCTCTTTAACATCACGGGGCGCACCTCCTCCTCCCAACCGCGCTCCGCTGATGTTCCCCCTCTGGAGGTTTCGCCGGTAACGGCATCCCCCCATGACTTAAAGCCCGGATCGCTCCGGGCTTTTTTTTGACTTCCGATTGAACCTTTCCGGCTTTTGGTGAAACATGAGATCAGTGGGCGCTGTTTTTGGGAGAAATCACATGAAAAAGTTTCTGTGCCTGGCAGTCATTGCTTCACCACTTGTGCTTGGCGCGAGCGCCCCGGCGCGGGCGGAGAGCTGTTATGACCTTTGGTACGCGCGCAACCTCATCTATGCCGAAAACGGCTATTGCTTCAAAACCGCGCTCGGCAAGGAAACATTCTCAGGATATGACTGCTGGACGCGCAATCCGGCGTTTTCCAGATCTGAACGCCGCGAAGTGGCGGCGATCAAAGCCGAAGAGCGCAGCCGAGGCTGCCGTGTGAACTGACTTCGGCGTCTCAGGCAGCCGCCCTTGCCCCATGCGCCCTGATGACGTCATCCGCCAGCCGCCCGGACAGTTCGGCCATATGATCGAATGCCGCCGTGTAGCAAGCAGTCCCAGAAGTCGCTGACCTCAGTTCGACGATCAGGCCCTTCAGCTCAGCCTGCGGCATCAGCGTTTCAATGACGTTCCAATTGTCCCAGCCGTCGCGCGGGTTGAAGCCCAAAATCTGCCCGCGGCGCTGGGTCAGGATCGTGGTGACGCTCGCCATGGCGCTCTCGGGTGTGGTGACCGTCACTTTCATCACCGGTTCCAGCAGCACTGAACCGCAGACGCTCATTCCATCTTTCATTGCAGCCTTCGCCGCCAGCTGAAACGCCATGTCGGAGGAATCGACTGTATGGTACGAGCCTTCCGAGAGGTTGACGGCAAGGTCCACGAGCGGGAAGCCGAGCGGGCCGCTTTTCAGATAATCGCGCACGCCCTCCTCGACCGAGGGAATATACTGCTTGGGCACCACACCGCCGGTCACTGTGTCGGTGAACACAAAGCCGTCGCCGCGCGGCAGCGGTTTGATCTCGATGACAACGTCGCCAAACTGCCCATGGCCTCCGGACTGTTTCTTGTGGCGGCCGCGCACTTGCGTGGAGCCCTTGATCGTCTCGCGCCATGCAACCAGCGGCTCATGCGTGTCGATGGCCACGCCATAGCGGCCGGACAATCGTTCCAGCGCGACGCGCAGATGCATTTCGCCCTGGCCGCCAATGATCGTTTCGGCGGTGACCTGATTATGCTCGACAGAGAGCGAGGGGTCTTCGTCGGCAATGCGGTGCAGGGCGGCGGAGAGTTTCACTTCGTCCTTGCGCTCTTTCGCGCGCACTGCAATCGACATGACCGGCGCGGGTTTGGCCGCGCCGTTGAGGGCGACGGCGGCTTCCTTGGCCGAGCCGAGCGTTGCGCCGGTGGCGATCGCATCGAGTTTGCCGAGCGCCACTGTGTCGCCGGTCTGGGCGGATGCGATCTTCTTCGCCTCCTTGCCCATCAGCGTGAACAGTCCGGAAATTTTTCCCGAAGCGCCGCCGCCCGCCACTTCCATGGCGTCCGAAACCGAACCCGACAGCACGCGCGCCACGGACAATTTTCCAGCGTGCGAAGTGTGGAGCGTCTTCATCACCTGCAGCACCGGCCCGTTCGCCTTGACGCCGAGGCGCTTGGCCGTAACCGCGCCGTCCGGCCCATCATGGCGGATGGCTTTGAGGAGCCGTGTGATGCCATTGCCGTTTTCGGCGGCCCCGATGAACACCGGCACCACCGACCCGTCGCGCAAATCCGCCGTCAGATCATCGAACACTTCGTCCATTGGCGGGGGAATATCTTCGAGCAATTGCTCCATCAAATCGTCGTCATGATCCGACAATCGCTCCAGCATGGAATAGCGCGCCTCGATCTCGCGCGCCCTCTCAGTGTCTGGAATGGCGATGACTTCGCTTTCGGCATGTTCGCGGAACACATAAGCGCGCTCGCTCGCCAGATCGATCGTGCCGATGGCGATGCCATCTTTCCAGATCGGGATTTGGCGCAGCAGCAAGGGCGTCTTGGACGCGGGCTGCAGCAATTGCAGTATATCGCGCACCGAGCCCGTGGCCTTGTCGATCTTGTTCAAAAACAGCATGTGCGGCAGGCCGAGGTCTTCGAGCCGGCGCAGCACCAATTGCAGAGCGGGGATTTTCTTTTCGTCGGGCTCGGCGACGACGATGGCCATATCGGCGGCGGCAAGCACGGGTTCGGCTTCAAAGGCGAACTCGACCGAGCCGGGGCAATCCACGAAGGTCAGGTTCTCGCCCATGTAGGAAGTGGAGGCGACGCTCACCTCCACGCTCATCTGGTGCGCCTTGGCTTCCGGGGAATAATCGCCGACCGTGTTGCCGGACCCGGCCTTGGCGGCTTTCGCTATCGCTTTGGTGCGCTCAAGAATGGCCTCGAACAGCGAGGTCTTGCCTGATGCGAAGGGCCCGACAATGGCGATGCATTTCGGACCCGAAGCTCGTCCTCCGGCGCGTTTTCCCATGGATGTGTCCTCCCATTTTCGTGTTGAAACAGGAGCGGCGGCCGGCTTTTGACCGTCGCATCAGCCGCGCATTTTGGCGGTTAGGGTATCGTTTCACGAGGGGAGAAGGGATGCAAGGGGTTAGCCGGCGCTCACCCGCGCCGCGCCGCCTCAATCTTTGCCACGTCGAGCTTCTTCATCTCCATCATCGCGCCGAAACACGCGCTTGGCCTCCTCGCCGCCCGCCGCCATCGCGTCGGTCAGCGCCTGCGGCGTGATCTGCCAGTTGAGGCCCCATTTGTCCCTGCACCAGCCGCACATGCTCTCCGCGCCGCCATTGTTCGACAATGGCGTTCCAGTAGCGGTCGGTCTCTTCCTGGTCTTTGGTGGAAATCTGGAACGAGAAACGCCTCGCTCTGCTTGAACATCGGCCCGCCATTGATCGCCATGCAGGCGACGCCGCAGACGGTGAACTCGACCGTCAAAACAGAACCGGCCTTGCCCATCGGATAATCCAGCGGCGCGCTTGGTGGACTGCCGGTCACTTTGCTGTCCGGGAAGACTTCCGCATAAAAGGCGGCAGCGCTCTCGGCGTCTTTTTCGTACCAGAGGCAGATTGTGTTTTTGGCCATGGGAGAGGTCCTTTCGTGTGGAGCTCGGAATTTGGAGCATAGCACGACGGCGCCGCTTGGGCGAGCGGGGTGTGTCCTCCCGGCCTTATCTCACTTCATCGCAGTCAGCACGACCATCGCCATGAGCACCAGCAGAATGCCGACGCCCAGAAACGTCAGCATTGACGGGTTGATGTCAAAGGTCGCGCGCGCCTGTTCCTTGACCCGGTTGATCAGCTCCGGCCAGGTGTAGCTGACGAAATCGCCCTGGCTCATCAGGCCGATCAGCGTTCCGCCCTCGTCAACCACGGGCAGATGGCGGAACCGGTCATTCGACATCTGCCGCAGCCAGTCCAGCAGATTGTCATCGGCCTTCGCCAGTTTCAAATCCGTGGTCATGATGGACCGCAGCGGCGTCTTTTTCGGGTCGAGGCCCTTGTCGAGGAGACGGCGCATGAAATCCCGCTCGGTGACAATGCCGACCGGCTTCTTGTCCGGACTGGTGATCACCGCCGCGCCAAAGTTTTTCTCGCTCATGGCATGCACGGCGACGGCGACCATCTCATCCGGCCCAAAAGTCATCACCGCAGCTTTTCTCGAAAATTCCGGCCTGTCCCCAATGCGCATGATGTGTCTCCTCCATCGCTTAACAAGGGAACTATGGCGTTCGGCCGGCGGCAGCAAGGGCGGGCGGCGGATTTTGTTCGATTTTGGCTGCGCTGCCGCCCTCTGACTGCCCACCGCCCCGCCCGCCATAGGCGCGGACAGCCAGGCCAGTGCCAATTCGGCTATTGTCACTGCAATACGATCCCTGCGCGCCATTGACTGCGCGGTAAATATTGCAACCCCAACGGATTTTGCCTATTGCTTATCCATGACCAAGCTCGAAAAAATCGAACGCGAGATTGAAGCGCTTGCGCCAAGCGAGTTGCGCGCGCTTGCCGCGTGGTTTTCTGATCTTCGCGAAAAGCTTTGGGAGCGCGAGATCGAGGCGGGGTCCCCGGAGATGGACGCGTTGGCGGCGCAGGCGCTGGACGAGCACCGTGCGGGGAAAACCACGCCGCTTGTGCGCCGGTGAATCATCGCACGGCGGCTTCGTTCTGGGTTCTGTATGGCAAGCTGCCAGAGCAGGTGCGCAGGCTCGCTGATAAGAATTTCAAACTGCTGGAAGCCAACTCTTCCCATCCATCCCTGAATTTCAAACCGGTTGGGAAATACTGGTCAGCCCGCGTCGGCCTCGACCACCGGGCGCTCGCCGTCAAATCAGGCGATGATTTCATCTGGTTCTGGATCGGCGAACACGGGCCTTATGACAGGTTGATCAAGTGAAGCGGCTGCTGAGCGGGCAGGGTGCGTCCTTCGAGACGCGCTTCGCGCTCCTCAGGATGAGGGACATGGGCGGCGCGTCAAGGGCGGGTCTGCTTGTGACATTGGGGTTTGGGAACCGGTGCAGGAAGCGGGTGAGGCCCCACCCATGTCCCTCATCCTGAGGAGGCCCCTCTTGGGGCCGTCTCGAAGGACGCACCCAGCCCCGCCGCTTGGCCTGTTTCACCCGCGCAGCCGGAATTTTCCCATGAACATCAAAGCAATCATCCACGAAGCGGAAGAGGGCGGGGCAGGGTTCCGGTCCTTCCCGGCTGCGCCGCGCAGGGCGGGAGGAACTGGCCGCCAGCCTTCACGAGGCGGTTGAATTCCGCCTCAATGCTTGACGATGATGCGTCGGCGCTAAGCCGCCCTGGTTACAGGCGCGAAAGACCGGGTAGAGCTTTAATTCGGATGCTGTCACCGATTCTCCACTTGTCTCTCGAAACAAAAAAAGCAGCAACGCCGAAATTATCTCTGCGTCTAACCAATATTGGTGATTTCAACCGTTGGTCAATGTGCGCTCTTGCGAAAGGGGGGCACTTAAGGACGGGAGTAAGCGCCATGAAGCGACTAGACAAGATAATTGCCGCTGACGGTTTGGCGCTCGCTGCCGGGTGGGTGGGAAATGGTGCTGCCGAAAC
>CAWDIY010000014.1:0-63916 GCA_963802455.1 uncultured Alphaproteobacteria bacterium | reverse complement strand
GGCGGCAGGCCCCAGGCTAGAAAAAGTGCGACGCCGCCAAGCAGGCACCAGAGGAGAAAGCAGCCAAGATTGAGCGTCCGCAGACGCTGCACCCGCACCGGGTGCAGGAAGTGGATCGGCACAAAGGTCAGAACGGCAGCCGCCACAACGATGGCAAAGGCCGCATACTCGCCGGGTTCAGCGATAAACAGGGTAAACACCAGCATATTCCAGACCACCGGAAATCCCTTGAAAAAGTTCTCCTCAGTCTTCATTCCCGTGTCGGCGTAGTAGATGGCGCTGCTCACCACGATGATCGCCGCAGAGAGAAACGACAGACCCTCCCCCATGAATCCGCGCTGATACAGCGCAAATGCCGGGATCAAAACGTAAGTCATGTAATCGATGATATTGTCGAGCGTGTCGCCGCTCCAGTTTGGCAGCACCTGCTTGACTTGCAGCCGCCGCGCGATCGGGCCGTCAATCCCGTCGACAAACAGCGCCAGCCCCAGCCACCAGAACATCGCCGTCCAGCGCTGTTCGCTCGCAGCAACAACGGAGAGGAACGCCAGAAACGAGCCGGACGCGGTGAGCAGATGCACCGAGAAGGCCTTGGCCTGCGGCCAAGTCACTTTTTTGGGTCTGCGTATCCGTCGGACTTTCGGCGCAACTGTCATGGGATTTCTATGGCACGTTACATCTTTCCCGAAAAGCCAAAGTTCCGGCAGTCCACCGCCCTTGCCCCAGAGGGACAATTCGCCCAATTGCCATTTTGCAATTGTTCGCGCAGCATGAATGCATGAAGAACGGTTCTGAAATTGACGTCCTGGTCGCAGGCAACGGTCCTGCTGGATGCGCTGCGGCGCTCGCTTTTGCCGCCGCTGGTTTCAAGGTGGCGCTTGCGGGTCCGGCCAGACGCGGCGCGGACCTGCGCACAACGGCCCTTATGGTGCCCGCAGTGCATCTCCTCGAGCGCCTTGGCGTTTGGGAAAATATTCAGCCGTATGCAGCACCGCTGAAAGCCATGCGGATCATCGACGGCACCAACCGGCTGCTGCGCGCGCCGACGGTGACTTTTCAGGCGGGCGAGATTGGCGAAGCGGCGTTTGGCTGGAACATGCCCAACGAAGCGCTGCTCGGCTCGCTCCAGGCAGGACTTGATGAAAACGAGCAAATTCAGCAAGTTGCATCGTCAATCTCAAGCTATGACGTTGAGAACGCCCATGTGACAGCCAAGTTGGAAAATGGCAGTTGGTTTAGGGCAAAACTGGTGATCGGCGCGGACGGGCGCAGCTCGAAGGCGCGGGAGGCTGCGGGCATACAGGTGCTCTCATGGACCTATCCGCAGACCGCCATGGTGCTCGCCTTCAGTCATTCGCGCAGCCACTCGGGCATATCCACTGAATTTCATACAGCGACCGGCCCGTTCACCCTGGTGCCGCTGCCCGGAAACAGGTCAAGTTTGGTTTGGGTGCTGAAACCCTCTGAGGCAAAAGCGTTTGAAACTCTCCCGGATGGCGAGCTCTCCGCCCGCCTTGAGCAGAAAATGCAGTCAATGCTTGGCAAGATTTCCGTCGACACGCTGCGCCAGTTCTATCCGCTTTCGGGCCAAACGCCGGAAAAGTTCGCCGCAAGGCGCTTTATGCTCGTAGGCGAGGCGGCGCATGTGTTCCCGCCGATCGGCGCGCAGGGCTTGAATCTCGGGCTGCGCGATGTGGAGGAAGCGGTGCACAGCCGCCGAAAAGACTCCTGAGCGATCCAGGGTCTGATGCAGGCCATGCGCGCCTTCGACGCCGCACGGCGTCGGTCCGACATTATGCTGCGCACCGGCGCGGTGGATATGCTGAACCGCTCGCTCTTGACGGATTTTCTGCCAGTGCAGATGGCGCGCGGGCTGGGGCTGGGGCTGCTCGCGGCAATCCCGCCGCTGCGCGGCATCTTCATGCGCGAAGGACTGCGTCCGGGGACGGGTCTTCGCGGCCTGTTTTCTCAGCCGGGAAACAAGTCGGCGGGAAGATAGCCCTTGGTGATGGCGTAAAGCAGCAGGGTCACAGTGCCAACCGACGCAACGGTGGTGGTCAGAACTGAAGCAGACGCCCGCTCCATCCACACCTGATATTGCTGGGCCAGAACAAACACATTGGTCGCCGTCGGCAAGGCCGCCATCAAAACGGCTGTGAAGACCCAAACGGGTGGATAGTCCCCGGTCCAGCTCAGGAGCACATAGACCAGTGCGGGCTGCAACACGAGTTTCACCGGAATTATGGCGAAGAGCTCCTTCGGCACACGCTTCAGCGGCCGCAGTGCCATCGAAACGCCCATTGCGAAGAGTGCACAAGGCGCGGCGGCATTGGAGAGGTATGCGATCAGGCGCGCCACTGGTTCAGCAGGCCTGAGTTCAAATGCGGCGGCGACAATGCCAAAGAAGGTCGCGAGCATGAACGGATGGGTCAGGATTTTCTTCACGACTTCGAGCGCCAGCACGCCCTTGCTGCGGCTGTCCCTGCCGGACAGCGCCATCATCGTCGGCGCAACGGTGAAATGCAGCGCATTTTCGAAACAGAAGATCAGCGCCACCGGCACCGAAGCCGCCGGCCCCAGGGCCAGCAAGGCCAATCCCGGCCCCATATAGCCGATATTGCCATAGGCAGCTGCCAGCCCCTGAATGGTGGATTCCGCGATATTGCCGCGTGTCAGCCGCATGGCAAAGGCAAACATCAGGAGGAATATCAGAAATGTTGAAAGCGTCGTCGTCAGCACAAACTGCCAAGAGGCCAGCTGCTCAATCGGCGTCTCGGAAATCAGTTTAAAGAAGAGTGCGGGCAGCGCGACATAGATGATGAACACATTCATCCAGCCCAGCGCCTCCACCGGCTGGCTGGCGAACCTGGCCACAAGAAAGCCGAGAAAGATCAGTCCAAAGAACGGGATGACCAGATTGAAGACGTCAAGCATGAGCGCGGTCCTGCATCCTGCCACCGGGTATTGCGGCGCCGCCGATGCGTCAAGCTCCCCTTTCAGGGCTGAGTGGTCTGGAGCGTTTTCGGCTTTGCCTTGTACGGCTCCATATTTCTGGCGGCGCGGGAGAATGCCCGATGGCGCTGCCAAGGCCGGTCGAGATTGGCAAAGGCGTAAGCCACCTCAAAGAAGGGTCTTCCAGTTCCGGAATCCGGTGTGAAATACAGCTCCGCCGCCCCGCGCCGCGCCAATTCGCGGGCGGATACAAGTTTCGCCGTGCCAACGCCGCAGCCGCGCCGGGGAACAGGAAAGGCCGCAACGATCAGATCAGCGTCAGCGCAGGCCGCGCCCAGTATGTCCCGGTCCTCCGCGCGCGCGATGCGCAGTCCATCTTTCCGCTGGAGAACGCAGTATCCTTCCGAGCATTCAAACGCGGCAATGCCCGCCTTCTCTGCAACGGGAACTGTCAAAGCGCTTGCGAGATATGCCCGCTGCCAGTTCTCGATCGTGAAGCGGTTCGGACGCTCGCGGCTCACCGCCAAGCTGCTTTCATCCGCGCGCACCGCGACGAGTCTGGCGTCTTCAGAAACAATCACGTCGGGAAAAGTCCGGGAGAAAATCAAGACAATTCCAAGCGCAAGCAGCGGCACGGCGGCGAGTTTCAGCCGTGTGACGAACAGGCACGCCAATGCCAGTGCGAGGGTAAATGCGAGCAGCGCACTTCCCGGCATCAGGCCTGTGGCGCCTGTCGCCGACAATGCCGCGAAATACTCCGCCGTGTCGAGCATCACGCCCACGCCCCAGCCCATGAGGTGAAGAGCAAATCCATCCAATCCAAACGGCATCAAAAGCACAGAAAGCAGTGCCATTGGCATGACAATCAGCGAGACCGCAGGCATTGCGGCCAGATTGGCAAACAGGCCAAGCGGCGCGATCCTGTTGAAATGATAGGCCGAATAGATCGATGTCGCTGTGCCCGCAATCAGCGAGGTGAGCGCCAGGCCGACAAAGAACATCCATGTGTGCCGTGCCGCGCGGCTCCAAAGCTGCGGGTTTGGCGTTCTGATTTCCAGGCTCTTGGCGCGCCGCTCGCTGAAAACCTGATAGGCGGCAATCAGCGCCGCAGTCGCCGCAAAAGACATCTGAAAGCTTGGGCCAATGACCTCGTGCGGCGACCAGATGAGAATGATAACCGCCGCAATGACGAGGTTGCGCATGGTGAGCGCCGCGCGGTCGAACAGCACTGCAGCGAGCATGACGCCAAGCATAATGAAGCTGCGCAGCGTCGCCACGCCGCCGCCGGACAGGAGCAGATAGACGAAGGCTGCGAAGAAGGCCAAAAGCGCCGCAATTTTCTTTGCCGGAAAGCGCGAGGAAAACATCGGAAATGCGGCCAGAAGCAGCCGGACCATCCCCATCACCGCCCCCGCCACCAGCGCCATGTGCAGCCCGGATATCGAGGTGACATGCGCCAGCCCGCTCACCCGCATTGCCTCATTGGTCTCGCCGTCAATTCCACCGGTCAGCCCAGTCACCAAAGCAGCCGCCATTTCGCCGTTCTGTCCCGGAATCTGCCGCCGCATTCGCTCGGCGATCTTGGTGCGCTGCCTCTCAAACCAAAATTGGATCTGGGGCACGATTCCGGTCTCAGGCACAGTGATCTTCTCCACTTCAGAAAGAGAAATGCCGTTTGCCCCGATCCGGTCGAAATAAGCATCAAACGAGAAATCGAACGAGCCCGGGCGCACAGGTCCGGTTGGCGGCCGCAGGAGAAACAGCGCTTTGATTCCGTCACCCGCCTGCAGACCAAACGGAGCTATGCGCAGTGTGATCTTGATGCGGTCTGGTTGAAACTTGAGCTTTGGCCGCTCCGTCGCCAGAACCTCCACAATCGCCCGGTATCCCTTGCCGACCTTTTCCATCGAAAGAATGCGGCCCGTCACGCGCGTGGAGATATTCCCGCCCAATAGGATTGACTGAACCCGCACGGTCTCAATCTTCGCCGCCGTTCCGCCCGCTGCCGTCAGCGCGCCAGCCATCATCAGCGCGCGCAGCGCCGGTCGCTCTTTCGCCGTTAAGATGCCAAGTGTGAAGAGCGCCAATGCGACCATGAGCGCAATCAAAAACGGCTCTTCGGCAGCTGTGAAGTAAAGCGCCGCCCCCGCGCCAAGAAAAACCGGCGCGAAGTGAAAAAGCGCGCCCCGCGCCTGCTCGGTTTCAATGAGAGCGATGAACTGCGTCCGCCAGCGCGGGAAATTCCATAAGGAAGCGTGGGTGGCCGGTCTGGCCGTTGACACCGGCATCCGGTTCAACGGTGTGATTTCGGGCAGATCAAGCGGCGCGTCGAAGTCCCGGCTGAAAAGCAGCCGCTCATCGGCGGTCTCAGTCCGTGTTTCCCCCGCCATCCCACACACTCGCGGCCAACGCTTGCACCCAACGTGTCCTATGCTACATGAACCGCAATCAAAATTCCACCGGGTTGCAGCGCGCAATCAGCCTCAATGAAAAGAAGAATATGACCAAGCCCGTCATCACCCGCTTCGCCCCCTCGCCCACCGGATACCTACATATCGGCGGCGCGCGCACGGCCTTGTTCAATTGGCTGTTCGCCCGCCACCACGGTGGTAAAATGCTGCTGCGCATTGAAGACACTGACCGTGAGCGTTCGACTGGGGCAGCCACCGCCGCAATTCTTGACGGTTTGAAATGGCTTGGGCTTGACTGGGATGGCGACGCAATCTCGCAGTATGAGCGCGCGCCGCGCCACCGCGAGGTTGCCGAGGAACTCGTGGCGCGCGGCAAGGCCTATTACTGCTACTGCACGCCGGACGAGCTGACCGAAATGCGCGAGCTTGCGGCAAAGGAAGGCCGACCGCCGCGCTATGACGGCCGCTGGCGTGACAAGCCGGCTTCTGAAGCGCCCGCAGGCGTCAAGCCGGTGATCCGCATCAAATCGCCGCAATCCGGCGACACTCTGGTCTCGGACACGGTTCAGGGAGAAATCCGGTTTCCAAACAAGGATTTGGACGACTTCATTCTCCTGCGTTCCGACGGCAATCCGACCTACATGCACGCCGTTGTCGTCGATGACCATGACATGGGCGTCACCCACATTATCCGCGGCGACGATCATCTGACCAACGCAGCCCGTCAGACCATCATCTATCAGGGCATGGACTGGGCTGTGCCTGTCATGGCGCATCTGCCGCTGATCCACGGCGCGGACGGCGCGAAGCTCTCCAAGCGCCACGGCGCGCTCGGTGTCGAAGCCTACCGCGAAATGGGCTACCTGCCCGCCGGTCTTCTCAACTATCTCGCCAAGCTCGGCTGGAACCATGGCGAAGACGAGATCATGACGATCCCGCAGATGATCGAATGGTTCGACACCAAGGACGTCAACAAGGGGGCGGCGCGGTTTGATTTTGTCAATCTGGCCGATGTGAATGGCCATCACATGCGCAATGCCGACCCGGCATGGCTGACGGACCGGCTTGTGGAGACCATTCCTTACCTGTCCAATCATGCGGAGGTCGCGGCGCTCGCCGATCCATCGGTGCGGGCCCAGCTTGCCCATGCCATGCCGGGGCTGCAGCTGCGCGCCAAGACGCTGGTGGAACTCGCCGACAGCGCGCTGTACCTCGTCGCCAAGCGTCCGCTTGCAATGGACGAGAAAGCCGCCGCTCTTCTGAATGAAGAGGGTGTTGAAATGCTCCGCGCCGTCTCGCCGCTGTTCAAGGCCGCCAAGGATTGGACGGCCGCCGGTCTTGATACGGTTGTTCGGCAGCTCGCCGAGGAGAAAAACTTGAAACTCGGCAAAGTCGCGCAGCCGCTGCGCGCCGCTTTGACGGGACGCTCCACTTCGCCTGGCGTGTTTGATGTGCTTGAGGTGCTTGGCAGGGAAGAGTTGCTCGGACGCATTGAAGATCAGATTAAATGACCGGCGGTTTCAAGCTCTACGGTCGCCCTGGCTCGGGTTCCGGCGCATGTGAAGCCATTCTGGCGCTGTCCGGCCTGTCGCATGAAATCGTCGATTTGGAAAGATGGGAACAAGGCGGCGCGCCGGCCGAGTTTCTCGCCATCAGCCCATTGGGCCAGGTTCCGGCGCTTGTCCTGCCGGACGGCGGCGCCATGACGGAATCGGCGGCCATCTGCCTTTATCTGGCTGATCTTGCGGCAGGTGCAAGGCTTGCGCCGCCCCCGGACAGCCCGCTGCGTGCCCGCTATCTGCGCTGGATGGTGTATCTGGCGGCCAATAACTACATGACGGCGCTGCGCTTCTATTATCCAGAACGCTTTTCAACCCATGATGACGGCGGCGCTTCAGTCAAAGCGGCGGCGCTGAAGCGCAGCGCTTTTGAATGGTCGGTTTTTGCCGGCGCGCTTGGCGGCGGACCATTCGTGCTCGGTGATGAGATGAGCGCCGCTGATCTGTACGCCGCCGTGCTGATAAGCTGGGATTTGGATGTTCAAGCGCTTTTTGCCAGACATCCATCTCTTAAAATGCTTTACGCCGCCGTCGCCAGCCATCCAAAAATCGAGCCAGTCTGGCTCCGTCACGATATGCCCGCCTAGCGTTTCGGCGTTCGCGCCCTATCTTGCTAAAGTACTGGTTTCTTCGCAGTCGCAGCACAAATAAAATACTTGTTGCAGTGCAAAAAAAGCCGGATAGTGTTTGGCGCAGATTGGAGAAAAATCATGGGTGAAAACACCGCCAGCCTCAGCATCGGCTCAAGAACCGTTGAGCTGCCGATCCGCAAGGGCACGATCGGGCCTGACGTTGTCGACATTTCGCCGCTTTACAAACAGACGGGCGCCTTCACCTTCGATCCGGGCTTCACCTCCACGGCGGCCTGCGAGTCGGACATCACCTATATCGACGGCGACGCCGGGATATTGCTGCACCGGGGTTACCCGATTGAGCAACTGGCCGAACACGCTGATTTTCTCGAAGTCTGCTACCTCCTGCTCTATGGCGAGCTGCCGAACAAGGCGCAGAAGGAAGACTTCGATCTGCGCGTCACGCGCCACACAATGGTGCACGAGCAGATGCAGTTCCTGTTCCGCGGATTTCGGCGTGACGCGCATCCGATGGCGGTGATGGTCGGCGTTGTCGGCGCGATCTCCGCCTTTTATCACGATTCCACCGATATTTCCGACCCGTATCAGCGCATGGTGGCTTCCATCCGTCTGATCGCCAAAATACCAACCATCGCCGCCATGGCGTTCAAATATCATGTCGGCCAGCCCTTCGTGTATCCAAAGAACGATCTCGACTACGCCTCCAACTTCATGCGCATGTGCTTTGCCGTGCCCTGCGAGGACTATGAGGTGAACCCGGTTCTGGCGCGCGCGCTTGACAGGATTTTCATCCTTCACGCCGACCATGAGCAGAACGCCTCAACCTCAACGGTGCGCCTCGCCGGTTCGTCGGGCGCCAATCCGTTTGCCTGCATCGCTGCGGGCATCGCCTGCCTCTGGGGTCCCGCGCATGGAGGCGCCAATGAAGCGGCGTTGCAAATGCTGGCGGAAATCGGCACGGTTGACCGCATTCCCGAATACATCGCCAAAGCAAAAGACAAAAACGACCCGTTCCGCCTGATGGGCTTTGGCCACCGGGTCTACAAAAACTACGATCCGCGCGCCAAAATCATGCAGAAGACCACACATGAAGTGCTTGGCGAGCTTGGCATTAAGGATGACCCGATCCTGGAAGTCGCCATGGAGCTGGAGCGGATTGCGTTGACTGATGAATATTTCATCGAAAAGAAGCTCTACCCCAATATCGATTTCTATTCCGGCATCACACTGAAGGCGCTTGGCTTCCCGACCTCCATGTTCACCGTGCTGTTTGCCACGGCCCGCACCGTCGGCTGGATCGCGCAGTGGAAAGAGATGATCGAGGATCCGAACCAGAAAATCGGCCGCCCGCGCCAGCTCTACACTGGGCCTGCGCAGCGCGATTTTGTGGCGATGGCCAAGCGGAAGTGATTTAGTTAAGATACTTTCTAACTATCTGACAAAATTTGCTTTTTATCGACCCAGAAAAGCACCCGCTCCGCCGCAAGGTCTCCTGAAGGCCACTCGGTTTGCATCCGTTCGCGCACCAACTCAAACCCTTGCAGCTGCGCGTCGCGTGAAGGTCCCGGCCGCGCGAGCTTTTCGAGTTCCCTCGCCAGCTGACCGGGCCGCATCATGTCGTCGATAAATTCAGGAATGACAGGTTGATCGGCAATCAGGCTGGGAAGCGAGGCGGTCCAAATCTTCACGTGGCGGCGGAACAGCCGCATGAGCGGGTCGAGTTTGTATATTGAAACCGCTGGGATCCCGGACAGCGCCAACTCAAGCGTCACGGTTCCGGACGCGGCAAGCGCCGCGTCCGCAGTTGAAAAGGCGGCGGCTTTGCCGTCCATATCAGTGCTTATATCCGGCTTCACCACCCAATCTTCGACAAGCTTGCGCACCAGCGCCTCTTGCTTTGGCGGCGTCTGCAACAGCGCATGAACTTTCCTGCCGCGCTTTTGCAGGTCAGCCAGCGTCCCGCCCATGATATCCATGTGCCGCTCAATCTCGCCGCGCCGCGAACCGGGGAGGCACAGGAGCCTGATGGGACGCTTCCAGTCGGAAAACCGGTCCGGCTCAATGCCCGACTGGGCTTCGAAAGCCGCAAGGATCATGGGGTCCGAAGCGAGACGATGCCCGACATAGACCGCAGGCGGACCGTTAAGCTCCCTTAGAAAATCCGGCTCAAACGGCAGAATGGCAAGCACCTCGTCCACATAGGCGCGCATCGTTTTCGCCCGCCCCTGCCGCCACGCCCATACACTTGGGCACACATAGTTCAAAATCGGAATGTCCGACCGCGCCGCGCGCACCCGTTTTGCCACCCGGTGGGTGAAGTCCGGGCTGTCGACGATGATGAGACAGTCGGGGTTTTCAGAAGTGACACTTATCGCCGTTGACCGTATCAAAGAGAGAAGGCGCGGCAGCTTGGCCATCACCGACGATATGCCAAAAAGAGCGATCTCATGCGGGTCAAACAGCGTCTTCAGCCCCAGCGCCTGAAGCTGCGGCCCGCCGACGCCGACTGCAGAGATTTCTCCGTCATGATGCGCGCGCAGCGCTGACAGCAGGTCCGCCGCCAGAGCATCACCTGATTCCTCGCCGGTGATAAATGCGATTTTGAGTCTGCGCTGGCTCATCTAGGAACGTCCATGTCGCAGCCCTCTATGTAAATACCTGCCGCATCGGCCCGCCTGATGACTTCCTCGCGGTCCAGAATCAAGGCTGATCCGGCGCTGACGACGATGCCGGCCAGCCCGGCGCGGACCACGTTGTCTACGGTTTCGGGCCCGATGCTTGGCAAATCCGCCCGATGATCCTGCTGCGGTTTTGCCACCTTGGCCAACACGCCTCTCGCTGCCGAGTTCAAGGCGCTGCACATGTCCTTTACCCGGGTAAGCATAACATCTGTGCCTTTGGCATCTTCAACAGCAACAATTTTCCCCGCAACGGCGACGGCGGCTTGTCCCACGTCATTCGAGCCGTTGGAAAGCGCCGCTTCGAGCGCCAGTTCCCGGTCTTCCATGTCAGCCGCATCCGGCTGCTTCTTCGTCAGCACGCCTTTCGGCGCAATGAGGCCGGGAAGAATTTGATGTGCACCAATAACTTCGAACTCTTGCTCCTCAAGCATTTCAATGACGCTGCGAAGCAACGCGTCGTCGCCCTTGCCCAGCGCTTTGTGGAAGCGGCGAAGGTTAGACAGCGTCACCCAGTCGAACCGGATCGACCGCAGACTGGGACGCGCGCGAATGCCGCCGGCGAACACCACTTGTTTCACTCCGCTGGACTTCAACACCCGAACAAGCATGCCTACGGCCGCCGATTTCACAGCGAATTGATCAAATTCGTTGATCCAGTCTCCGGCCTCTCCGTCAATTGACACGCAGATGGGCGGGTTTCCCTTGTTGCGCAGCTCGGCAGCCACAAGCTCCGGAAGCCGTCCGCTGCCTGCCAGAATTGCTGTCTTGATCATGTTTTCGGCGCCGGATGGCGTGTCAGTCGCTTCCACCATCGGAACGCTCCCGATTGGCGGAAATCGCCGGCGTGCAATAGGATCGCCTCGCGTCGACGGAGACAAAGTCCAGAACGCGCCGCACAAGCGCAGAGTTTGGATACGCAATCCGCACTTTCTCAATGTTCTCGTGCATCGGCTGTTTCCGGTCAAACAGCATTTTGTAAGCATTGCGCAGCGAGTGGATTTCCTCACGGGGAAGACCGGACCGCTTCAGACCGACAACATTCAATCCGGCAAGATTGGCATAGACGCCAATCGCCATTCCATAGGGAATGAGGTCGCGCGTCACGGCAGAAACGCCGCCGATGAATGCATTGTTACCGACACGGCAGAATTGATGCACCGCGCCGCCGCCGCCGATGATAACGCCGTCGCCAATATCACAATGTCCGCCAATCATGACATTGTTGGCAAACGTCACCCTGTTGCCGAGTGTGCAGTCATGCGCCACATGGGCATAAGCGAGAAATATGCAATCGTCGCCAACGACAGTTGCGCCCCGGCTCTGATCCGTGCCGCGGTTCATGGTGACGCCTTCGCGGATAAGGCAGTTTTTGCCAACGGTCAGCGTCGTGCGCCCTCCCTTGTGCGCCGTGTTTTGAGGGTCGCCGCCGACAATGGCATGTGGGTATATCCGCGCGCCCTCACCTATTTTGGTCGGTCCTGAAATCACGACATGACTCATGCAGATGCTGTTGGCGCCCAGCTCCACCTCGTTTCCGATATAACAAAATGGGCCTATATCGCAGTTGTTGCCCAAAATTGCGCCCGGCTCGACAACGGCTGTCGGATGAATGCTCAAGATTGAACCTGGCCTTCAGCCGCATCGGCTTCTTTCTCATCGATCAGCATGGCGGTCACCTCTGCCTCGGCGACTTTCGCGCCGTCCACTTGGGCCTCGCATGCATACTTCATCAAATTGCCGCGCCGTTTGATTTTTTTCACGTAAATGCGCAGCTGATCTCCCGGAACGACCGGCTTGCGGAATTTTGCGCCGTCTATCGACATGAAATATACCAGCGCCTTGGCTTCGGACCCGCGCGCGATCAGCGCAATGGCCCCAGCCGTCTGCGCCATGGATTCGATGATGAGCACGCCAGGCATGATCGGCTTTCCGGGAAAATGCCCGGTGAAATGCGGCTCGTTTATGGTCACGTTTTTGATGCCGGTGGCCGAATTGTCGCCATCAATGTCGACAATTTTGTCTAAGAGCAGAAACGGATAGCGGTGCGGCAGAATTTCCATCAGCCGCATGATGTCAGCGCAATCGAGTGTGTTTGCCGGCGCTTCGCTCAATTTTTCGACCCCTTTTTGTTCCGCGCCAAACCCCGCATGGCCGCAACCTCTCTTAACCACGCGCGGGCAGGCTGCGCTGGCGTTCCGCCCCATTTTTCTCCCGCAGGCACATCGTGCATGACGCCGGAGCGCGCCATTATCTGCGCGCCGTCATGAATAGTGACATGGTCCGCCAATCCGACGCTGCCGCCAAGCATGACCCAATCCCCCAGCGTGACACTGCCGGAAATGCCGCACAGTCCCGCAATCACGCAATTGCGCCCGATGCGGACATTGTGCGCGATCTGGACCAGATTATCAATCTTGGTCCCTTCCCCAATGATTGTGTCGTCCAGCATGCCGCGGTCAATTGTGGTGTTGGCCCCGATCTCGACACTGTCTTGGATGATGACACGGCCAATATGCGGCATTTTTTCAAGGCCGTTTGCACCGGGAACAAAGCCGAAGCCGTCCTGTCCAATCCGTGCGCCTGCGTGCAGAGTCACGCCATTGCCGATCAGAGCATTGCTGACTGAGACGCAGGGACCGATGTCGCAGTTCCTGCCAATCTGGCAGCCCGGCCCAACTACGGCATTGGCGCCGATGATCGTTCCCTGTCCGACATTAGCGCCTGTCTCAACAACCGCGCCCGCGCAGATGACCGCGCCTTCTTCCAGGAAAGCGCCTGCATGCACGTGACTTTGACCGCCGTTGGATGCGTCAAGCCGCAGACTGGAGGGAAACATTTTCCGTCCGATGATGGCAAAAGCGCCTTTGGGCTTCTTGGACACAAGTGCGGCGATGCCCTCTGGCACAAAGGCGGCGAACTCAGGCAGGCATACCACAGCGCTCGCCTGTGACAAAAATTGTCCGCCGTCGAGAGTCTTGCTCGTTGAAAATGTGAGATCGCCTTTGACTGCCCGCTCAAACGAGGCGATTCCGGTCAAAATCATGTCCCTTGGCCCGCTGAAGACCAGTTCAGCGACCGCAATCCTTGCGGCTTCACCGACGCCCATTGGAACTGCTTTATGAAATGAACCGGCCTCAGACATGCGCACACTCAACCGTGGCCGACGCCCGCCTTTATGCCGGGCGCCCGCAATCGCCTACATCAGAACTTGGTCGAAATGCCAAAGTTGAAATTCTGAACCTTATCGTGCGCTTCCTTCAACACCGGCACCGCATAATCGACGCGCAGCGGACCGAAAGGCGAAGCCCAAATCAGGCTGGCACCGACAGATGAGCGCCACGCCATGGCGGTGTTGCTGACTGTGGTCGCATACGGCGTCCCAAAGAGGGTGCCAATGTCCGCGAAGACCGCGCCCTTGATGCCGATGCTTTCAGGGATGGCAGGCATCGGGAACTGCATTTCCGCCGATGCGCTCAAATAGGTCGTCCCGCCAATGAAGTCCGCGCCAACCGTCGGACCAAACCCGCTTGCCTTGAACCCTCGGACAATTTCAGAGTTCGCCTTGAATAGATCACCCACAAGGATGCCATCTGGAGTCGTCTTGGGATCAATCGGGTTACCCGTCGCCTTGATATGTCCGGCCCCAACCGAAAGTATGCCGACAAGGTTCAGGTCTTCAGAAATTGTCTTATAGTAGGAACCCTTTGCGGTTGCCTTCAGCCAGCGCGCATCCCCGCCCACACCGGCATACTCGCCCGTGAAGCGAGCAAAAATACCTTCGTGCGGATCGTTTCGGTTGTCGATGGAATCCCAAACCAGCGTGCCGGACACCGAGGATTTGATCCAAGATCCCATGCGGATATAGGCGGGGTCATTTGCTGCGTTCGCAGGAATGTCGTCATCAATATATTCATCAGAGACAAAATTGTATGCCACCTGACTCGACAAATGCTCGGTGATCGGCAGACCGAAGCGAACAGTGCCGCCCGTCCGGTCAAGATCATAGCCGGTGTAATTGTTGGTGTTCTTGAACACATCAAACCCGGCTGCGATCCGGTAGCCGAGGAAATATGGCTCAGTGAAGGACAGCGTGTACGTCCGGCTCTTTGCCGTGCCCCCAAGCGCGAGCTTCAGGTATTGGCCGCGCCCGAGGAAATTCCGCTCGGTGACTGAGCCTTCCAACGAGACGCCGCCTTCTTCGCCGCCGGTGGTGTAGCCCGCTCCGATCGAAAACTCGCCGGTCGACTTCTCAACCACGTCCACAATCAGGATAACCTGATCCGGCTCTGCGCCGGGCGCGGTCGCGATCTCAACCTTTTCAAAGAAGCCAAGTTTTTCCAGCCGCCGCTTGGCGCGCTGGATCATGACCTGATTGAATGCGTCGCCTTCAGACAGATCAAACTCGCGGCGGATGACATAGTCGCGCGTCTTGTCGTTTCCGCGTATGTCAATGCGCTCGACATAGGCTTTTTGGCCTTGATCCACAGTGTAGACAATGGAAATCGTGCGGTTTGCAATATCCCGGTCGCCGCGCGGCGTCACCTGGGCAAAGGCATAGCCTTTTCCCGCCACCTGCTCGGAAACGGCAAGCAGCGAATCTTCGACGTCCTTGGCGCTGTAGGTCTTGCCGCTGCGCGTCTCAAGGCTTCGCTGAAGAATCTCCCCATCCAGCCCGTCGACCGTGCTTTCAACTGAGATGTCCCCAAATGTGTAGCGCTCGCCTTCATCAACCGTAATCGTGATCGTGTACTTGTTTGACGCCTCGTCCAGCTCGGCGGCGGAGGAAATCACCTGGAAGTCGGCATAGCCCTTGTTGAAGTAAAATCGGCGAAGCAGCTCTTCATCGGCGCGCAGCTTGTCTTCGTCGTAAACGTCATTGCGCGACAGCCAAGACATAAGATTTGAGCGCTTGGTGGTGATAACTTCCCCCAGGCGGCGGTCGCCATATGCGTTATTTCCGACGAAATTGATCGTCGCGATCTTTGTGCGGTCGCCTTCGGTGATTTCGAAAACCACATTCACCCGGTTGTTGCCCAGGTCCATGGTGGTCGGATTGACCACGACGTCGGATCGGCCAATGCGGCGATAAGCTTCACGAATTGTTTCTGCGTCAGCTTCCAAAACGTTTGCGTCGAGCGAAGCGCGCGGCTTCGACTGGACCTGGGCGCCAAGCGCGACATCCTTGATCTTCCTGTTGCCCTGGAAAATCACCTGATTGATGACGGAAAGCTCGTCCACTTCAATGACGAGCGTGCCGCCGGACTGCCTGATGCGCACGTCTGAAAACAGGCCGGTCGAAAACAGGCGCTTGACAGCGTCGTCGAGATCGGATGCGGAATAAGACTGCCCCGGCTTGATGTTCACATAATCGCTGATGGTGCTGGCTTCGACGCGCTTGTTGCCGACGACTTCGATCCGGCTGAACGAAGCGGCGTACACCGATGAAATTGCGAAAGCGCCGATAATGGCCGCCGCGCCTGCTTTCAGCGCGATGCCCGAAACTGCCGACATGAATTTTGTGCTAGCCCCTACCGGCATTCCCGAACCTTTATGCATACTTTTCTGCGTGACAGGGCTGCCCCCGACGAACGTTCAAACCGTTTTACCCATATTTCCCCCACACGCAAGGTTCACGGTTAAAATCCGTTTACTTCTTTGGGGAACGTGGCCTCACAGCCACGCAAATCAACAAGTATGGTAAATGCTGAATGACCAAGGCGGGAAAACGGCGGCATCAGCAGGCGAAAAGATCGTTGAAAATCACAAAAAGCATGAAGGCGAGAACCATGATTCCCCCGGTGCGGTAGACGATTTCCTGCAGTTTTTCCGTCACTGGACGGCGCAAAACGCCCTCTATCGCGTAAAAAAGAAGGTGGCCGCCGTCCAAAGGCGGAATCGGCAGAAGGTTAAGAATGCCTATCCCGATTGAGAGCAATGCGGTCAGTTGAATTAACCAGCTGACGCCCTGTTCGGCGGCTTTTCCCGTCATTGCCGCGATTTTCACCGGACCGCCCAGCTGGCATTTATCCTCGCGGCCGCGCACCAGACGCCCCAGAAACCGCCCCGTCTGCCCTGCAATGAAAAGCGATTCTTTCACCGCTTCGCCGACGGATTCTATCGGGGTGAATTGCACCACCCGGAATTTGCCGACATCCCTGTTGGTCTCAACCCCGATGATGCCAACCTTGACTTTGTTTCCGAGCGGATCATCAACTTCGGTCTGCTTGGGAATGGCGGTCAGTTCAACTTCCTTGCCGCCGCGCAACATGACAAAGCGAATCTCCTCGTCCGCGCGTGGGGCCACGTAGCGCTGGACATCAGAAAAGGTCTTGACCTCGGTTCCATCGACGCGGAGGAAAACGTCGCCGGGCATAAACCCCGCCGCCTCCGCCGCGCTTCCCGGCATGGCTTTGGCGACTGTCGGGTCGGAGATCGCCCGTCCGTACAGGCCTATTGTCACGGAAAAAATCGCAATCGTGAGGATGAAGTTGGCCGCAGGTCCGGCAAAAACCGTCAACGCGCGCTTCCATACCGGCTTCAATTGAAAGGCTTTGCCGCGTTCTTCGTCACTGAGTGAAGCGGTGGCTTCCGGATCGGGACTGCTTGCGGCATCCTCGTCGCCGACGAACTTGACATAGCCGCCAAGCGGTATTGCCGAGAGCTTCCAGCGTGTTCCGCGCTTGTCTGTGAATCCTAAAAGCTCAGGTCCAAACCCGATTGAGAACGCCTTGACGCCAATGCCGCACCAGCGCCCAACCATGAAATGCCCCATTTCGTGGACAAAAACCACGACCATAAGCACTGCGAGAAACGGCAGAATCGTTCCCGTGAACAAGTTCTCGCCGGACAGGAGCGAGGTCAGCGTGTCACTCAATCAATTTCTCCAATGAATCCGCAGCGTCACGCGGGGAACAGCGCCAGAGCCGGAAAAGCCCCGCCGCCCAAACTCAGGCAGATCAGGTAGAGCATGACTGCGGCGGCAACAAGCCCGTCGACCCGGTCCATAACGCCGCCATGTCCGGGAATGATCGAGCCGGAATCTTTCACTCCGAACCGCCTTTTAACGTGGGACTCAAAAAGGTCGCCGCCCTGCGCCGACAATGTCAGCGCCAGCGCTGTCAACCCGTGCAATGAAAGATCAAGGCCGCCATGCAGCGCGGCGACGGCAATCCCCGAGATTACGCCCGCCAAAGCGCCGCCAATTGCTCCGGACCAGGTTTTGTTTGGAGAAATCCCGGGGGCCAGCTTCGGTCCGCCAAAAGCGCGGCCGGTGAAATAGGCGAAAACATCAGTGGCCCAGACTACGGCAAACAGAAAAATGATCGCCCAGAGGCCACTGGCAAAATCGCCCCGCAGCGACGTGATCGCCAGCACAGGTAAAATGGCGTATGGCACACCGAGCGGAAACCAATAGGGCATTCCGCGCCGAACGCAGGCGGCCACCGAAAAGAACGCCGCAAATACTGCCGGGATCAAGGCTTCCAAGTTAGAAAAGTTCAAAATAACCAGAACCATGGCCGCAGCCACCGACGCAGGTGCGGCAAGCTCCAAAAGCCCATATTTGTCGTAGCCGGTGATATTTTGCCATTCCCAATAAATCAGAACGCCGACAAGCGCCGCAAGCGCACGGAAAGGCAGCCCGCCATACCAGGTTAGTGCGAGCGCGAGAACGCCGAGCAAAACTGCGGAAATGATTCTGGCTTGAAGGTTGCTGCGGGCGCTTTGGTCGGCTGTTGCGGGATTGGTCACGAAACCTTCGCCTCCACCCCGCCAAAGCGCCGCTGACGCTTGGCAAAGGTCTCAATGGCGTCCGCAAACTGCGCCCGGTCAAAATCTGGCCAGAGGCAGGGCAGGAAAACAAATTCGGTGTAGGCCGTCTGCCACAAAAGGAAATTTGAGAGCCGCATTTCTCCGCTGGTCCTGATTAAGAGCTCAGGCTCGGGCATTCCGGCGGTGTCGAGCCGTGCGGCGAATGCGTCGGTGTTGATGGAATCGGCCTTCACCCTACCCGCTTCGACGTCAAGGCAGAGTTTTTTCGTAGCCCGGACTATCTCATCGCGGCTGCCGTAGTTGAACGCAATGACCAAGGTGAGCTTGCTGTTATTCTGTGTCAGCTTCTCGGAATCATCCAGCAGCCGCCTGATGTCGGCGGGCAGCCCCTCGCGTTCGCCTATGATTTTGACGCGCACATTGGCATGGTGCAGCTCGGCGAGGTCCCGGCGGATGAAAAGCTTGAGAAGCCCCATTAAATCAGAGACTTCGCTGGCTGGTCTCGACCAGTTCTCTGACGAAAAAGCATAAAGCGTCAGATAGGAAATGCCAAAATCGGCGGCATTGCGCACCGCTTCGCGCAGCGCGTTGACGCCCGCCTTGTGGCCTATGGTGCGCGGCAGGCCGCGGCTTTTGGCCCAGCGCCCGTTGCCGTCCATGATGATCGCGACATGGTTTGGAACGCCCATAGGCAGCGTCACTCTCTCGTTTTCTAAATCTGCATGATCTCGGCTTCCTTCTGGTGAAGGAGGCGCTCGACATCAGCAATGAATTCGTCCGTCATTTTCTGCACTTTATCGCTCATGGCGCGGCTTTCGTCCTGGCCTAGATCGCCGTCTTTCTCCTGCTTCTTCAGATGATCCAGCCCATCTCGACGCACGTGCCGGATCGCGACGCGCCCCGATTCGGCATATTGATGCGCAATCTTCACCAATTCCTTACGGCGCTGCTCGTTGAGCTCCGGCAGCGGAATCCGCAGCAGCATTCCGTCGGTGATTGGATTAAGTCCGAGCCCGGCATCGCGGATGGCGCGTTCCACTTTGCCTACCAGCGCCTTGTCCCAGACCGAAACCGAGAGCATGCGCGCCTCGGGCACAGTGACGTTTGCGACCTGATTGATCGGCGTCGGCGAGCCATAGGCGTCCACCGTGATCGGATCGAGCAGGCTCGCCGAGGCCCTGCCCGTCCGCAGGCCGCCCAGATCATGTTTGAAAGCGTTGATCGCGCCGTCCATGCGGCGGTTAATGTCATTGATATCGAATGCAGAGCTCATCGCCTTAACCCCGGAAGTCAGTGGTCCGTCACAATAGTGCAACGGCCCTTTCCCATGAGAATATCGGCGAAATTGCCAGCCTCATGAATCGAAAACACAATTATCGGAATGTGGTTCTCCTGCGCAAGGGCCACCGCCGCCGTGTCCATCACAGCGAGCCCCCGGCGCAGCACATCCGCGTGGGTCAGCCTGTCGAGCCGGACCGCGTCAGGATTTTTCTTCGGATCGCTGTCATAAATCCCGTCCACCTGCGTGCCCTTGAACAACGCATCCGCGCCAATTTCAGCAGCGCGCAAAGCGGCAGCGGAATCTGTGGTGAAAAACGGGTTGCCTGTTCCGCCGGCAAAGATCACGACTTTTCCTGCGTCCATGTAGGAAGTTGCCTGTCGTTGGGAGAATCCTTCACAAAGCTCCGGCATGGCGATGGCTGACAACACGACTGTTTCGATGCCGAGTTTCACCAGCGAAGTGCGCAGCGCGAGCGAATTGATGACTGTGGCGAGCATGCCCATATGGTCACCGGTGACCCGGTCACCGCCTTTGGACGCAACGGCGACGCCGCGGAAGATATTGCCGCCGCCAATGACGACGCCAACTTCAACACCCATGGCGCGCGCGGCGGCAATGTCGGAAGCCATGCGGTCGGCGACTGCCACATCGATGCCAAAGCCCTGATCGCCCATCAGCGCCTCGCCGGAGGCTTTTAACAACACACGTTTATAGAGAGGCTTGGCGGCCATCAGCATTCTCGCTCGTTCGGCAATTGCGACTCGAAATATACGAAGGGCGCCGCGATGTCACGCGGCGCCCTCCCCCAATCGTTGAAAAGCGGCTTATTTACCGGCGGCAGCCGCCACTTCGGCGGCGAAATCGCTGGTTTCTTTCTCAATGCCTTCGCCAAGCGCGAACCGCACGAAGCCGGTGATCTTAACTGAAGCGCCGATGGTCTTTTCCGCTTCTTTCACAGCCTGTTCGACCGTGATGTCGGGGTTGAGAACAAATGCCTGCTTGAGCAGCACGACTTCCTCATAGAACTTGCGGATGCGGCCTTCGACCATCTTCTCGATGATCGCGTCCGGCTTGCCCGATTCGCGCGCCTGTTCGGTGAAAATCGCCCGCTCACGGTCCACGGCCGCCTTGTCCACTTCCTCGGCGGTCAATGCCAGCGGATTGGTTGCGGCGACATGCATCGCCACCTGACGGCCAAACTTGCGCGCCTCGTCATGGCCGCCAATGGTTTCGATGGCGACAAGAACACCCATTTTGCCGAGCACATCGTTGACAACGGCGTTATGAACATAGGTTGCGACAACGCCGTCTTTGACCGACAGCATGGCCGAGCGGCGGAAGCTCATATTCTCGCCGATTGTTCCGACAGCCGCCTGAATGAATTCTGCGACATTCTTGTCCGAGCCCGGATATTTTGCATTCGCCACGGCGTCCGTTGTGCCGTCAGTCGTCAATGCCACCGAAGCCACGTTGCGGACGATGTCCTGGAACCCGTCATTGCGGGCCACGAAATCCGTCTCGGAGTTGACTTCCACGACAACCGCCTTGTGGCTCGACGACGCAATGCCGATCAGGCCTTCCGCCGCCGTGCGGCCGGCCTTCTTCTCTGCTTTGGTAATGCCTTTGGCGCGCAGCCAGTCAACGGCGGCTTCCATATTGCCGTCCGTCTCGGTCAGCGCGTTCTTGCAATCCATCATGCCTGCGCCGGATAGTTCGCGCAGCTCTTTTACCTGTTGGGCGGTAATGGCCATTTGTCTGCCTCTTTCTATAAACGCAATGAGCGCTGGTGAGAGCGCCCTGACGTTTTGGACAATTGAAATATTCAGGGAAAGCGGAGCCGCCATGACAGCGGCTCCAGAAACTAAATCCGCTTAGGCAGCAGGCGCTTCGGCGTCAGGCTCTGCGGCAGCCTCAGTTGGAGCAGCTTCCTGTGCTGGCTCAGCTGGAGCGGCGTCAAGCGCAGGCTCAACCGGCGCTTCTTCGCGCGCGCCGATGTCAACGCCCATTGAACCCTGCTGACGGGCGATGCCGTCGATGCAGGCCTTGGCGATCAGATCACAATAAAGCTGGATGGCGCGGGCAGCGTCGTCATTGCCTGGGATCGGGAAGTCGATGCGGTCCGGGTTGCAGTTGGAATCAATGATGGCGACAACCGGAATGCCGAGGCGCTTGGCCTCTTCGATGGCATTGGCTTCCTTGTTTGTGTCGATGATGAACATGATGTCCGGCGTCGAACCCATGTCTTTGATGCCGCCAAGCGCGCGGTCAAGCTTCTCGCGCTCGCGCTCAAGGTTCAGGGCCTCTTTCTTGGTGAAGCCATGATTGTCCGAGGCGAGCAGCTCATTGAGCTTGCGCAGGCGCTGTATCGAGTTGGAGATGGTCTTCCAGTTGGTCATCATGCCGCCAAGCCAGCGGGCGTTGACATAATACTGCGCCGAGTTGCGGGCGGCTTCCGCGATAATGTCTGATGCCTGACGCTTGGTGCCAACGAACAGCACGCGGCCGCCGCGGGCGACAGTGTCGGAGACGGCCTTCAGCGCCTGCGACAGCAGAGGGACCGTCTGGCCGAGATCGAGAATGTGGATGTTATTGCGGGTTCCGAAAATGTATGATTCCATTTTCGGGTTCCAGCGATGGGTTTGATGCCCAAAGTGGACGCCAGCTTCCAAGAGCTGACGCATGCTGAAATCTGGCAGCGCCATGTTAAAGTCCTTTCCGGTTGAACCTCCACGGGGTTTGACACCTGCGTGCCACCGGTGGCGCATGCCGGATTTCTCCCGTCATGAACCGATCCCCGTGTGTGGAATGCGGCGGGCTATAGAGGAAGAAGCGCCGCGTGGCAAGCGGCGCGCGCATCGCAAAGACCCAGCCGTGCGGGCCCGGCGCTTTGTGGGCAATCTATCAGCAAAAGCACTTGTTTGTGATGCCCAATGAATCAGATTGCGACTTTCCAAGTCTTGGCGGATGTTTCGGCTGCATAGTGAACCCGTTTAAAAGGAGACTCGCCTGTGAACCGGTCAAAATTGTCCATTCTTGCCGCCGCGCTTCTCGGCCTCAGCGCCACATCAGCATTCGCCGCAGGCGACGACACGATCACGGCCCGTCAGGCCTGCATGAAAGCGCAGGGCAAGGCTGTCTTCGGCATGTTTTTCCCGGTCATGAAAGGCGAGCAGCCTTATGACGCCGCCGCCATCAAGGCCGGCCTTGACGCAATGGGCGCCGCCTGCGCCGACTGGGCCAATTTCTGGACCGAAGATTCAATGACAAGCACAGCGCTGAAGACCAAGGTCAAGCCAGAAATCTGGTCCGACAAGGCAGGGTTCGAAGCGGCGGGCAACGCATCTTATCAGGCCATCACCGCGCTCAACGCCGCGGCGGATGAGGCGAGTTTTAAGGCCGCTTTGCCGGCGGTCGGCGCGGCCTGCGGGGGCTGCCACGAAAAATTCCGCCTGCCAATGGAGTGATCCCCCGCCGCCGCAGCCTTTGAACCCCCTTGTCCCGGCGCTGGAAACGGCGTTGGGACTTTTTTCAGGCCACCTGCCATAGGCAGGCGGCGGCACTGCGGCGCGCCGCTATTGCCTAAGCAGAATGCCTTTCGGGTAGCCCGGATCGCCCTTGCACTTCATCACCCATTTCGAGCAGCCATCGTCCGTCCACTTCTCGCAGATCATCAGGCAGGATTTGTCGATCACTGGCTTCTTTTTGCCCGCAGCGGGCTGCGAATGCGGGCCTTCGATCAGGCTTGGGGCAGACGGGACAAACGCGCTGGCGGAGATTGGCGCTGTGAATGTCAACAACACGGCAAGGCAAACTGCAATTTTCATGTCTTCGCTCCTCTTCTGACGGAGCATTCACTGACCGCTGGATGATTTCATCTCCCGCACGGGGGAAAATCAGCAGACTTTTCGCTCAACTAACCAATGTTGGTGATGCGCCCGTCCCGCGCCTGTGTTGAAAGGCCTGCTACAGGTGGGTGCGCTTTGCGGGGAAGTTTCTCATGAAGCCTATGTTATTCGACGGCGAAGGCACAGATTTTCAGGCCGGAACAGCAGCGCCAAGCTTTCATTTCCGCAAGGAAGTGCTGGATCGCATGCGCGGCCCCGGCGGCTATTACAATGTGGGCAATTTCATCGGCATCGCCACCGGCGTGGCAGTCCAGCTCGCTCAGGCGCCAGTGGAAATCAGCACAGTAAGCGCAATCGGAAACTATTTCGCCGGCGACCTCAGCGGCATCATGCTGACCTTCGCGACGATTGTCTTCATGTTCAGCGGTGAAGCCTATCACCGTGCATGGGCCAACGGCTTTCCGCCCGACAAGTCGCTGAACAGGCTTGGAGATATGACTTCAGGCGTCGGCGCTGCGGCGCTCGCCATTGGCCTTCTCATGCTTGGACAGCCGATTTTGGCGGCGACCTCCGGCTTACTGCATGCCTTTGGCAAGTTTGGCAGCGCGCTGTATAGTCCGAAGCTGCCGTCCGCCTTTGACTGGCCCTGGATATTCCGGGCGGTGGTGATTGAGAGCCGCGTGCCCGCCATGCTCGCCGCCGTGTTGGAACTGGCGCGTTTGGCGCCGGCGCATTGCCGACGGCGGTCCTGTGACGCCCGTGGTAACTCCAGCGGCGCTTTTGATCTGCTATCTGCTTTGGACAAGGGCGGATCTTCTGCTTCTCAAATCGTGATTCGCAGAGTCAATCTGCAGGGTGCGGAAACAATGACTATCCCCAAAACGGGTTTCTCTCCGTCCGGGGAGAAAGTCCGCTATTGATCCCACCCAGAGCGGATTGCATCCGCTGCCGAATTTCGGCCATCGCTTCATCGGCGGACCCGCGCCATTCATGCAGCGCCAGCGCTTCCGGAGTGCGAAGGATGGCGCGCCTCGGCCCAACCGGTTGCGGCACGAATTTGTTGAAACCGTCGCGAAACGTCCCGGCGCAATAGTCATTGCGGATTCGCTTGAGATGCTCTGCGGCTTCTTCCTGCGAAATCTCCTGGCTCTGACAAGCATAATCCCCGACGCGGGATGCCCTGAACAGCATTTCCGCCAGATTTTTGAGCTCCGCCGCCTCGCTGCCCGCCTTGTCCAGTTCACGCAGCCTGCGCCTCGCCAGTCGCTGCCAATCGGCAGCGGCATCTGCCTCGATACCAGATTATGTCCGCCATTTTTGACTGGACCGCGTCTTTGACCAGCTTCTGCCGCTCGCGGAATGGCGCGCTTTCGCCGCCAGTCAATCCGAGCGCCATCTCGTCCCGGGTCAAAAGCGCCGAATAAATCAGATATATCCGTTGCGCCGGTCCTGACCCGGCGGGAGTGGCGATGTTCAGCCGCTTCTCCACATAGGCGCATTCACGCGCAAGACCGGCCGACACATCGCCAAGGAACGCCAGTTTCCAGACAATTGGCGCGATATGGCTCTGGAATGCGGCATCCTCTGCGCGCCCCGCCGCCATCGCTTCCAGCGCCATTTCCGCAGCGCCCGCAAAAAGCGGCGCGACATGGTTGGCATGCCATCCAACCGAGCCTTCAGGATGCAGGAGCACGCCATGGCCTTTTGACGCCCACGCGACCGAATGCGCCCGTGCTCCGCCGCCATCGCCGGGAATCTGCGCAATCAAATTGTTCGCCAGCCAGAATTTCTGAGCAAGATTTCCCAGTCCGTTGACGACGCCATGTGTCGCCCAGCAGGCGGCGAGCGGCGCGGCGCGCGACAGCACTTCCTTGTCGATCATCCAGTCTGTGAAAAACTCCGGGTGATTGGGGACGATGAATGTCGCTCTGCCCTGCCCGCAAAGCGCCTTGAGCCGGGCTTGGTCATCGGCCGGATAGTCCCATTCGCGAATATCGGCAAATCCGCGCAAACCGGGCAGCGGAATTGATCTCAAGACCGGAACACCGCCAAGCATGAGCCAGCGGTTGACGAAATTCAGTGCTTTGATGAGACCCGGCTTGGGTTTGGGCGCGACGAAAACGTCGAGTTTCGCCATACGCGGCTTCCTTACTGGACTTTACAGTCTTTGGACGCGTCGAAGACTTTCAGGTCAACCAGCTTACCCGTCATTGAGAAGTCGCCATAGTCCATGACCAGATCGCGCGTGATGCCATTGTCGTAGAGCTTGAAGGCGATTTGATAGACCGGCAGCCCGTCGCCCTCTTTGTCGTCCTCAAAATAGGAAAGCGAAACAGGCCAGTGATGCGCCTTGCCAAGTTCTTTCATTGGTGCGGAATCATCTGTCTCCGCAGCGGCCACTTTGTCATCCTTGCCGATAATAACGGTGGTCGCTAAAATTTTGTCTGCTTCGTCGGACCCGTCATAAATCGTCGTCTCGTAAAATTTCTCGCCCTTTTCGGCTTTTCCGAGCAGCTCAATCAGATGCTGGGTGGGAAATTGGCTCTTCTCCAGAGCAAGCTTTTCCTCTTTCGGTTTTTTAAGCTTCACCGCAATGCCGCCCGCCCCGCTCGACGCGTCACCGATTGTCTCAGTGTCGAGCTGCTTGTCGACAAAGCTTTTGGTCAGGAAGCGGAATTCAGAGCCGTCGCCGGCCTCAAATGTCGTCGTCTGCTGGTCGGTCAGCCGCAGCTGCTCGCCATTGTCGATTTCGGTGACATAGCGGAACGTCGTTGTGTAGCCCTCGCAGGCCGAGCCGTTGAATTCATAGACCATGCGGCCCTTCAGGCCTGTGATGCCGGAACGGTCGGACGCGTTCTTCAATTCAAGGTCATACACGGCACGGTGCGGCAAGAGGGCGGACGCCGACGCGGCGCTGCTTGTTCCCGCCGAAACGGATGAAATCACACCAGCGGTGATGAGAATTGTCAAATGACGCATGAAGGCCTCCAGAACATTGCCCATCTATGAGAATCGCCGTGGCAAAAGCGAGGCAAAAATGTGAGCATTCAACGATTATGCCAAACGCCGCAAAGGAAACGCCATGACCGAGTCAGTTGAAGATCGCCTGAAATCCCTGAACATTGTGTTACCGGAAGCCGCCGCGCCCGCCGCGAACTATGTTTCATGGGTCATTTCCGGCAATCTGCTGTTCACCGCCGGACAGCTGCCGCTGAAAGACGGCAAGCTTTTGGCGATTGGCCTGCTTGGCCGCGACCTTGATGTGTCGCAGGCGCAGGAAGCCGCACGGCAATGCGCCGTCAACATTCTGAGCCAGGCTAAAGCTGCGCTCGGCGATCTGGAGCGCATTGTACGCATCGTCAAAATCACCGTCTTCGTTGCGTCAACGCCGGATTTTGTCTCGCAGCACCTTGTCGCCAACGGAGCGTCAGACTTTCTCGCGTCCGTGCTCGGCGACAAAGGCCGTCATGCCCGCTCCGCCGTTGGCGTCGCAAGTCTGCCGCTGAACGCGGCGGTGGAGATTGAGGCGGTGATTGAGTTTGTCTAGTTCCTCAGCAACGCCGTAAGGGAACCAAACATGAAAAACAACCTTAGATGGCTCACCGCCCGCCCCATCGCCCACCGAGGTTTGCATGACGGCAACAAAGCGGTATGGGAAAACTCACTATCGGCATTCGAGCGTGCGGCGCAGAAGAACTACGCCATCGAATGCGATGTGCTGATTTCGAAAGACGGCGTGCCGATGGTGCTGCACGATGCGGACCTTCGGCGGCTGACGGGAGCTGATGGGCTCGTGTGCGAAAAGACCGCAGCGCAGCTTCAGGCGCGGAAGATCGGCGGCGCGGGCGACCATATTCCGAGCCTCCGGGAAATGCTGGATCTGGTCAAAGGCAGGGTTCCGCTTGTGATCGAGCTGAAGGGTAATCCGGGCCATGACGGTGACTTGGTCAAGGCCGTGGCAGGCGAGCTTCAAGGCTATAAGGGCCATGCAGCGCTGATGTCATTCGACCACCATCTCCTGCGCCAATGTGCAACCGATGCGCCGGGAATTCCGCTGGGCCTCACAGCCGAGGGCATGCGCGAACAGGATATTGAGGACCATTTCTCCATGCTGGCGCATAACATTCAATTCGTGTCCTACCACATCCACCACATGCCGAACCGCTTCACCTCCTTTGTCCGGGAGAAGCTGCGAATCCCTCTCATCACGTGGACCATCCGCGAAGAAACAGCACTCGCCAAAACCTACGCGCTGGCGGATCAGGCGACGTTTGAGGGATTTTTGCCAAGCTGATGAACAAGCTGCGCTTGCCCTGCGCTCAATCCCCTCTATCTTCCGCTTATGAGAACCTCACAATCTGCTTTGAGAGAAACAAGCGGCTTGACTGCCCGCATAGCCAGTGGCGCTACGGACATTTCAGCTGCAGATTGGCTGCGCCTAGTGCAGGCCAATCCCGCAGAAAAACCCTATAACCCTCTCATTTCCCACGCCTTTCTCACCGCGCTCGAAGATTCCGGCTGCGTCGGAGGACGCTCCGGCTGGCAGCCGCGCTTCATGCGCATCGAACGGAACGGCGCCTTTGCGGGCGTGGTCCCGGCCTATCTCAAGGCGCACAGCCAAGGCGAATATGTGTTCGACCACGGCTGGGCCGACGCGTTCGCCCGGGCGGGCGGGCGCTATTATCCGAAGCTTCAGGTGGCCGTGCCCTTCTCCCCGGTGACCGGCCCCCGCCTGCTGACGGCGGCGGGCGAGGACACGGATGCCGTCCGGCACTTTTCGGCGCAAGCCTTGCGTGCCGCCACAAACCAGCTTGGCGCGTCGTCGGCGCATGTGACTTTTGCTTTGGAGGAGGAAGCCAAGCTGCTGGAAGAACATGATTTTCTTCTGCGCAACGACCAGCAGTTCCATTTTCAGAACCAAGGCTACGATAAGTATGACGACTTCCTCGAAAGCCTAGTCTCGCGCAAGCGCAAGGCCCTGAAGCGCGAGCGCCGCGACGCGCTTTTGAATGACATCAACATCGTCTGGCTGACCGGAAAGGACCTCACTGAGCGGGCTTGGGACGACTTCTTTGCCTTCTACATCGACACCGGCAGCCGCAAATGGGGTTCGCCTTATCTGAACCGCAAGTTCTTCTCGCTGATCGGCGAGCGTATGCCGGACGATATCCTCCTCGTGATGGCGCAGCGCAATGGGCGCAATATTGCCGGCGCGCATCAATTTCATCGGCTCAGACCGGCTCTATGGCCGCAACTGGGGCTGTGTCGAGGACCATCCGTTTCTGCACTTCGAAGTCTGCTACCATCAGGCCATCGACTTCGCGATTGAGCGAAAGCTCGCCATCGTCGAGGCCGGCGCGCAGGGCGAGCACAAGCTGGCGCGCGGGTATCTTCCGGTGAAAACCTGGTCGGCGCACTATATCGAGCATCCCGGCCTGCGCCGCGCCGTGGCGGATTATCTTGTGCACGAACGGGCGCAAGTGGCATGAAATGGTTGAGGAAGTGGCGGATATGGGGCCGTTCAGGAAGGTGGACTGATCAGGCAAACGCCGCCGCCATCAGCCGCTTGGTGTAGTCTTCGCGCGGCGCGTCGAATATCTGGTCGGCGCTGCCCTCCTCCACCATTTTCCCGTCCTTCATCACAATAATATGGTCCGCCATCGCCCGCACGACGGCGAGATCATGGCTGATGAAAAGGTAAGCGAGATTGTGCTCCGCCTGCAGCTTCTTCAACAGGTCCACCACCTGCTTCTGCACCTGCCGGTCAAGGGCTGAGGTAGGCTCGTCCAGCACGACGATTTTCGGCTTTAAAATGATCGCCCGGGCGATGGCGATGCGCTGGCGCTGGCCGCCGGAAAATTCGTGCGGATAGCGCCAGCGCAGGCTGCGTCCATCTGCACTTCCTCAAAAGCTGAAATGGCGCGCTTATCGCGCTCGGCGGCGGACATTTGCGGCTCGTGCACCAATAGCCCTTCCGTCACGATTTCCCCACATGTCATGCGCGGCGACAAGGATCCGAACGGGTCCTGAAGAACGATCTGCACCTCACCGCGGAGCGGCCGCATCCCTTTGCGGTCCAGCCCGGAGATGGAGCGGCCCTCCAGAATGATCTCGCCCTTGCTCGGCGCGAGCCGCAGAAGCGCCCGCGCCAAAGTTGATTTTCCAGAGCCGGATTCGCCGACAATGCCAATTGTCTGGCCTTGGCGCAGAATGAGCGAAACATGGTCGACCGCCTTGATTTCCTTCGAAGCGCCGCCCCACCCGCCGCCAAGATGAAAAGTCACCTGAACATCCCTGCCCTCCAGCATCACAGCGGCATCTTTTCCCGGCGGCGCTTTGCGCCCGGCGGGTTCGGCTTCGAGCAAAGCCTTGGTGTAGGCCTGCTTGGGAGAGGCGAAAATCTCTCTGGCCGTTCCCGTCTCAACAATCCCGCCGCGCCGCATGACGATGACCCGGTCGGCGATGCGCTTGACGATGTTGAGATCGTGCGTGATGAAAATCATCGCCATGCCGAGCCGCTTCTGCAGATCGGCCAAGAGGTCGAGCACCTCAGCCTGTATGGTGACGTCGAGCGCCGTCGTCGGCTCGTCGGCGATCAGAAGCTCGGTCTCGTTGGCGATCGCCATGGCGATCATCACGCGCTGCCGTTGGCCGCCGGACAGTTCGTGCGGATAGCAATCCATCCGCTGTTCCGGCTCCGGTATTTTCACCAGCTTCAAAAGCTCCAGCGCCCGCGCCTCCGCATCTTTCCCCGACAGTCCGCGGTGGCGGCGGATCGGTTCTGTGATCTGGCTGCCGATTGTGTAGAGCGGATCGAGCGAGGTCATTGGCTCCTGGAAAATCATGGTGATTTTCCGGCCTCTGATCTCATTCAGCTTCCGCTTCGACAGCGGCAAAAGGTTCGTTCCCTTGAAACTTGCTGTGCCCTGCGCCCGTCCGTTCTGCGCCAGAAGCCGCATGGCCGCCATCATCATCTGGCTTTTTCCAGAGCCGGACTCTCCGACAATGGCGAGCGTCTCGCCGGGAAACACGTCAAGGCTGGCATTCTTCACCGCTTCGACAAGGCCGTCCCGCGTGTCGAACGAAACGCTGAAATCCCTGAGGCTGAAAACCGGCTCCGCCATCACTCACCGGTCCTTCGGGTCAAGCGCGTCGCGCAGGCCGTCGCCGAGAAAGTTCAGCGCGAACAGCGTCGAGGTGAGGAAAAAGCTCGGCACGATCAAAAGCCATGGCGCGCCGTCCATGTTGCGCGCGCCCTGCGATATCAGCACGCCCCAGCTCGACATCGGCTCCTGCACGCCGAGGCCGAGAAAGCTGAGGAAACTCTCCAGAATGATGACCTGAGGCACCAGCAGCGTCACATAGATGATGATCGTGCCGAGTATGTTCGGCACGATATGACGCGTGAGAATGCCAAACTGGCCCACCCCAAGCGCCTCCGCCGCCTGCACATATTCCTGCCGCTTGATCGACAGCGTCTGCCCCCGGACAATGCGCGCCATGTCGAGCCACAGAACCGCGCCGACCGCGACAAACATCAGCACGAAGTTGCGCCCGAAGAACACGACCAGCATGATGACGAAAAAGGTGAAGGGCAGCGAATAGAGCACATCGACAATGCGCATCATCACCTCGTCCGTGCGCCCGCCGATAAAGCCGGAGAACGCGCCATAAAAGACGCCGATGCTCACTGCGACCATGCCTGCCAAGCAGCCCGATGGCCAGCGACACGCGCCCGGCGACAAAGGTGCGGGTCAGCATGTCGCGGCCGTTCGGGTCGGTGCCGAACAGAAACCGCTCTTCAGACACCGCGGCGCTCATGGTCAGCGTCAGCCCGTCAGCGGATTTTTCCTCGACCTTTGCGCCGTCGAACGCGTCCGACCGGTCGAGATAGCGCATCGGTCCGCTCATCCACCGGCTTGTCAGCAGCAACGGTGACGAACACGCGTCCGTCCTTCCTTTCCCAGCCCTTCACCTCCACCCGCGCCCGCTTCAGCGCCTCATTCAGCTCCGCCTCAATCGCCTCGGCCTGCGGATAGGGCGCGATGCTCGGCGGCACGCGCACATAGGTCTGATAGACGGTCGGCGAAGTCATGGCCGGTGAAAAACGGCCCGATGACGCAGACCGCCGTCATCAGCGCCAGATAGGCCATGGAGAACACCGCCGCCTTGTTGAGCCAAAGGCGGCGCAGCGCATCGGCCCAGAGCGAGCGGCCCTGCGCCTCACTCATAGCGCACCCTTGGGTCAATGAAGCCGTAGATGATGTCGACGATCAGATTGAACAGAATGGTGAAAACCGCGATCAGCACCACCGTGCCCATCACCAGCGTGTAATCGCGGTTGATCGCCGCATCGATGAAATAACGCCCGACGCCGGGCAGCTGAAAAATCGTCTCGACGACGACCGATCCCGTCAAAAGCCCTGCCGCCGCAGGCCCGGCGAAAGACACCACCGGCAAAAGCGCGCCGCGCATGGCGTGGCGGACAATGATTGAATAGTCCGACAGGCCCATCGCCTTCGCAGTTCTGATATGGTTTGAACGCAGCGCTTCGATCATCGAGCCGCGCATCAGCCGCGCGAATATCGCCACATAGGGCAGCGCCAGCGTCAGCACCGGGCCGACCTGATGCAGGAACGCGCCATTGTTCCAGCCGGCGATCGGCAGCCATTTCAGCGTCAGGCCGAAGTAAATCTGAATCAGCGGCGCGATGACAAAGGTCGGGATCGTGCTGCCTGCGGTGGCAAGCGTGATGACGGCATAGTCCGCCGCCTTGTTCTGCCGCAGCGCGCCGATGACGCCCAGAAAAGTGCCGAGGGTCAGCGCCAGCAACAGCGCCGAGAAGCCCAGCTGCATCGACACCGGAAGTCCGACACGGAACAGCTCCGCCACAGTGAAATCCGGCAATACATAGCTCGGCCCCAAATCGCCGTGCGCCAGATTATTGAGATAAAACAGGTACTGTTTCCAGAGCGGCTCATCCAGATGATAGACCCGCTCCAGATTGGCCTTGATGACGGGCATCAGGCCCTTTTCCTGATTGAACGGCCCGCCCGGCGCGAGGCGCATCAGGAAAAAGCTCATGGTGACGACGACAAACAGCGTCGGAATAGCCGTCAGCAGCCGCCTGAGCACATATTTCAGCATGCATTGCCCCCGCAAGGATGGCGGGCCACAGCTTGCGCCGCGGCCCGTATCGCCTATTCCTTGCTGATGAAGCGGCTCGGGTGGATATCCATGACATTGTCCTCAAAGCCCTTGATCTTGCTCGAGACAATAGAGTGATTGCTGTAATAGAGCAGCGGCATCACCGGCAGATCGCGCATCAGGATCGCTTCGGCGCTTGAGAGCAGCGCCATGCGTTTGGCCGGGTCGGCCTCGCTGGCGGCGGCGCCAAGGAGATCGTCATACTCCTTGTTGGAATATTCGCCGTAATTGTTCCCTGCGCCCGTTTTGCCGAGATCAAGGAAGGTCGCCGGATCCTTGTAATCGGCGTTCCAGCCTGCCCGCGCCACGTCAAAGTCGCCCTTCTGCTCCAGATAGGAGTAGTGCGTCTTGCCGTCGGTGTTGAGCAACGTCACTTCAAACCCGAACGGTTTCAGCATGTCCTGTATAGCCACCGCCGTGTTCTTGTGATTGTCCGACGTGTTGAAGCGCAGCTCCATCTTCACCGGTTTTTCAGGCGAAATCCCAAGCTCTGTGAACAGCTTCTTCGCCTCGTCCTCGCGGTCCAGCTGCGCCGCGACGGCGTAATCGGTCGTGCTTGTCGTGTAACCGGCGACGCCCGGAGGAACCATCGAGAAAGCCGGGAACATGGCATTCTGCCAGACTTTTTCCGCCAGATAGTCGCGGTCGATCGCCTTGGAGATGGCATGGCGCAGTTTGGGATTTGACCAAGGCTCCTTCTTGGTTTTGAAAATGTAATAATAAGTGCCGAGCAGCGGACTGAGCCGCACCTGATCGCCAAGCTTGGCCTTCAGTTCGGTGAGCTGCTCGGTCGGGAAATCATTGTTGGAATCAAGCTCGCCCGCCTCAAACCGCTTCATCGCAGCGGACCGGTCCTCTGCGGTCAGATAATTGACCACATCCAGCTTCACATTGGCTGCGTCGAAGAATTTCGGATTCTTGACCAGTTTCACCTTGTCGTTCGGCGTGAACTCGGCCAGCGTGAACGCGCCGTTCGAGATCATATTGCCCGGCTTGACCCAGTCGGCGCCGAACTTAGTCACATTGGCTTCGCTGATCCCGTAGGCCGACTGATGCGTCAAAAGCTCGAGAAAATACGGCGTTGAGCTCTTCAATGTGATTTCAAGTGTCAAATCGTCAATTGCCTTGACGCCCATCGTCTCCGGCTTGGCCGTGCCCGCCGTGATCTCTTTTGCGTTCACAATGGGCTCGATGATGTAGGCATATTCCGAGGCCGTCGCCGGATCGACGACGCGGCGGAACGAGAAAACAAAGTCCTTGGCCGTCACCGGCGTGCCGTCCGACCAGACATCATCCTTGCGCAGCTTGAATGTGTAGACTTTGCCGTCGGGAGATATGGTCCAGCTCTCCGCCGCGCCCGGCATCAGGTCCGCCTTGGCATCATGCACGACCAGCCCGGAAAACAGGTCGCGGATGATGTTGGCTTCCTCAACCGTCGCCGTCTTGTGCGGGTCAAGCGACTGCGGATCGCCGTTCGCGCCCCGGTTATAGACCATTTCCGCAGAGGCAAGCGAAAGGCTGCCGACAAGTGCGGCTGATGTCAAAAGGGCAGTCCAAAGCTTTGTTTTCATTTGATTACTCCCATTCAAGCGGATCTGAATTTCAAGCTGGGGCAGCAGTTTCGCAAGTGAAGGATATGCCCAAATTCAGGTTTGGTCATCCCTTCATTCGAAGAATTCACGTATTGATCCGGCTGAAGCACAGACATCCGCGTTCAATCCTCTGCAAGCGCTTTCAGGGCCGCCACCGCAGAGTCCGTCAGTTTACCCTTGGCGCGGGTGAACTTTGCGCCTGATAAGGCCAATTCCTCCTGAACCGCGTCGAGCGTGTCCGGCGCAGCGTCTTCGCCGTGATCTTCAACAAACATCACAACCGCATCTTCAAGCCCGTCCTCTAGCGACGTCAAAAAAAAGGTCGGCAGCCTTCTTTGGATCATGCTCAATGATTTCTCCCTCGTCATAATAGCGCCCAAGATTGAACGCCGCCCGGCTGCTCCCCGCCTCCACGGCCTTGCGCGACCATTCAATGCCCGCGCTGATATTCTTTTCCGTCCCCTCGCCCCAGATCAGGCTCTCCGCCACATTGTTCATCGCGTCTTCGTTGCCGAGCGCCGCAGACTTTTGATAAAGTTCAAAGGCTTTCACTCTGTCCTGACCGACGCCGTTGGCCTGATCGTAGAGGAAACCGAGATTGTTCATCGCGGCCGCATGGTTCTGAGCGGCGGCCTTCTGATACCAGGCCCAGGCGGCGGTGTAGTCCTGGGGCAGCGCGCGGCCGTTTTCATAAAAGCGCGCAAGGTTGTTCTGCCCGTTCGCGTCGCCATATTCGGCGGCGCTGCGGTAAAGCTTCTCCGCCTCGATGTCGCTTGCCGGAACGCCGAGCCCCTCCTCATACATGCCGCCAAGCGAGGACTTCGCATCCGGCAAATCCTGCGCCACGGCCTTCCTCAGCCATTCGACCGCCAGCGTGTAATCCTGCCCGACGCCGTACCCGTCGCGGTAGCAGATGCCGAGATTGCGCTGCGACGTGCCATTGCCGAGCTCGGCGGCTTTCCGGTACCACTTAACTGCGGTTTCCGCATTTTCCGCAACACCCTCGCCCTTGTTGTAGGCGAAGCCGCAGCGCGTCATCGCCTCCGGCAATCCAGCGTCCGCCGCCTCACAGAAGAGTTTCGCAGCCAAAGCCGGGTCTTTTTCGACGCCATTTCCATCCTGATACAGCAGGCCAAGGTTGACTTTGGCCATCCGGAAGCCATGAGGCGGCTCGGCGGCGCGCCGATACCAGCGCAGCGCTTCGACGCTGTCCTGTTCCACTCCTCTGCCTTGCTGATACATTACCCCAAGATTATGCATAGCGGCGGCATGCCCGCTGTTAGCTGACATCATATAAAGGTCAAATGCCCGGGGCAGTTCCTTGCCGCCCGCCTGCAGCGCGCGTGCCAGCTGATATTCGATCCGGTGGTTTCCGGGCGCGAGCTTCAGCGCCGCTTCGCACGCTTCTGCCGCCGCTCCCGTGTCGAGCGCGTCCACCGACACGCCAACCACACCCTCTGGCCGGGTCGCGTCTTCAGGGCTCGCTCCCAGCGCGTCACACTTGGCGACCGCGTCGGAGACGGCATCCGCCCTTGCCGTACCGAAGGTCGGCGCCGAGAACACAAGCGTGCAGGTAAGCAGGAATTTGGCACGCGTCAGCAGCTCCATGGTCAATATTCCTCACAAGACCTTGCTGCGCCCCGCAGTGAATGTCCGACAATCCAAAACATTTGTCCAGTTGCTCCCGCCATGCGCCGCCGCCAGAATGGCCTCTTGCTGAAAAGGTGCAGGCTTGGGGGATTGAATTACACTTTTGAAAAAATAGTTTTGTTTGATTTCAATAGTTTATTCTTTTTCTGCGTGGATAAGTCGCGATTTTGCGCCACGCACCCATTTCCTGCCGCATACTTCTCCAGCTGCCCTCATGGGACCGGGTGCATCACCGGCATTCGGGAGAGCAGGCGGCCTATGGCAGCTAAAGGCAGAGGTGATCCTCGGCGGGCGGAGTTCCCTTAGCCATGTCCCTCCTGGCCTTCGCCTCGCTTTAACAGAAGCGCCCCATGCGCCAGCCCGGGCAAAAAGCCGTGACAGGGCGTGTGGCGAGCCACACCCGCATAGGTTAGTTCCATTCGGCAGGACCACACGCCCTGTACGTCCCTTGGAATTCAATGATCAGACCGGAAACGGGGCGTGATAATGAGAAAGGCTGCCTGAGCTTCCTGGTGAGCGCGCAGGGATTCGAACCCTGGACCTACTGATTAAAAGTCAGTTGCTCTACCGGCTGAGCTACGCGCTCCCGTCGCCGAGAATCCGGCGGAAGTGGCTGCCTCTTACGGTCATGATCCGGAAAGGTCAATCTGCGCGCCGGCATCGTGGCCGTTTTTCTCACGCAATAGTGACGCAGGGCGGCTTGCCAAACATCGCGGATGCGCCAATTCTCACGCTGAAACTAAAGATGCGGTTTCTGCGTTCCCGCATCAGGAGGACACAAACATGCGCCGCATCCCGACACTTTCTGCATTCCTTGTTTCACTCATCCTTGCCCCGCGCGTTTGCTGACGAAGCGGCGGAGACGGATGCGCAGATGACAATACAGAACCAGATTCAGGCGTTCCGCGCCGGTGACGATGCGCGGGCCTATTCCTACGCCGCCCCCAACATTGCGCAGTTCTTCCCGACCGTCGACAGTTTCATGGCGATGGTGAAGAACGGCTACGCGCCAGTATGGAACCCGCAGAATTTCGAGTTTGGCAAGTCCAAGGAAGTGGGTTCGGATCAGGTTCTGCAGGAAGTGGAGGTCATCGCCAAGGATGGCAGCTTCTGGAAAGCGCTTTACACGCTGATCCGCCTGCCCGACGGCAGCTGGAAGATCAATGGCGTGCAGCTGTTGAAGGCCGACGGCGCATCGATCTAAGGCGCGGCGATATCGCCTCTCTTCCAAGTTTCCTGCGTTTCCGCCGCAAAGGCCGTGAATCGCCCGGCCTCGATGCTGTTGCGCATTCCCTGCATAAGCTGCTGATAATAATGCAGATTGTTCCAAGTCAGCAGCATCCCCGCCAGCGATTCGCCGGACCGGACCAGATGGTGCAGATAGGCGCGCGAATAGTCCCGCGCCGCAGGACATTCGCTCTCCTCGTCCAGCGGCCTTGGATCATCGGCGTGGCGGGCGTTGCGCAGGTTGACTTTTCCCCGCCGTGTGTAGGCAAGCCCGTGCCGCCCGGCCCTTGTCGGCATGACGCAGTCGAACATGTCCACGCCAAGCGCCACGGACTTCAAAATGTCGTCCGGCGTGCCGACGCCCATCAGATAGCGCGGCTTGTGAGCAGGCAGTTCGGGCAGCGTGACGCCCAGCATTTCGAGCATCACCGCCTGCGGCTCGCCAACCGCGAGGCCCGCCGACAGCGTATCCCTTGAGGTCCATGGCCGCCAGCGCCTCGCGCCGAGCGAACACGCAGCTCCGGAATGTCACCGCCCTGGACAATGCCGAACATCGCCTTTCCCGGCTGATCGCCGAAGAAGGCCTTGCAGCGCTCAGCCCAGCGCAGCGACAGCTCCATCGCCTTTTCAATGTCCTTTGGCGAGGAAGGAAGTGCGACGCATTCGTCCAGCTGCATCTGGATGTCGGAGCCAAGCAGCCCCTGAATCTCAATCGACCGCTCCGGCGTCATTTCGAACGCCCTGCCGTCAATGTGCGAGCGGAAAGTGACGCCTTGCTCAGTGATTTTGCGCAAATTGGACAGCGACATGACCTGAAAGCCGCCGGAATCGGTCAGGATCGGATGCGGCCAGTTGGCAAATGTGTGCAGCCCGCCCAGCGCCGCAACCCGCTCCGCGCCGGGGCGCAGCATCAGATGATAGGTGTTGCCGAGGATAATGTCCGCGCCGAGCCCGCGCACCTGATCCATATACATGGCCTTTACCGTGCCAGCCGTGCCGACCGGCATAAAGGCGGGCGTGCGGATGACGCCGCGCGGCGTCGAAATCTCGCCGCGACGCGCCAGCCCGTCGCTGGCCAGAAGGGTGAAGGAAAATGTGTCGTTCATGGCAGCAGCAGGCCCGCATCGCCATAGGAGTAGAAGCGGTATCCGCTCTCAATCGCATGGCGATATGCCGCCTGCATCCGCTCCAGCCCCATCAGGGCGGACACCAGCATGAAGAGTGTTGACTTGGGCAGGTGAAAATTTGTCATCAGCCCGTCAATAGCGCGAAACTGTAGCCGGGGGTGATGAAAATATCGGTGGGTCCGGACCATGGCTGAACCCTCCCACGTTCATCCGCCGCGCTCTCCAGAAGCCGCAGCGAAGTGGTGCCGACCGCGATAATCCGCCCGCCCGCCGCACGCGCCGCATTGATGGTGTCCGCCGCCGCCGCGCTGATATGGCCGATCTCGGCATGCATCCTGTGCGCCTCTGTCGTCTCGGCCTTCACGGGCAGGAATGTGCCCGCGCCGACATGCAGCGTGACGAATGCGATGCCGACGCCCTTGGCGGCCAGCTTGGCGAAAAGCGCCGGCGTGAAATGCAGCCCCGCCGTCGGCGCGGCCACCGCGCCGTCATGCGCGGCGTAGAGCGTCTGATAGTCCTCGCGGTCGCGCGCATCCTCAGCGCGCTTCAGCCCAATATAAGGCGGCAGCGGCACATGGCCGACGGCGCGCAGCGCCTCATCCAGCGCAGGGCCGGAAAAATCAAACGCCAGCAGCGCTTCGCCGTCCTCGCCTCTTGAAACAACATCGGCGTTCAGCGCGCCGAGAAGACAGGTGTTTTCGCCTTCTCCGAACTCGAGCCTGTCGCCGGCTATCACCCGCTTGGCCGGACGCAGGAACGCGAGCCATTGATCAGGCGCGGTGCGCATGTGCAGCGTCGCAGACACTTTCGAGCGGTTCTCGCCGCGCAGACGTACGCCTTCAAGCTGGGCCGGAATGACCTTTGTGTCATTGAACACCAGCAGGTCGCCCCTGTTGAGAAAGTCCGGCAAGCCCATGACATTGCTGTCTAAAGTCTCGTCGCGCCCCTTCAGGACCAAAAGCCGCGCCGCATCGCGCGGCTCGGCAGGCCGCAGCGCAATGCAGTGCTCGGGCAGATCAAAATCAAACTGGTCAACACGCATGGTTCGTCAGGGCTAGCGCCCGCTTGGCCCCTGTTTTGCCAACAGGCGCGTTCCCCAATAGTTCAGCCCCAGCCAGAAAATATCGGCGGCGATGAACAAATAGACGATGCCATAGGCTTTGGTTGCCAAAACATACCAGATCAGGACCGCGAGAACCGAAAGCCGCATCCACAGATCAATCCAGACAAAGCCGGGATTGGCGGACCTGAATCTCGCAACGACCCACGCCGTCACCCAAAGTCCGAAAAGGCTGATGAAAAGAAGATGCACGGGTTCGAACACGGGACGCGGGTCGTTGAACCCCAGCGCCTGATTGATGCCAAACAGGATGTCGAGACCCGTCTGCGTGAGGGGCGGTATCGCGAGCGGCGCACCGACGACCAGATCGTAGGCCGCGCCCGCCAGAATGATGCGCCTGATCGTCTGCGCCTTGCCGTCCATGTGATCTCCCCCTACTTCGTTCCCAAGTCAGCGATCCGGCTCCCCTCCCGGATCACCGCTGATTTATGCAGGTCAGGCGGTGATGTCCGCCGCGACTTTCATCGACACGATCTTGTCCGGATCCTGCACCGGCTCGCCGCGCTTGATCTTGTCGACATTGTCCATGCCTTCCATCACCTGGCCCCAGACTGTGTACTGCCGGTTCAAGAAGCCGGCATCGTCGAAGCAGATGAAAAACTGCGAATTGGCCGAGTTCGGCGCGCTGGAGCGGGCCATCGAGCAGGTGCCGCGGCCATGGTTCATGTTGGAGAACTCAGCCTTCAGGTCCGGCTTGTCCGAGCCGCCCATGCCTGCGCGCGACGGGCGCAAAGGACGCGCTGCCGGAGTTGCCGAATTTCACATCGCCGGTCTGCGCCATGAAGCCTTCGATGACGCGGTGGAACACCACGCCGTCATAAGCGCCTTCGCGCGCCAGTTCCTTGATGCGTCCGACATGGCCGGGCGCAAGGTCCGGCAGCATTTCGATGACGACTTTGCCCTTGGTGGTTTCCAGGACAAGCGTGTTTTCAGGGTCTTTATATGCCATTTTCAATGCCTCTTATTTGTCTGCAGCGGTTTTGACGCTGATCATTTTGTCTGGGTCCGCCACAGAGCCGTTATTGTTCTGGTCGCCCTTTTTGATCTTGTCGACCAGCTCCATGCCGGTTTCAACCTGGCCAACCACCGTGTACTGGCCGTTGAGGAAATCGCCGGGTGCGAACATGATGAAGAACTGCGAATTGGCGGAATCCGGGTCCTGCGACCGCGCCATGCCGACCGTGCCGCGCACGAAGGGCTCCTTGGAAAACTCCGCTGGAATGTTCGGCATGTCGGAGCCGCCGGTGCCGGCGGCGTTCAGGTCAAAATTGCCATCTGAATCGCCGAACTGACCGTCGCCGGTCTGCGCCATGAAGCCGTCGATGACGCGGTGAAAAACGACGCCGTCATAAAAGCCCTTCTTCGCCAGCGCCTTGATCTGCGCCACATGTTTGGGCGCAAGGTCAGGACGCAGCGCGATTGTCACGTCGCCGTCTTTGAGCTTGATGATCAGCGTGTCTTCAGGCGCCGCCGCTTGGGCGGCAAAGCTGAAGGCAAGCGCCGCGAGCATGGTTCCAATTTTGAATTTCATGAATAGCCTCTGGTTAAGTGTTGAATTTCTTGGCGAGCGCGGCAGAAACCGCCTTTGGCACAAAAGCCGAAACATCGCCGCCCATCGCCGCGATCTGGCGCACAAGCGTGGCCGTGATGTGGCGCGAACCGGGCGATGCGGGGATGAAAACCGTCTGCACATCCGGCGCCATTTCAGCATTCATCCCGGCCATGTGCATCTCATAGTCAAAATCCGTGCCGTCGCGCAGCCCGCGCACCAGAATTGCAGCGCCCGCCTTTTTCGCCGCATCGACTGCAAGGCCATCGAATGAAACGACCGAAATTCTCTTTGCTTCTTCCTTGAAGAGACCGCCGGCCGCCGACGCAATCAGCGCCTCACGTTCTGCAAAACTGAACAGCGGTTTTTTTCCGGGATGAACGCCGATCGCCAGAACCAGCCGGTCGGCGATGGCCAAAGCGCCCGCCATGACCGCCAGATGGCCATTGGTCAGCGGATCAAACGACCCCGGATAGAGCGCGATTTTCATGCCGCGCCTCTACCTGCTTTGGCCTGCCGTTTCAACCGGTCACCATTCGTAAAGCATGAACTCAAAATGAATGAACCTTTTTGCCGTCGTTCAGCACTCATCAATGAAACTAAACGCCATATGAAACGTTACCTCGGCACAGGCTCCTCGAAAGGAAACCAATATGCTGTTTCTCCTCTGCACCGCGATGATCATTTCCATGACCGCCGCCACAGCCATCATGCTGCATGCGGAATCCTCAAAGCCGAAAGTCGAGAAGGCCCGCGTTTACTGGCAGTGAGCTCAAGCCTCCGGCGCGGCGGTCTCTTCCTCCCCGTCCTCGTCGCCTTCCGGCTCGTTGATCCGCTCGACCGACGCGACTTTCTCGCCTTCCGCCGTGTTGAAAATGGTCACGCCCTTGGTGGCGCGGCTGGCGATGCGGATGCCGCCGACCGGAACGCGGATCAGCTGGCCGCCGTCCGACACCAGCATCAGCTGATCGGCGTCGCCCACAGGGAATGTCGCAATCATCCTGCCAATCTCATCAACCTTGCTCGTGTCCGTCGCCCGTATGCCCTTGCCGCCCCGGTTGGTGACGCGGAAATCATACGAGCTTGAGCGCTTGCCATAGCCATATTCGCTGACGGTCAGAACGAACTGCTCGGCGGCCTTCAGTTCCGCATAGCGCTCAGACGAAAGCTCGGTGTCCTCCACCGCCTCTTCGCCGACCAGAGCCACTTCCTCCACATCCGTCGCGCCAAGCGCGCGGCGCTCAGCCACGGCCTGTTTCAGATAGGCGGCGCGCTCTGCGGGAGAGGCGTTGACGTGCCGGAGGATGGCCAGCGAAATCACCTTGTCGGTATCGGCCATATTGATGCCGCGCACGCCGATCGAGTTGCGGCCCGCAAACACCCGCACATCCGTCACTTCAAAGCGGATGCACTGGCCGCTCGACACAGTCAGCAGCACATCGTCATTCTCGCCGCAGGTCTCGACGCCGAGGATTTCATCGCCCTCTTCCTCCAGCTTCATGGCGATCTTGCCGTTGCGGTTGACCTGGACGAAATCCGACAGCTTGTTGCGCCGCACCGTGCCGCGCGTTGTGGCGAACATCACGTCAAGCTCGGCCCAGCTCTCCTCGTTCTCCGGCAGCGGCATGATCGAGGTGATGCGCTCGCCCTGTTCGAGCGGCAGCATGTTGATCAGCGCCTTGCCGCGCGACTGCGGCGTGCCGATGGGCAGGCGCCAGACCTTTTCCTTGTAGACAATGCCGCGCGAGGAGAAGAACAGCACCGGCGTGTGCGTGTTGGCGACGAACAGGCGGTTGACGAAATCCTCGTCCTTGGTCGCCATGCCGGAGCGGCCCTTGCCGCCGCGGCGCTGCGCCTTGTAGGTCGCAAGCGGCACGCGCTTGATATAGCCGGTATGGCTGACGGTGACGACCATGTCCTCGCGGGCAATGAGGTCTTCGTCCTCCATGTCCGGCCCGCCATCGGCAAGCTCGGTGCGGCGCGGCGTGGCAAACTGGTCGCGCACGGCGGCGAGCTCGTCCTTGACGATCTGCTGGATGCGGACGCGCGAGGCGAGGATGTCGAGATAATCCTTGATCTCAACGCCGATCTTCTCCAGCTCGTCGGCGATTTCCTCGCGGCCAAGCGCCGTGAGGCGCGCGAGACGCAGTTCGAGAATGGCCTTGGCCTGCTCATCGGAGAGGAAATAGGTTCCGTCCTCGTTCAGCTTGTGGCGCGGATCGGCGATGAGCGTGACGAGCGGCGCAACGTCTTTGGCCGGCCAGCGGCGCTCCATCAGCTCGGCCTTGGCCGTCGCCGGATCCGGCGCGCGGCGGATCAGCGCGATGATTTCATCGATATTGGCGACGGCAATCGCCAATCCCACCAAAATATGCGCCCGGTCGCGGGCCTTTTTCAGGAGGAACTTGGTGCGGCGGCTGACGACTTCCTCGCGGAACGAGACGAAGGCGCGCAGCATGTCCAGAAGCGTCATCAGCTCCGGCTTGCCGCCGTTCAGCGCCACCATGTTGCAGCCGAACGAGGATTGCAGCGGCGTGAAGCGGTAAAGCTGGTTCAAGACCACGTCCGAAACCGCGTCGCGCTTCAGCTCGATGACGACGCGGTAGCCCTCGCGGTCGGACTCGTCGCGCATGTCGGAAACGCCCTCGATGCGCTTGTCGCGCACCAGCTCGGCCATTTTCTCGATCATCAGCTTCTTGTTCACCTGATAGGGAACCTCGGTGATGATGATCGCCTCGCGGTCGCCCTTGAACTGTTCGATATGAGCGCGGCCGCGCATGATGACCGAGCCGCGGCCAGTCGCATAGGCGGAATGGATGCCGGAGCGGCCGAGGATGATGCCGCCGGTCGGGAAATCCGGACCCGGAATATGCTCCAGCATTTCCGACAGCTCGATCTCCGGCTTTTCGATCAGCGCCAGGCAGCCATTGATGACTTCGCCGAGATTGTGCGAGGGAATGTTCGTCGCCATGCCGACGGCGATGCCGCCCGCGCCATTGACCAGAAGGTTCGGAAACTTCGCCGGCATGACGACCGGCTCTTGCAGCGTGCCGTCATAATTGTCTTTGAAATCAACCGTTTCCTTGTCGAGATCATCCAGCAGCGAATGCGCGGCGCGCTGCAGGCGGCATTCGGTGTAGCGCTCGGCGGCCGGCGGATCGCCGTCGATGGAGCCGAAATTGCCCTGCCCGTCGATCAGCGGCAGCCGCAGCGACCAGTCCTGCGCCATGCGCGCCAGCGCGTCATAGATCGCCGGGCCGGAATGCGGATGGTATTTACCCATGACGTCGCCGGTGACGCGGGCGCATTTCACATGCTTCTTGTTCCAGTCAATGCCGAGCTCCGACATGCCGAACAGGATGCGGCGGTGCACGGGCTTCAGCCCGTCGCGCACATCCGGCAGCGCCCGCGACACGATCACGCTCATGGCGTAATCGAGATAGCTGAACGCTGCATTTCATCGATGATGGAAATCGGCTCGATGCCCGGCGCATTCGCGCCGCCATCGCCTGGATTTGTCAGATCACTCAAAATTTGCCTGCCGGTTAGAGAATCATATGCCGGTTTCTAACATTTCGGGCTGTGAAAAGCGAATTGACGCGCGTCGGCGCCGAGGCCGAAAAACACACTTGTTTCAATGAGATAGACTGGATATTTCAAATCAGCCCTGAAAATAACGCGGCGCGTCGTGTTGTTCAGGTGGCGGATTGCCTGCTACTGCATGTCGGCAAGATTTGAAAAATCTCCGGATGCGCCATGAACATTCCCATGTATGACCAATTGTTCAATGCGCTGGTCACGCTGATGGTCACCATTGATCCGCCCGGCCTCGCGCCGCTGTTTCTGGTCCTCACGCGCGGCATGGACCGCAGCCAGCGCAAACAGGTGGCCGTGCGCGCCAGCCTCATTTCCTTCCTTGTGCTTTCCATGTTCGCCCTGCTCGGCATCGCCATCCTGTCGGTCTTCGGCATCACCATCGCCGCATTCCGCGTGGCAGGCGGGTTTCTGCTGTTCTACATCGCCTTCGAGATGATTTTCGAGCGCCGCCAGCAGCGGCACGAGCAAAGCGCCGAAACCGCCATCACCCGCGACATGATCCACAACATCGCCGCCTTCCCGCTCGCCATCCCGCTGATCGCCGGCCCCGGCGCGATTTCCGCGACGATCCTGCTCGCCGACGCGTCCGGCAGCATTCAAGGCCGTCTGGCGCTGGTCGGCATCGTCGGAATCTGCATCGCCTCGTCTTATCTCGTTTTCCTCGTCGCCGACCGCGTCGACAAATTCCTCGGCCAGACCGGCCGCTCGATCCTGACGCGGCTGCTGGGACTGATCCTGGCGGCGCTGGCGGTTCAGTTTGTGGCGGACGGGGTGAAGATATTGGCGGGATGACTGGTTCAACCGAAGATCATGGCCACATTCTTGCTCTTGAGAAGAGCTTGCTGAATTCGTTGTTTCGGCATGACCGGGCGTTTCTCGTAAGCGTTCTTGCTGATAATTTCATTGAGTTCGGCAAGTCGGGCAGGCGTTACAACAAAACAACCACCATCGCCGCGCTCCTTGAGGAAGGCGGCGCTAACGCCGTGCCAATCAAGAGTCTTGAGATGGAAGACATTGAGTTCTTCCAACTCTCAGAGGATGTCGTCCTCCTCGCATATGCGCTGAAGTCCAGTCAAAAAGCTTCAGACGCGATTCCAACCCTTCGCAGTTCAGTTTGGAGACGCATCAATTTGAACTGGCAACTCGTCTTCCACCAGGGAACTCCGGCAGCGACGACTTAGCAAGGCATATCAAGCGTCAAAACGGAATCTCATCATCCAGATCGCGCGAGAAGCTCCCGCCGCCGCCAGAAGCCGCAGCTGCCGGGGCGCGGCTGCCGAAGCTGGAGTTTGACGCCGCTGGCATTGAGCGGCCGGAATCGCCGCCGCCATCGCCATAATCGCGCCCGCCGCCCTCGCCCTTGGAATCCAGCATCTGCAATTCGCCGCGGAATCGCTGCAGAACAATTTCCGTCGTGTAGCGGTCCGCGCCGCGACTGGTCGGTCCATTTGCGCGTCTGCAGCGCGCCCTCGACATAGACCTTCATGCCCTTCTTCAAATATTGCTCGGCGACTTTGGCCAGCCGCTCATTGAAAATGACGACATTGTGCCACTCGGTCTTTTCCTTGCGCTCGCCGGTGTTCTTGTCCCGCCAGCTCTCGGAGGTCGCCACCGAAAAGCTCACAACGCTGTCGCCCGACTGCATTTTGCGCACTTCCGGGTCCTTGCCCAGATTGCCCACCAACGTCACTTTGTTCACACTGCCAGCCATGATGGCGCCTCGCTCTTAAAAACCGGGCGTCCCGCACGCCCATTGCACGCTTTGCTCTAACGCTAAAACATCCCAGCCGCTTGCCGCGATTGCCGCTGTCCACAGAGATTTATGTTTCCCTTTTGTTCTATTTCGTTAACCAAAAGTTGTCAAGCGGGAATTTTCAGCTCGCCATGAAAAAGCTTTGAGAAATAAAAGGCCCCGCCGCATCAAATTTGATCGCGCGCGGGGCCGGTCGGGTTTCCCCTTGCCCTTCAGTAGGGCGTGTATCTTTCGCCTGCATTGTGGTGAGGCGACAAAAAGTCAGCGATGTGGGTCATGCGGGAGCGCCCGCTGCGCAGTCAAGTCAGGTGGCGTCATGCTCCCCTCCTTTGCGAAATTTTGAGTCCGAAACGCGGCTCAATAAGGAGAATGTTGCGCCTGTTTGCCAGCTTCGTCAATTGAAAATATGCACGAGATGCTGAATCACATTTTATTTTCCAGGCCCTTAAGCCCGTTCAGATCAGTATGTTCTATATTTGTTCATACGTCCGAAATGCGCTATGTCACCATCTTGCAGCATGAGTTGGCGCTTTCCCCCGTTTCCAGCGCGGGCCAACCTCGACAATCGCCGCCACAGGTTTACATAGACGGTTTCCAACAGTTTCAGGCGTCCCATGTCCGATCAGAAATATCTCTCCGTGCGCGGCGCGCGCGAACACAATTTGAAAAATGTCGATGTCGATCTGCCGCGCAACAAGCTGACGGTGATGACCGGCCTGTCCGGCTCGGGCAAATCCTCGCTGGCCTTCGACACGATCTATGCCGAAGGCCAGCGCCGCTATGTCGAGAGCCTGTCCGCCTATGCGCGGCAGTTTCTCGAAATGATGCAGAAGCCGGATGTGGACCAGATTGACGGCCTGTCGCCCGCCATCTCCATCGAGCAGAAGACCACGTCGAAAAACCCGCGCTCCACCGTCGGCACGGTGACGGAAATCCACGATTATCTGCGCCTGCTCTACGCCCGCGTCGGCATCCCCTATTCCCCCGCCACCGGCCTTCCCATCGAGAGCCAGACCGTCAGCCAGATGGTGGACAAGGTCCTGGCTTTGGAGGAAGGCGCGCGGCTGCTGATCCTCGCGCCGATCTCGCGCGGGCGCAAAGGCGAGTTCAAGAAGGAGCTGGCCGAGGTCCAGAAAAAAGGCTTCCAGCGCGTCAAGGTCGATGGCGTGTTTTACGAGATCGCCGAGGTTCCGGCGCTCGACAAGAAATACAAGCACGACATTGAGGTCGTGGTGGACCGCGTCGTGGTGCGGCCGGATCTGGGCGCGCGGCTGGCGGACAGCCTTGAAACCTCGCTGCGCCTGTCCGAGGGCCTTGCCGTCGCCGAATTCGCCGACAAGCCGCTGCCGCCGTCGGAAACCTCCGAGGAAGGCGCGAACAAGTCGAAGAACGAGACGCATGAGCGCATGCTGTTCTCGGAAAAATTCGCCTGCCCCGTCTCGGGCTTCACCATCGCCGAAATCGAGCCGCGCCTGTTCTCGTTCAACAACCCGTTCGGCGCCTGCCCCGCCTGCGACGGCCTCGGCTCGCAGCGCGTCGTCGATCCGGAGCTGGTCGTGCCGGAGGATCATGTGTCGCTGCGCGAAGGCGCGGTTGCGCCCTGGGCGAAATCCACCTCGCCCTATTACACGCAGACGCTCGACGCGCTCGGCAAGGCCTTCGGCTTCAAGCTCGGCGACCGCTGGCGCGACATTCCGGAGGAGGCCAAGCAGGCGATCCTCTATGGCACCGGCAAGAAGGAAATCGCCTTCGCCTATGATGACGGCCTGCGCTCCTACAAGACCACCAAGACATTCGAAGGCGTCATCACCAATCTGGAGCGGCGCTGGAAGGAGACGGATTTGGCATGGTCGCGCGAGGACATTGAGCGCTACATGTCCTCCACCCCCTGCCCCACCTGCAACGGCCACCGGCTGAAGCCGGAAGCGCTGGCGGTGAAGATCGGCGGCAAGCATATCGGCGAGGCGGCGGCTTTGTCGATCCGCGACGCGGTGAAATGGTTCACCGACCTGCCGAACCTGTTCAACGCCAAACAGGCCGAAATCGCCCCGCGCATCCTGAAGGAAATCCGCGACCGCCTGAACTTCCTCAACGATGTCGGCCTCGACTATCTCTCGCTCTCCCGCAATTCCGGCACGCTGTCCGGCGGCGAGAGCCAGCGGATACGCCTCGCCTCGCAGATCGGCTCCGGCCTCACCGGCGTGCTTTATGTTCTGGACGAGCCGAGCATCGGCCTGCACCAGCGCGACAATGAGCGCCTGCTGGTGACGCTCCGCCATCTGCGCGATCTCGGCAACACGGTGATCGTCGTCGAGCATGACGAAGACGCGATCATGTCCGCCGATTATGTCGTCGATATGGGCCCGGCGGCGGGCATTCATGGCGGGCAGATCACCGCGCAGGGCACGCCCGCCGAAGTGCTGGCCAATCCGAATTCGCTCACCGGCCAATATCTGTCGGGAAAACTCGGCATCGACATCCGCGCCGAACGCCGCCCGATCCATAAGTCCAAGCGCATCAAGGTCGTCGGCGCGCGCGGCAATAATCTGAAAAACGTCTCCGCCGAAATCCCGCTCGGCTGCTTCACGGCGGTCACCGGCGTCTCCGGCGGCGGCAAATCCACCTTCCTGCTCGAAACCCTGTTCCGCGCCGCCTCGCGCCGCATCATGGGTTCGCGCGAGCATCCGTCCGAGCATGACCGGATCGAGGGGCTGGAGCTGCTCGACAAGGTCATCGACATCGACCAGTCGCCGATCGGCCGCACGCCGCGCTCCAATCCGGCCACCTATACCGGCGCCTTCACGCCGATCCGCGACTGGTTCGCCGGCCTGCCGGAAGCCAAGGCGCGCGGCTATCAGCCGGGCCGCTTCTCGTTCAACGTCAAGGGCGGCCGCTGCGAGGCCTGCCAGGGCGACGGCGTCATCAAGATCGAGATGCATTTCCTGCCCGACATGTATGTCACCTGCGAAGTCTGCCACGGCAAGCGCTATAACCGCGAGACGCTGGACGTCACCTTCAAGGGCAAGTCCATCGCCGATGTGCTGGATATGACCGTCGAAGAAGGCGTCGAGCTCTTCGCCGCCGTCCCCGCCGTGCGCGACAAGCTCGTCACGCTCAACGATGTCGGCCTCGGCTACATCCATATCGGCCAGCAGGCGACAACCCTCTCCGGCGGCGAAGCCCAGCGCATCAAGCTCGCCAAAGAACTCTCCAGAAAAGCCACCGGCCGCACGCTCTACATCCTCGACGAGCCGACGACCGGCCTGCACTTCCACGACGTCAAGAAGCTGCTGGAGGTGCTGCACGAGCTGGTCGATCAGGGCAACACGGTGGTGGTCATCGAGCATAATCTGGAAGTCATCAAAACCGCCGACTGGATCATCGACCTAGGCCCCGAAGGCGGCGACGGCGGCGGCGAGATCGTCGCGATTGGGCGGCCGGAGGATATTGTGAACGAGCCGAGGAGCTATACGGCGAAGTTTTTGAAGGGGCTGCTGGGGAGAAGGACGCGGGCGAGAGAGGCGGCGGAGTGAGCGTCAACATGGCTGCGACATATGAAATTCAAGGAATTTCGACGGTCGTTGGGCAAGTTCTTTTCGCCGCGAGAACACCGTCTCGCATTCCCACACAACTAGCAATTTCTAACCCAAATCTCGTAATCTGTCCTCGTTGCCACGATCCCGGGCAGCGCTACCTGTCAGCTTTTGTATCTAAAACTAGCTGCGAGATTTGGGAATCCGGGAGCGCCGACAGGATGGATCATAGTGCCGATGCCAGAAGCATCCTCTTACTTCTATGGCTTTGCGATTTCGAGGAAGGACAATGTCGGGTGCGCCAGGAAGGTTTTTGACATGAAGGCGGAAACGGAAACCGAAGGAGTGCACTAGCCGACGAACGACCATTTCAGGTTTAGTGTTTTTTTGTTTGACCCGCGCCATTTGGGCGCTGCGGACAGGTCCACATCAACTGTCAGATTTTTCAATACCATCGGCAGCGTCGTTCTGATCGAAGTCATCGTCGGCGGGCGGCATGAAAGTAGTCATCGGATCCTGAGCGAAAGCTTTCAGGAACTGTTCTATGATCTGTCCCTCAGATAGAAAAGCAGGTTTCTTGTCAAAATGCTTGCCGATGTCGTCTACGATCCGCGCAAGCGACCGTGAGTTCGAGCCGCTTGTCCGCCATTGCCCAAGAGACCCCCCGATGAAGCACGTGCCAAGGTGGCCTTGTGTTGTTCCGGCCCTCTGTGTCGCCGTGCATGCTGATACCCCAGCAGATGCGGGTTTCCTTGTTCCAGATCGGTTCGAATAGGCTGATCAGGTGGCTCTCAGCATAGGTTTGCGCGTTTGTCGCCGTCACCAAGCGTCGGCATTCAAAGTCCGCAATGTAAAGCGGATGCTCCGGCTTCATAAGGTTCTTGTCGCTTACCCATCGCTCTACCGCCCGAATTACCTTGCGATGATCGGCTAGCCGTCCGTAAAGTGTCTGGCCCTGCTCGCGCGGGCTAGAAGCGGTTCCAAATGAGGGGTCTGCCTTTCCGACGTAAATAGGAGTCTCCGTCCCTGAAATCGGCCTATAGATCGGATGTTCGCCGGTATAGTAAATGGCATACACGCCAGCGCCATACGACTTAGAGATAAGGTTAAGAGGAACTCGCGGCTGCGCCAGCAGGGCTACCGCCACGAGACGGCCCGCAGTGTAAGGATTTGCAGGATCGAACCAGCTTGCGGGTTCTCGAACCGGGTCGAGAGCCGCGGCGGCCTTCGCGATTTCCTCACGCAAATTATAGAGCGCTTCACGGGTTTTCTTGGCGGCAGGTCTGGAAAGGGATTCTCGCAACTGTCCCAACGACGAAAGAGTTCGCAAGCATGTCTTCCAGCAAAATCTCATGTTTTAAAGGCTTCCGTGCCATCACGCCGCCCTGCGGACCAACTTGGGTGCCGTAGAAAGGATGCCTTGAAGGTGGCGGCCGAAGGTTTCGGCGAGTTGCACAGGCGCGGCGTTACCAAGCTGCCGCATGTTTTCAGTCCAACTTCCGACGAACTCGTAATCGTCCGGGAGACCTTGTAGTCGGGCGGCCTCGCGAACTGTAAAATAACGGACAGATCCGTCGGCAAATGCAATCATGTTCTCGCCACCAGGCACTCCATGAACGCCAGCTTTTAGAGCCTTTGCTGGCTCATCAAGTGAACTACCAGTGTGCCCCGGATACGCCCGCGCTCCAAACTGAAGCAAATGATTGGAAATATCGCAACGGGAATTTGGCTCGCCTAAGTCAGCGACCGCATCACGGACTGTGACCCAGGGCAACCCTACTGGTTCCCGGCCGCCGATTCGCAGAACTTGAACAGTTCGGCGGTCCGAGGCGTTTTCCGGCCATAGGGGGGGATTTAGAACCTTGTGCTTGCGCCAGTAGTTGCCTGTCACATACTGATCCCACAACAAGCGTTCGCGGGAATGAGTAGCCTGAGGCGGTGCCATGCACGGCGCAATGCTCTTGTGGATACCCATGAACAGGACGCGATGCCGCTTCTGAGGCGCACCGTAGTCAGCCGCATTTACCTTGACGACGACGACACGATAGGCCCCTTCCGCCGCTTGCTCTCGTAGCCGCTTCAGATGGCTAGCTCGCTCCTCGTTGACACCTTGCGTTAGGCTGGGCACCGTCAGCGATAGTCTAATCCAATCGAGATGATCGGCAAATTTCGGGCGAAGCAAGCCGCGAACGTTCTCGAAGAGAAACCCGTGGGGAACGATTTGACGAACCGCCCTTACGGCCTCCGGCCACATATCACGAGAATCTTCCTCACCCCTATGCAGACCACCGATAGAGAAGGGCTGGCAGGGTGGGCCACCAGCCACAAAGTCGACGAGCCGATCAAAAATTTCCCATTTCACCGCTCGAACATCATCGGAATGGACTTGCCAGTGCCCGACGTGTTCGATTTTGCGGTCAATGTTGTGTCGCACGTTTTCAACGGAATGCCTGTCGCGTTCTACAAGCAGCAAGTGCTCAAAGCCCGCGCGAGCTAAGCCAAGCGCAAGTCCGCCACACCCGCTGAACATTTCGACACTACGCACTGCTTGATTCTCCAAAGGCTCCGATGCTCTCTTAAACGACTTCCATCCGCAATTGACATTCGGCTATTTCCACATAACGACTACTTTGTCCTAAGAGAATGAACAAATCAAGAACAATCGCGATAAGACAAAGTGAAATCGACCTCAGCGACGTCCCCGAACTCACCGATGAGCAGTGGAAAAACGCCATCCGCCCCATCTTCTACCGCCCCGTCAAACAGCAAATCACCGCCCGCCTCGACAGCGATGTGCTGCATTGGCTGAAATCACAGGGCAAGGGCTATCAGTCGCGGATGAACGAGATTTTGCGCAAAGAGATGCTGGCGGCGATGAAGCGGTGAGCGGCGAAAAAACTAACCGATGCGGGTCAGATTGGAGCGGAAGGCTGTGAACATGTTCGAGCGCGAGACAGAAAAGGTAACCAATCTCATCCACGAGGGCAAATACGCCGCCCGTGTGGAAATCACGCACCACTATAGCGGCTCCGGCTGGGACCCGACGATTGACGCCGAGGACGTCCGCAAGCTCGAACGCGTCCGCGCCGCGCTGCGCGCCGGGGATGTGGCGGCGGCGGCGAAGGAGGCGAAGGTGTTCGAACTGGTGCCGGTGGATGTGAAATAGTCTCTATGACAGCGACTCCCGCCCGCCTCGACAGCGATGAGCTTCATTGGCTGAAATCTGAGGGCAAGTTCTATCAGCCGCGGATGAACGAGATTTTGCGCAAAGAGATGCTGGCGGCGATGAAGCGGTGAAGGCGCGGCCTTACCAGACCCGCTCCGCCCCCAGCGCCTTAATCGCGGCGTCGACTGACAGAACCGGCACACGCTGTGAGATGGCCTGCGCCGCGATCAGCCGGTCAAACGGGTCCCGGTGACCGCTGTTGAGAAGGCCTGCCTGGGATGCATGGGGGCTTGAGACTGGCAGGACGGTGAACCCCTGGGACCCGATGATTTCGTCGAAGGAAATCGCCAGCGCGGCAATTTCCGCCCACTTGCCAATTCTGAACTTGTTGGCGACCTCGTATGCGCTCACGGCGCTGACAAGTATCTGGTTTTCGGTGTCCTTGAGAATGCGCGACGCTGTTGGAGAAAGCCGGGGCACATCATAGAGCCACCATACCAAGGCATGTGTGTCGAGGAGATATTTCAATGGTCAGGATCGAAGGAATATTTGCCTTCCCAAGCCTGAAGCTCGTCTTCGGACAAGGGTTGCAGAAAAAGGTCGTCAGGAAGTTTTCCGCGAAGGTGCGCCAGCGCTCCCGGCGCCCTCGGCTTTTTCCTGCCTTCTTCCACTGGCACCAAGCGCACGGCGGGCTTCTCGCGGCGCGCAATAACGATCTCTTCGCCAGCCTCCGCGCGCGCCATAAGCTTGGAGAGATTTGATTTCGCCTCATGAACCGTAAATGATGCCATGAGAACAAAAATAGCTAATACCTTAGCTAACTTCAAGGAGATTTTAGATGAGCAAATCCGGCACAATCCGCGCAGGCATTGGCGGCTGGACGTTTGCGCCTTGGGAAGGCACGTTTTATCCGGACAAGCTCGCCAAGGCCAAGCAGCTCGCCTTCGCCGCCTCGAAGCTGAAAACCATTGAAGTCAACGGCACCTATTATTCGGGCTTCACCCCGGCGACCTATGCGAAATGGGCGGCGGAGACGCCGGACGGCTTTGTGTTTTCCATCAAGGGCAACCGCTTCGTCACCAACCGGAAAGTGCTGGCGGAGGCCGGCGAGTCGATGAAGAAGTTCTTCGCCCAGGGGCTGGAGGAGCTGGGGCCGAAACTTGGCCCGCTGGTCTGGCAGTTCGCCAACACCAAGAAATTCGAGCCAGACGATTTCGAAGCCTTTCTGCGCCTGCTGCCGCCCGAACATGCGGGTCTGCAAACTGCGCCATGTCGTGGAGGTCCGCCATCCGAGCTTCGTCGTGCCGGAGTTTCCCGCGCTGTGCGCCAAATATGGCATCGCCATCTGTCATGCCGATCACGCCGCCTATCCGGAAATTGGCGATGTGACGGCAGACTTTGTCTATTCGCGGCTGCAAAAGGGCAATGACGACATTGCCACCGCCTACGACGAACAGGAGCTCAGCCGATGGTCAGGCATTGCCCGGCAATGGGCGGAGGGTTTGGAGCCGGACGGAATTGTCTACGCCGACCCGGTCGCCAACGCGCCCGTGACGCCGCGCGATGTGTTTGTCTACTTCATCCACGAAGGGAAAGTGCGCGCGCCGCAGGGAGCCATGGCGTTTCAGTCGCTTGTGGATAAACAAGTCTGACCAGCCAAGGCGCTGACCAAATCCTCCGCCACAGCGCCCTTTCCCGCCGCCTTTCCCGCCTCGCCATGCATCCACGCTCCCGCGCAGGCCGCCTCGAACGCGGGCATGCCCTGCGCCAGAAGTCCGGCGATGATCCCGGCGAGCACATCGCCCGACCCCGCCGTCGCCAGCTCCGGCCCGCCGTTCGTGTTGATGGCGGCTCGCCCGTCAGGCGAAGCGATCACCGTGTCGGGGCCTTTGAACAGAACCACTGCCCCAGCCCGTTTCGCCGCTTCCCGGCACATTTCATGCTTTCCAAGCCCGCCGCTGAAGATGCCGGGAAACAGCCGCTGAAACTCGCCTTCATGCGGCGTCAGCACAGCGCGGCTGGGACTCGCCTTGATCAGTTGGAACAACGCATCAGGCTCGCCCGCAAACGCGGTGAACACGTCCGCGTCCAGCACAACTCCTCTTTCAACGCCGCTTCTCAGAACAAGACCGGCTGCTTCCCGCAGCCATTCATATCTGCCAAATCCCGGCCCGATCACCAGCGCGCTGAGGCGCGTGTCTTCAAGCTCAGCCGAAACTTCCGGCGCGCCGCCCGCTTTCCTGAGCATGACAGAAGTCAGATGCGCGGAAAGTTCCGCCATCGCGCCTTCCGGCGCAAACATTGTCACCGCCCCGGCCCCTGACCTCGCCGCCGCCATTGCGGCAAGCCGCGCCGCGCCGGTTGAGGCCGGACCGCCTGAAAAGACGCCCACGTGGCCACGTTTGTATTTGTGCGTGCCGGGATCAGGCCTGGGAAGAAGGGCGGCAAACAGCGCCGGGCCGTTTTCCCAAAGCGACGGTGCGATTTCGCCGAGGACGCCGTCTCGAATGCCGATGTCCGCCACATGCAGTTTTCCGCACAGGCCGCGTCCCGGATAAAGCAGATGGCCCGGTTTCTTTCGAAAGAACGTGACTGTGTGATTGGCTTTGAAAGAAACGCTTTCGCAGGCGCCTGTTAAGCCGGAGACCCCGCTCGGAAGGTCCACCGCAATGATTGGCGTGCGGGCCTTAGCCACACATTCAGCGGCCCGGGCGTCATCCGCGGCCATTGCCCCGGAAAACCCCGCGCCGTAAAGCGCGTCGATCACCACATCGCCATCTTCAGGGCTCAGCTGCGAAAGCGGCACAAGCGGCCCAATCCAGGCCCTGGCTGCCGCCTCGGCATCAGTCCCCGCCTTTGGCGCGAGGCTGCGGAAGACAATCGTTTCAATTCCCACCGCCGCCAGCAGCCTCGCCGCCACATAGCCGTCGCCACCATTATTGCCCGGCCCGCACAGGACCAGCGCGCGCCTTACGCCCGGACATTCGGCAAGAACCACCGATTTCACCGCATGTCCGGCATTTTCCATCAGCTGCGCGCCGGTCATCCCGCCTTGAATGGCCAGCTTGTCCGCCCGCCCCATCTCGTCCGGCGTCAGGACCAGGTTCCCCTTTTCTAAAGCGCTGACCATCCTCGCCTCCGTTCAGAATGCCCAGTATCGGCGCTGTGTCGGCACAGGACAAGACGGACTTTCGAGACGAGTTTGCCCGATTGAGCCTTCTGACCGAAGCGCAAACTGAACCGCAGCGGGTATTTTTGCGTATTTCACTAGGTTGGGTGATGGCATGGGGCGCGCGGTGTGCGATCCGTGCCGCCAACAGGAAAGGAAACTCAAATGTCCAGCTATCTCACAGGGCTGCAGGCCGCAGCCGCGCTTCTGCCGCTGTTGCTGCCCGTTTGCGGCGATGGCTCTGGCGATGGTTGCGGCGCTGCGGGCGAACGCCAATCTCCTGGCCGCGCCGCGCCTAGGACTTCGCCACCTGATCCAGCGCCATCAGCTTTTCAACCAGACCCGGCAAATCTTTCAGCGGAACCATGTTTGGCCCGTCCGATGATGTCGAATTGTCGGGGTCCTGATGCGTCTCGATGAACACGCCGGCAACGCCTACAGCCACAGCGGCCCGCGCCAATGTTTCGACAAAGCGCCGCTCGCCGCCCGACGAGGTGCCCTGCCCGCCCGGCTGCTGCACCGAATGGGTCGCGTCAAAAATCACCGGCGCGCCTAGCTCAGTCATGATCGGCAGCGAGCGCATGTCCGAAACAAGCGTGTTGTAGCCAAAGCTCGCGCCACGCTCGGTCAGCATGACTTTCGAATTGCCGGACTCCGTGACCTTTGCCGCCACATTCTTCATGTCCCACGGCGCCAGAAACTGGCCCTTTTTGATATTGATCACCCGCCCGGTTTGTGCCGCTGCGATCAGCAAATCAGTCTGGCGGCAGAGGAAGGCCGGGATCTGCAAGACGTCGACCACCTCGCCGACGATCCGGCACTGCTCTTCAGTGTGCACATCCGTCAGCACTGGCAATCCGATCTGCGCGCGGATATCGGCGAAAATCTCCAGCGACTTTTCGAGGCCAATGCCGCGCGTGCCGGCAATCGAGGTGCGGTTGGCTTTGTCGAACGATGACTTGTAGACAAGCCCGATCCCGAGCTTGGCTGCCATTTCCTTCAGCGCGCCCGCCATCATGAAGGCATGGTCGCGGCTTTCCATCTGGCAGGGGCCTGCGATCAGAGCCAAGGGCAGGCTGTTGCCAAACCGGACGCCGTTCAGTTCGATGACCGCATCTGGACCCATCATTCAGCCGCCTCAAACACATAAGCTGCGCCCTGCCCGACCGTGGGCTGGACGATCAGCTTCCCGGCCTTCTCGACGAACGGCACTGCGCGCGACGTCAGCAGATATTTCGTCTTGGCCAAATCGCTCACCCCGAAAACAACGCCGCGCATCAGGATGCCGCGCCGGTCGCCATGGGTGTCGAGATCGTAGAACGCCTTGAGGCCGGGATGGGTCAGCACCGAAAGCGTCGCATTGCCGGTCTTCACATCCATGCCAAATGAATGCGCGTCGACTTCCCGCTCGTTCACCACCTCCTGCAGCAGGTATTGAAAATCAGTGGGGTTTGGCTCGCTCATCAGCACGGCTTTGATCGAGATAGCGCCATTCTCATGGCCGGTCAGTTTTGAGCGGTCGGCTTTCGGCACATTGATGCGCTGGCAGGTGAAGAAAAAGGAATCGGGCGAGCGAAGGTCCGCCGCGAAGGCCAGGCTGAAATCCATCCGCGCCGATTTGCCGTCCGGTCCGACAAAGTCACGCCCGAAATCAAGAATTTTCCCGGCGGAAATGCCAGCCCGTTCAAACTGCGCCTGATCGGCCGCCGCATCGTCCGAACCCAAGACAATGGCGGAAAAGCCCTCCTGCCCCTTGCGGAACCGGAACGCCGCATCGCGGGCGGTGAACTGATTGCCGCCAAGGCTCGCCGCCTCAGCCGTTTCGCGCTGGCCTATGGCCAAGGGCTCAAGAAATGTGCCGTCCGCCAGATAGACGCAGGCGTTTTCAGTGCCGAACGGATGAACGCCTTTTGCGGCGACGGTGAAGCCCAGCTGCTCGTGACGTTTTTGTGAAACGTCAAGGCTCAGGGTTGGAAAAACGAGATGGTCGAGCGGGCGCGGTTTGCGGGGCAGTGTCATGCAGGCGGTTTGCTCTATCAGGGCTGGATTTGCAAGATGGGCCGGCCTGCCCACGTTGAGCCTCCCGCAGCGTGGGAAGATGCCGGAAATCGCTTGAAACTGTTTTTGAAGACATGTGCAACTCTGCTATCTGATTTTATCTGCAAATCATGATTGACCGGGAACTGAAACAGCTGGACGGCAGCCGGAGTTTTACCATTTCACATTCAATATCTTGCGCGGGCCATCCGATTCAGAGTATCGGAACGCGGGGGCTTGGAAAAAAGGATCAGGCGTTGACCGCCACGCGTTTAACCCGGCACGTTTCCCTTTGGCGCAATCTGGCTTCCGTCCTTTTGACGGCGCTTCTGATTACCGGCTGCCAGACAGCCGACGTGCTCGACGCGAAAAAAGCGGTCGAGCGGTCACAGCCGGAGCGCTTCGCCTCAGTCGTCATCGACATGTCGAGTGGCAAGGAGCTGTATGGCTATTCGCAGAACGCCGTGCGCTATCCGGCCTCGTTGACCAAAATGATGACGCTCTATCTTGTTTTTGAAGCGCTTCAGAGCGGGCAGATTGACAAGACGACAATGATCCCTGTTTCCGCCAACGCCGCAGGACAGGCGCCGTCCAAGATTGGCCTCAAACCCGGCCAGACTATCGATGTGGACACCGCCATAAGGGCGATCACGGTGAAATCAGCCAATGACATCGCCGTCGCCTTCGCGGAATATCTGGCCGGCAGTGAGGAGGCATTTGCCGCCCGCATGACCGCCAAGGCCCGCGCCATCGGAATGGGCCGCACGACATTCCGCAACGCCTCCGGCCTGCATGATCCAGCCCAGGTGACCACCGCCGAGGACATGGCGCGGCTTGGCCTGTCGCTGCGCCGTAAATTTCCGCAGCATTTCAGCTACTTCAGCCTGAAACAGTTCACCGTGGCGGGGCGCACGGTCACCGGCCACAACAAGGCGCTCGACATGATAGCCGGCGCCAATGGAATTAAAACCGGCTACACTAAGGCGTCCGGCTTCAACCTCGTCACTTCAGTCGAGCGCGACGGAAAACAGATGATCGCCGTCATCCTCGGCGAAGACTCGGCCCGCGCCCGTGACCAGCGCATGGCGGCGCTGGTGATGGCCTATATCGACCGGATGAATTGATCCCGCAGCGGCGCCATTGGCGCGTCTGCATGCGTTCGAACCCTTTCCCGCCGCTTTGACCCGATCATCAAGAGGGCCGGGGGCATGAAACAGGGCGCGGCGATGGTTATTGTCTCTGACCTGCCAAATCCCGCCCCGTCCGCGCTATTCTGCGCGTCTAGCGGCTGAAGCTTCGCAGCATCGCTGCCAAAATATTGGAGTAGCCGTCCGTCCAAGGCGCTGTGTCGCCCGCATTGACGCGCTGCCAGCGCGGGTCGTCCAACACATGCCCAAGCGCGGCTTCGCTGCGCGCCAGAACCGCAACCGTGCTGCGGACAGCCATGCCAAGCGTGTCGGGCGTGTTCTTTGGCGTAAAAAATCCTGTCCGCACTGACAGTCCGAGGGAATTGCCGATGGCTCCGACAACGCTCCTCAGCTCCATATGAGTATTGGAAATGTGCAAAACCAGAAGTCCTTCCGGCTTTAACCGCTGCATAAACAGCTCAATGGCTTCGCGCGTCATCAAATGCACAGGAATTGAATCGGAAGAAAATGCGTCTACGACCAGCACGTCATAGCGGCCCGGTTCCTTCTCGGCGATCTCAATGCGCCCGTCGCCGATAATCATCTTTGCGTCGCGACCGCATTCTGAAAGGAAGCGGAACTGTCTGGTATCCTGCGCAATCCTCACAACGGCAGGATCGATTTCAAAAAAATCCATCTTTTCGCCTACGCGGAACTGACAGGCAAGGCTGCCCGCGCCCAACCCGATCACACCGACCTGCTTGAGCTTGCCTCCCTGATTTTGCCGCGCCGCATCGATGGCGAGCGTGATGCCGCCATCGGAAGTGTAGTACGTGAGCGGCAACGGCCTGTGTGGCGCCCCCGTCAGATCGGCGAGCCGAGTTGCGCCATGCAATGTGGTGCCATGCCGGAATTTTCGCACGCCCTTTGCTGGATCATCGATAATCCTTGAGACGCCAAAGAAACTGCGTTCAGTGTGCGCCAAAAGAAAATATGAATTGAATAGCGCGGCATTTGCGAAGAGCGCAGTGCATAGAAGAATTATGGATTTCTGGTCCCTGAAGGTGAAATACAGCGCCGCTGCGCACAAGACGGCGTTTATCAGCGTCACGCCGCCATAGCTTGACAGCGTAGGAAACAGTCCGATCCCGTCAGCAAGCGCCAGACAGAGAGCAAGAGCCAATCCGGCCACAATGCTGAACAGCAGATGCTTCCGCGGGTTTTCGCCGCGAAGAGCGGGAACCAGCGCCAGCGCGGTGACCAGAAGCAGCGGGTACTCGGCAATCCAGGAAAAAAGACGCGTGGCGGCGAAACTTGAAAAAGCGCCGCCCAGCACTCCGCCAATCGACATGGCAAAATAAAATTCAGTCAATCGGGAAGCCACGGGTCTGCGCGCCGCCAGCGCGCCATGCGAACACAACGCCACAACAAGAAATGTTGCGAAATGAAGTCCGATCGTCAAAATGATCGGCAGACCGGGCAGGTGAAGCGTCACATAAAGCAATGGCACAACCAGAAAAGGCACCAGCATTTCCGCTCTTGGCTGACTGATGACCGGCACTTTCTGAAACACGATCACAAAAGTCAGCAGGAACAGCGCAAGCGGAACAATCCAAAGGAAAGGCGCAGCCGCGATATCGGTGGACACATGCGCGGTTACCGCCACGAGCAAGGCGGATGGCAGAAAAGCATAAGCTGTCCACACCAGCCGCTCGCGCCATGCTTGGGAACTGGAGATCGTCGTCTGCCCGCCGATTGACTGTGCCAATGACTCGGGAACAGCGGATTTCTCCAGACCAATCGAAACGAGACCGCTCAGCGCTATGAGGGAAGCAAGCAGGATAAATCCCAATATCCAGAGATCGCCTTGCTGGCCAAGGTCAGTCAGAGGCTCGATCAGGACGATGTAAAGGATAAGAGCCGCAAAACTTCCGATATTGCTGGCTCCGTAGAGAAAGTAGGGATCTTTCGCGTGCGCATGTCCGGTTCTGGCAAACCATGCCTGAAGCAGAGGACCGTTGGCGGAAACCGCAAAAAACGGCAAACCAACCGAGACAAAGAACAATCCCAGGAGCCAAAACGACTGTCCATCAGCCGGCGGGCGCCCCCAGCCGTCAGGAATCGAAATCGGCAGGGCAACAGCGGCGGCGGCGAGGACGCCAAGATGAACGATCACGCTGAGCTTGAGCGAAAGCCGGCTGGTCAGAAAATGCGCATAGCCATAACCCGCCAGCAATACCGATTGAAAAAACACCATGGCGACGGACCACACGGCAGGGGAGCCGCCGAGCCGTGGCAAAACCAGCTTCGCAAAGAACGGCTGCACCGAAAACAGAAGGAATGCGCTCAGGAAGAGTGTCATGGCGGTAAGCGGAAGCGCAAGGCTGCGAAGCCGGCTGTCCGGCATGCCCATGTTACCTGCAGAAATATCTGTCACGATCCGCCTCCACCCTTACACGGCAAACCTAAACAGAAATGGTCAACAATCGGTTGCCTTGCAGACGTCAGGCCGATCCGCTGTCAAAAACCGCATCCGCCCGCGCCTCAAATGCCTGCGTGAACCTGCGGAACGCAATATCGAACATTGAGCCCATCAGCATTGCGAGCATGCGGCTCTTGAACTCGTAGTCGATGAAGAAGTGCACATCGCAGGCGTCCGGGCCGGTCTCTGCGAACCGCCAGCGGTTGTTCAGGTATTTGAACGGGCCGTCGATATATTTCGTCTCGATGACAAGGGCCGCGCGGTCGAGCAGCACTTGGCTGGTGAAGGTCTCGCGGATGAGTTTGTAGCCAACGCCCATGTCGGCGATGAGAAGCTCTTTGCCATCCCGTTCTTTGCGCGATTTCACTGAAAGGCTTTCGCACATGGGCACAAACAGCGGGTACTTCTCCACATCCGCCACCAGCGTGAACATGTCTTCCGCGCTGTGACGGACGTGTTTTGTGGATTCGAAACTGGGAATTTTCAGGCCCGCATGGATTTTTCGCGCGCCGCCTTCAGCTTGGCGAAGTCATCGCCCGCATGATGCGAGGAGCGGGTGAGCGGGCTGGAGGCGACTAAATGGAAGCCTTTGGAATGGCCGATTGTCGCGAAAGATTTAAATTCCTCCGGTGTCACAAAGCGGATGACCGGATGGTGTTTGCGGCTTGGCTGGAGATATTGGCCGATTGTCATGAAATCCACATCAGCGGAGCGCAGATCGTCCATCAAAGCAAGAACCTCGTTCCGCTCCTCACCCAAGCCGACCATGATGCCGGACTTGGTGAAAATCGTCGGGTCGAGTTCCTTGACCCGCTGCAAGAGGCGTATGGAATGAAAGTAGCGCGCGCCGGGTCGGACTTTCAGATAGTTCGACGGCACGGTTTCCAGATTGTGGTTGAACACATCCGGCTTGGCTGCCACCACGATCTCCAGAGCCCCGTCTTTCCTGAGAAAGTCCGGCGTCAAGATCTCAATGGTAGTCAGCGGCGTGGCGCGGCGGATGGCATTGATGACATCGGCAAAATGCTGCGCGCCGCCATCGTCCAGATCATCGCGGTCCACCGAGGTGATGACCACATGAGTCAGGCCCATCTGCTTCACGGCCTTGGCGACATTTTCCGGTTCGCCCCTGTCAACCGCCGTCGGAATGCCCGTCGCGACATTGCAGAAGGCGCAGGCGCGGGTGCAAATTTCGCCGAGGATCATGAAGGTCGCGTGCTTCTTCTCCCAGCACTCGCCGATGTTCGGACAGCCCGCCTCTTCGCAGACCGTAACGAGTTTGTTGGAGCGCACAATGTCGCGGGTTTCCTGATAACCCTTCGACACCGGCGCCTTCACCCGTATCCAGTCCGGCTTGCGCAGAACTTCAGTGTCAGGCCGGTGCGCCTTCTCAGGATGGCGGGGCTTTAGAAGCGTGTTGTCGAGAACAGTGACCATACTCTAACGTGTTCCCTGCTCGCGGCGGCCGAAAAACCAGAGGATCAGCACCGCGCCCGCCGTCGCAACAATGAGGTTGCCAACAAAGCCATAGAAGGCGATGCCCAGCAAGCTTGCCAGCCCGCCGCCGACGAATGAACCGGCGATGCCGACCAGAATATTGGTCAGAAGCCCATGGTGCTTATTCATCGCCCGCTCGGCCAGCCAGCCGGCCAGGAAACCGATCACCAGCAGGCCGAGAAAGCCAACGCCGGGCATGCTCATTATTCCCATTTGATCATTCATCATGTCCGCTTCTCCTGAATTTCTCAGCCGATGAAACGCGCCAGCAGCACGACAACAATGGCGCCGATGGTCGAAGTGATGATCTGCGACACCATCGGACTGCCAATGCCGAGATTGACGTTCAGCGCCGACAAAAGATAACCGCCGACAAACGCGCCAATGATGCCGGTGATCAGATAGCGCACCAGCCCATCCCCGCCGACAATTTTGCTTGCGAGCCACCCCGCGACAATGCCGATGGCAAGAAAGATGAGAAGAGATTTCGGATCGATATTCATGGTCAGTCTCCTTTGGGTGTCCCCTGAAAGACCCTATCACGCATTGAGCACTTTGCCATAAGCATCCAGCACGCTCTCTTTCATCATCTCCGACAGGGTCGGGTGCGGGAAGATGGTGTGCATCAGCTCTTCCTCGGTGGTCTCAAGGTTCATGGCGATAACAAAGCCCTGAATGAGTTCCGTCACCTCCGTGCCCACCATATGCGCGCCCAGCAATTGGCCGGACTTCTTGTCGAAGACGGTTTTGATCAGTCCTTGATCCTCGCCGAGCGCGATAGCCTTGCCGTTCGCCTGGAACTGGAAGCGGCCCACTCGGATGTCGTGTCCGGCCTCCTTGGCTTTGGCTTCTGTCAAACCCACAGACGCCACCTGCGGATGGCAGTAGGTGCAGCCGGGGATCATCAGCTTGTTCATTGGATGCACATTCGGCACGCCTGCAATTTTCTCGACGCAGATGACACCCTCATGCTCGGCCTTGTGCGCCAGC
>CAWDIY010000013.1:0-48338 GCA_963802455.1 uncultured Alphaproteobacteria bacterium | reverse complement strand
CATGTATGGACGGCCCCCTGCCAGACAGGGGCCGTCCATACGTGACGAAGTGAAGGGCGGTTTCTTTGAGTCCCTCGCGGGCGTCCTTATTCCGGGGCCGCGCACCGGAACCCGGAATCCATGCCGTAAGGGAGGAGGATGGAACCGGTGCAGAAGTAGGCGAAGCGCCGCAGCGTTTGCGCTGCCAAATCATGTGGTCTTCTTCTTGAACCAGCGATTTCCTGTTTCCTTAAAGCTGATTTCGATTTTGCTGACTTGAAACGGCGCGCAATTGATCGGCTCAGCGTCCTCAGTTTTGAAAAGCACCACATTGAACCCGTTTTCGCCAAATTGGCTGCGATAAACTATTCCGTCATATCCATTTTGCTTAAATAGCTCAGTCAGGATTTGAGTCGGTATATAGTCCAAGGCGCCATCATCCCGGGTAACCGGGCGGGAAAACCCATTGTCGATGTCGATCCACACGGCCTTTTCTTTCTTGGCGGCGCTTGGCTCCGCGCCGTGCAACATATCGTCAAAACCAAGAACGAAGAAGGCATGCGCACCATATTCACGAGAAACGTCAACTAACTTGATATCTCGCTGGATCTTAAACTGCGCGACGGAGACGCTCTGACCGATCCAAGGACGAACCTCAGAAATTGCCGTCTGTTCAGAAGTCGCTAGATAGAGGACCGGGATGCCCAGTGGATTTGCCCTACCTTCTCTGGCAAAAGCCGCTGATGGTATCATCCGGTCCGCGCTGTAACCATGCTCCCCATCGTCCTCGTCGAAATCTACGCCAATCTGGGCGCGGAAGAAGTTTGCGCCACTGTCGACTTTGATGTCTCGTTCTCGCAATGTGGCCAAGACTGTATTGAGGAACGCCTGCACGTTCTCGCCCCAAACGTAGCGGCTTGATTTGCGCACATTTGTGGCGAACTTCTGGTAGCTTCTCCAACTCGCAAATTCGGGCGTGTTAGGATTATCATGCTCCATCACCAAGACTCCCCCACTCCGCTCTATACGCCCCCATCCCCTCCCACCCCATCTCCCGCGCCACAATCACCCCCAGCAGCAATATCGCATCCGGCTCGCGCATGATGATGGCCGCTGGCGCGATGCCGCGGTGGATCAGCTCCAGGAGAATGGCCGAGGCCGAGGAGGAGCCGATTGTGCCGGGGAGCATCAGGATGGTCCCGGCGATTTCCAAGCCATGCTGCGGATGGCGCACGTCGGCGATCCGCGAGGTCTTCGGGTCCACGCCGCCCCAGAAGCTGATCGGCGCGGTGAGGACGAGCGGGCTGGCGCTCACGGCGGGGCCGGGGATGAGGACCTCGAGCGCGATGCTTTCGGACGCGCCGCGCAGTTGCGCCTTTTCGCCCGCCGCCGCGCTGGCATCGATATGCATGAGGCCGCTCACGCATAAGACCGGCCTCCCGCTCATCGCGCTCTCCACACACTCCGCCATCGACCCGAACACCACCCCATAGCCCGTATTGCCCGGCGCATATTGGGCGAACTTGCCGGAATTGGTCATCAACACGCCGCCCGCCATGTCTTTCAGGATCGGCGTGACGACGACGCAGGTGTCGGCGACGATGGTGACGCCGCAGGCTTCGAGGCGATGCGCGGAAGCCGTTCGCCTCGATCGCTTTCAAGGCGTGGCGGCCGGTGCAGGCGAAGAAGGGCATGGCAAGTCTGCGGCCCGCGATCAGCGCCGCGAGCTTGTCGAATTCCTCCGCCGACAGATGCGGGCTGCCGATGGCGACGGCGTCGATATGGTCTGCGCGCTCGGCGGTGGCGAGGCGGCGCTGGGTTTCGGTGAACATGGTCCGCGCTGACCTGGATCGTCTCGCGCAGCGGTCCGCCGCCGGTCGCTGTGTCCATATCCGGCGCTTCGGGCGTGACGCCGAGAATGTGGAACAGCCCGACCCCGCCGGTCGAAGCCGCCGCCGCGCCGAAGGCTTTCAGCGCGTCCTCGCCCGGATGCGCCGCGATGCCGGTGACGACGCCCACCGAAGTCCCGGCGAGCCGCCCGAACAGGCTGCCCAGAACCGGAAAGGCGATCTCGCTGGTCAGCAGCGCGGCGGGCAGGGCGGAGACATCGACGGCGAATGTCGCCCGCCGGTTTTCCGCCAGATGCAACCCGTAATTCGGCGCGCGGCCGGAGATGGCGCAGGCTATGTCGAGGAAGTCGCCATAGCGGTTTGTCCGCGCGCCGAGCACGGAATTGCAGAAGACGACGGCGTTGCTCTCGCCCCAGGCGACATCCGAGCCGAGCGCAGGCCGGTGCCCCGCCTGATAGGGCGCGCAGGTCCAGGTCGGCTCGCAGCCAAGCGCGATATAGGCCCGCATCATCCGCCCCGCCATCTCGCGCTCATGCGGCGGCAGGTTGACTTTCGAGCAGCCCATAAGGTCCAGCCCGCCGACATTCAGCGTCGCGCGGATCGACACTTTCGCGCCAAGCTCGACCAGCCGCTCGGCAAACAGAGTGCCGGAATCGCCATGATACAGCGCCCCGTCAATATGGGCGGACTGCACCGGAATGAGCGACGGCGCCGACATCAGCCGCGCCGTGTCCGCCACAATGCGCAGCGCCATCGCCGCGCCTTCGCCCCGCGCGCCGGAGAGCATGTCCTTCTCGTCAGGCGTCAGCTCAAGCGTCAAGATTTGGCCTTCCGCTTCCTGTATCTCACCGTCTCGAACCGCGCCGACAAGGCGTCATACATTAACAGCCGCCCGATCAGCGGCTCGCCGGTTCCGGTGATGAGCTTGATCGCCTCCATCGCCTGTAAAGTCCCGATCACCCCCGCCATCGCCCCCATCACCCCCGCCTCCGCGCAGGCCGGCACGGTGCCGGGCGGCGGGGCTTCGGGAAACAGGTCGCGGTAGGAGGGCAGGGGACTGCCGTCCGCGTCAAAAGCATACGGCGTCAGCACCGTCACCGACCCGTCAAACCGCCCAATGGCCGCTGACACCAGCGGCTTGCCCTGCCGCTCGCAGGCGTCCGCGGCGAGATAGCGGGTGTCGAAATTGTCCGACCCGTCAATGATCACATCAAACCGCGCGATAATCTCATCGGCGTTTTCGGCATTCAGCCGCGCCGCGTAAGGCTCGACGCACACATGCGGATTGACCGCCGCAATCCGCCCCGCCGCCGCCTCCACTTTCGAGACGCCGACATCGTCCGTGTCATAAATCACCTGCCTTTGCAGATTGGACAACGACACGCGGTCATCATCAATAATCCCCAGCGTCCCCACCCCCGCCGCCGCCAGATAAAGCAGCACCGGCGCCCCCAGCCCCCCCGCGCCAATCATCAAAACCCGCGCCGCCTTCAGCCGCTGCTGCCCCGCCCCGCCGATTTCGGCGAGCACGATATGGCGGGCGTAACGCTCGATTTCGGGCGGTGAGAGGGGCTGGGTCATGGCGGGGAGGATAAAGGGCGGGGCGAGGTTTGGCGAGGGGGGTGGGGAACTCTCCGTGAGGCATAGAAGCGGTTGCTATAACTCACAATTCGCGGATTTATGAGTTATAGAACGGCGTTCTATAACTCATGGCATGGAATAGGATCAAACGCCGACAGCCACGACCGCAGCGATCTTCTGCGCGACTTCATTGTAAAGACCCTCTGACGGTGATTCGATCTCTACCACCAACCCATAGCGGGCAACGCAGGTCGCAGGATCGACACGCTTGTAATCCTTCCACCACCCGCCAACGGGATGCACCGCGATGCAATTTCGGCGAGCCAAGTCGCTCGCTCGAACCTTAAGGCTATCAATATGAAGCGAACCAACATCTCGCCGGTTTGTTCCAAAATCCCACTCTGCACTGGCCGGCCCCTCAATGGGTCCTTCATCTTCGTCGGTCACCGACCGGCCGACGCGTTGCACAAACTGTTGAACTGTCTCGTCCGCACCTATTAACTTGAAGCGAAGTCCGTGAGAGGCATAGCGCAGCTTTCTTCCTCGGGCAGCTTCAGAGGGATTGGGCGCGATGAATGTGCTGAGCGAAATTCGTAACGTAACTGTGGTATTACCTAATTCTCGAAGAACTTCGGTCGGCCAAGGCAGTTCGATCAGGCGCATTTCGTGCATACGACGGGACGAATTGACATTCTCATAAGGTCGGATTTCGTCCTGCACAATTAGCGTCACTGCGTTCGCTGCACTTGCAAGTGCGCGGTCCAAGTCTGGCTTTCCATAGCCGTATCGTTTGAAGAGTATCCCGAGAGCCCCCTTCCGAGCGCGATCCGCAATGGGCACATGTGACCACATTTGTTCGGTCCAACGGGCGGAACCCACGTAAAGAGCCCGGATCGTCTCAGGCCATAAGTTGGGATAGTTGCCACGCAGAATGGCCAAATCACGTGAAGCCAAGGCTACTGCCGCGCTTGTATCGGCAAAATCTGTGAATGATCTCTGCGGATAATTATTACTCGTTGTTACAAGCATTAGATCGGGATGGGTGTTCGGTGTTTGAATGGCACGCTCGGCAAACCAATTCCCACCCTCCATTACGATGTCCGGCTTGATTGGCCAGGTCGCTGTCCAACTTGCCGTTCTGGACACTGGCGCAAGATCGCCGACAGGAGCCAGCGTAGTTTCAAAAGTGACGCCACCCACACCGTTCTTTTCGGTCATCGCGCCAACAGTGATTGCATTCCAAGCCTGCGATGGGGAAAAGACTTCACCATCAATATGATCACAGAAAGACAGGTAGTTGTTCACTCCACTATGCTGCAACGGGATGTTGCCTGCGGAGATCACCATCAGCCGCTTCTGTCGCACAATCCCAGACACACCAGCTGCCAGTTGGTCGATTTCAGTCGACCATGATGTAGGGGCACCGCTGTGTGGGCTGTCCTCGTTGGTCGTGGTCGCCAAGGCGAAAGTTCTTACGCGATCCGGTTCAACCTCAGCTGCGTTCACGGCCTTCATGGTCCTATCACCCAAAAGGTGGTGCGGGTTTGCGATGCCGTCTGGCAGCACTTTCGAGGACTCCAACCGATGGCCAATCAGCACCGGCCCCGCGCCTTCCAGCACTGGTCTCAGATCACCGTAGGTTGCGACACCTGCCATCGCAGTTCCATGTCCATGGAGATCGCCCAAATCCCAACCTGGGAGAGCAGCGTATCGATCAGAATCAGCCAACACAGGTTGAATAAGCGGATGAGAACGGGCGATGCCGGTGTCAAGGATTGTCACGTAGGAGCTTACGCCGTCTGTCGGAGGGGCAATCTCAGTGCGTCGGACAAGCTCGTCCACCCACAACGCTTGCTCCTCCGAGTCCATGGTGTCCACGAAGTCAACCGGGCGGCCAGGCTGAGCAACGCCTCGAACAGCCCCGATACCACGAACGGCATTGTCCAGTTGTTCGGCACTGCACGTTGCGATCACAACGACGTCCTCCGGGAATTCCAAACGGTCGCCGTAGATCGTAATTCCATATTGCGGAGCACGCCCCAAAAATTGAGCAACCTCGTCCGGGTTCAGCCAAATTTCCCAATCTGTTGAGCCGACCACGTTGGGAAAGGGCTTGATCGGATGCCGCCAAAGGTCCGGCAGTCTTGCCTCGGCGATGATATCGATGCTTTGCGCGAGATCCGCGTTTTTCGGCCGCGACACTCCGGCATTGTTTGGTCGGCCATCGCGCGTGGCAAAATCAGTGATCTTGGTCCTTAGTTTCTCAATTCCGCGATCCTGCAATGAAGCCATCACAGTCACACGCGTTGGGACACCCGCTTCTATGTTACCTTCGTCGATCCGCAGGAGCGATAGCCCGCTGACATCGAACTTTCCGGCATCGAACTCCTCGCCAGCGCGGCCAATAATTTCCAAGTAAGAAGCTGATGCAGTTGGAACAGGTTGAATTTGGTTCAAGGCAGCCAAAATGCGATTTGCATGGCCCAGACGGTCAGCGACATCACTGGGGCGGCCACCGCCTCCTCCTTGGCCCTTAAATCGTTCTGACCTAGCAACACCATCAAGAACGAAGTGGGGGAGAATTCGGTCTGCCAATGTCTACCCCTAAGGCGTGGAGGCTTTTTCGTCTCCTGACTGCGTCGATCAGGTTGGAGGTTGAAATGTTGTTGGTTGATTCTAGCACTGCGCGTCTCGCCGCGTCCAGTGATGCCTGTATGACATCAGCAGCAGATAGGCCGAACGCTTCAGCTACTACGTTTTCCCAGGATACGTCATGTGTGCCAAAGCCGATCAGCCGTCTGGACATAGCCTTTTGGATTGCCTGGACCTCAGGCAACTCATACATCAATACCAAGTCGAACCTGCGCAGGATTGCCCGATCTAGAATGCCAGGTATATTAGTCGTAGCCACAATAACAGACGGGCCGGTATCTTGGTCGAGGAACTGAAGGAACGAGTTTAGGATACGTCGCGCTTCGCCTACGTCGTTTTCGCCACCCCTAGACGCCGCTAAGGCATCAATCTCATCAAAAAGATACACTCCCCTCTGGGTGCGGACTGCCTCAAAGATGGCGCTCAATTTGGATGCGGTCTCACCCATAAACTTGGAGATCAGGCCGTGGAGCAATACTGAATAAAGTGGCAACCGTAGTTCGCCTGCCAAGGCCGCCGCACTCATGGTCTTTCCGGTTCCGGGTGGTCCAGCAAGCAAGACGCGCTGGCGTGGACGCAAGCCTTTCTCTTCAAGACGGTCGCGTTGCCTAAACTCAAGGACTACTTGCCGCAATTCGTTAGAAACTTCGTCTGGGAGAATCAGATCGACTAGCTTGGTATCAGGGTAGGAAGTCCCGATGATGCTGCCGAGTTCCCCCTTGGGGCGGGCAATCGGGGTAGGGGCGATGTTACGGGGAACTGCAGTCCGACCGGCCTCAACCCATTGACGAAGTTGCTCGGCCAGCTTTGTGTGCCCCTTTTGCTCTTCCGCCGAGGCAAGTTGAAGCGAGAGGTCGAAGAACCTGTCTTCGTCTCCTTCAACATGACTCTTGAGGAGTCCAAGCATCTGCTGCGCCGTCGCCATCAACTCCCCTTAACTTGACCAAGGTGAATCATAGATGAATTGAGGCTCAAAGCGAGAAGAAACCTTGGCGAAGCGGAATGCAAATTTCTTTGTTGCCCAAAAAACTCGCAACCTAGGCGGAATAGGACACCGCATGCCCAGTCGAGCTTAGTGGCCTTGCGTTTGCCGGTAGCTGCTCTGACATTCTCAGCGACGCAACCCCCATCGAGTGCCGTTTGCAATCTACCAAACGCCCCAAATCACCCCTCACTCCCCCCGCACCTCGCCCCCCGCCACCTCAAAAAACCCCGCCCTCTCCCCCAGCCCGTCAAACAGCGCCCTGTCCGTCCCCGTCATAAACGCCTGCGCCCCAATATCGTCGATGATGGCAAACAGCGCCTCGCGGCGGCCCCGGTCGAGATGGGCGGCGATTTCGTCCAATAGAAGTATCGGCGGCGCGCCGGTCATTTGGGCGGCGAGGCGGGCGTGGGAGAGGACGATGCCGATGAGCAGCGCCTTCTGCTCGCCGGTGGAGGAGAGCGCCGCGTCCATCTGTTTCGGCGCGTGGCGCACCAAAAGGTCGGCGCGGTGCGGGCCTTCCAGCGCCCTTCCGGCGGCGCGGTCGAGGGCGCGGTTGTTGCGCAGCGACGCGCGCCAGGCTTCTTCCAGCTCGACGGCGGAGGCGCTGGCGAGCCGCTCTTCCAGCGCGCCTTCCAGCACAAGGTCGGCGCGCGGAAAGGGGCTGTCCGCCGGCAGCAGCGCCATCATGCCGGTGATGAGGTGGACCAGCTCGGCGCGCGCGGCGGCGATGGCGACGCCCAATTCCGCCATCTGCGCCTCGATCGCGTCAAACCAGCGCGCATCCTCGCGCCCCTCCTCGAACAACCTGTTGCGGGCGCGCATGCTCTTTTCATAGTCGAGCACCCTGCGTCCCGTGACTTGGGTCAATGGCCAGCACCAGCCGGTCGAGAAAGCGGCGGCGGTCGGCGGAAGGGCCGGAAAACAGCCCGTCCATCTGCGGCGTGATCCAGACGACGCGCAGATATTCAAGGAAGGCGTCGGCGCTCTTCGCGGGCGCGCCATTGACGCGCAGCCGCCGCGTCGCCTCCAGCCCGCCGCCCTCCGCGCCATTGCCGGTGCCGAGCGACACCTCGCCGTCTTCGGTCACAAGATCGGCATGCACGGCAAAGCCGTTCTGCGCCCCCGCCCGCACCATGTCGGCATAGTTCGCCCGCCGCATCCCGCGCCCGGGCGAGAGCAGCGAAATGGCTTCCAGAAGATTGGTCTTCCCCGCCCCGTTCTCGCCGGTGAACACGGCATGGCGCGGCGCGAAGGTGAGCGAGGCGCTGGAATAGTTGCGGAAGTCGTGCAGCTTCAGGCCGGAGAGGTGGAGCTTGGGTTCCATGCGCGGCTAGCGGCGGGCGGCGCGGTAAGAGGCTGCCGCACTTGGTCCCGTCATTCCGGGGCCGCGTGAGCGGAACCCGGAATCCAGAGCTGTGATGGTGCAGAATCGCGCTCCGATCCTGTTTCGTCGGCCGCTTCCCCAGACAAACGCGCGGCGAAAATTTCCGCCGCCTCCACTCTGGATTCCGGGTTCGGCTGCGCCGCCCCGGAATGACGGCCGTGAAGGTGTTCTTGGGAAAATCACACGCACCTGCAATTCTCAAAAGCAGGCCGCTACACCCGCATCGGCATCAGCACATACAGCGCGTTCTCGTCCGCCGAGTCGCGGATCAGCGTCGGCGAGCCGGAATCGGCCAGCATGAAAATCGCGTCGCGTGCCGGACAGCTGGCTGGTGATGTCGAGGAGATATTTGGCGTTAAAGCCGATATCGACCTGTTCGGAATCATAATTGGCGGCGACCTCTTCGGTGGCGCTGCCGGAATCCGGGTTGTTGACGGTCAGCACCACGCCGCCCTCGGACACGGCCAGCTTCACCGCGCGGCCGCGCTCGGAGGAGATCGTCGAGACGCGGTCGACGGCCTGCGCGAAGCTCTGCCGGTCGATGGTCAGCTTCTTGTCATTGCCGGTCGGGATCACCCGCTGATAATCCGGGAACGTGCCGTCGATCAGCTTGGAGGTCAGCACCACCGAGCCGATGGTCAGGCGGATTTTCGCATCCGACAGCTCGACCTTTAGGGAAGCTTCCGGGTCCTCGATCAGCTTCTGGATTTCGCTCACCGTCTTGCGCGGCACGATGATGCCGGGCATGCCTTCCGAGCCCGCAGGCGCGTCATATTCGGCGCGCGCGAGGCGGTGGCCATCGGTGGCGACGGAGCGGATTTTCATCGTGCCGCCGACGTCAATGGCGTGCAGATAGATGCCGTTCAGATAATAGCGCGTCTCCTCGTTGGAGATGGCGAACTGCGTCTTGTCGATCAGGCCCTTCAGCTGTGCGGCGGGAATGCTGAATGTGTGGGTGAATGTGCCGGAGGTCAGCTCCGGGAAATCCGACTGCGGCAGGCATTGCAGGCGGAAATTCGAGCGGCCCGATGTGACGCTCATCGACGTGTTGTCGGCGTTCACCGAAAGCGAGACTTCGCCGCCGTCCGGCAGCTTGCGCACAATGTCATAGAGGAGATGCGCCGGCACGGTCGTCGCGCCGCCGCGCTCGACCATGGCGGGCGTTGATTCATTGATCTCAAGGTCAAGATCCGTCGCCTTCATCTCAAGGCTGGCGCCGTCGGCGCGCAGCAGGACATTTGACAGGATCGGAATAGTGTTCCGCCGCTCAACGACGCGGTGGACATGGTTCAGTGACTTCAGAAGATTGGCGCGTTCAATCGTGACCTGCATAATTGCAAAACTTTCAAAAACCGGACTTTTCACACTTCGTTAACCGGAACTTTGCCCGATTCCCATGCGCGAACGCAAGCGGCATCTCGCTTGAGACGCCGCTGCCAACAGCCTATTGCTGATCTTGAATGAGGCGCTTGAGGATTTCCAGCTCCTGGCTGAGCTTGGCGTCCTTGCTCTGCTCGCCCTCGATCTTGCGCACCGCGTGCAGCACCGTCGTGTGATCGCGCCCGCCGAAGCGGCGGCCAATCTCGGGCAATGAGCGCGGGGTGAGCGTTTTCGCCAAGTACATCGCCACCTGCCGGGGCCGCACGATGGTGCGGGTGCGCCGGTTGGAGAGGAGGTCCGAGCGCGGAACATTGAAATGCCGCGCCACGATGCGCTGGATATCCTCGACGCGCACGCGCTTTGGCTCTCCCTGGCGCACCAGATGCGAGAGGATTTCGTCGATCCGCTCGATGGAAAGGTCAGGCTCAAACGTGCGGCGGAACAAAACCTGGTTGAACGCGCCTTCAAGGTCGCGCCCGGTGCCGGTGACCGTGTTGGCGATATGCTGGAGAACCGCATCGGGAATTTTGATGGAACTGTCTTCGGCCTGCGCCGCCGACAGCCGTGTTTTCAGTATGTCGAGCCGCATGGCATAGTCCGGCGCGAGGATTTCGAGCGAAACGCCGCCCTGCAGCCGCGAGCGCACCCGCGCGTCCAGAGATTCAAGCTCGGCAGGTGGCCGGTCCGCAGCGACAACCACCTGTTTGGCGCTGTCGATCAACAGGTTGAGGAGATGGCAGAACTCGTTCTGGATGCTTTTGCCCTGCAGGAACTGCATGTCGTCAATGATCAGAAGATCAATGTCGCGCAGCTGCTCTTTGAAGGTCAGCGCGCTGTTGTCACGGATCGCGGTGGCAAACCGCCACATGAAATATTCGGCCGTCAGATACACAACGCGGTGGGAAGGATTGCGCGCGATCGCCTCGGCGGCGACAGCCTGCAATATATGGGTTTTGCCCAATCCGACTGAGGCATGGATGAACAGCGGATTGAAGCGCACAGCGCCCATGCCGGACTCGGCCACGGTGCGCGCGGCGGCGTGCGCGACGCGGTTGGAATTGCCCTCGACAAAGCTGGCGAATGTGTAGCGCGCGTCCAGCGAGGAGCCGATGACATGAGGATTGCTGTCAGCGGCGGTTGGCAGAATGCCGCGCCGGTCCCGTGCGGCAAAAGTTTCCGCCGCGCTTTTGAGGCGCAGCTGCGGTTCGGCCATGGGTTCGGCGGCGATCTGCTCAACGGCCTGCCGCATCGCCGAGCGCACGACGATTTCGACCTTCAATAAAGCCGGATTTTCCTCACGCCACAGTTCAGCGATCAGTGCCAGATAGTGATTGTTGATCCATGCCCGCAAAAAAGGTGTCGGCACGGAAAGCCGCGCCACACTTTTGCTTGTCTCCACCAGTTTCAACCGGCCGAACCAGGATGAAAAAACCTCCGCCCCCAGGCGCGATTTCAGTTTCAGCATCACCCGCTCAAAAGCGGTGTGCGCCTCTGCAATGTTCATGTTGAATACCTTCTCTGCGGCATCATTTTCTTTTTCCGCCGTTAACGCAGCCGCTTGGGCTGCGCTCAACGGCAATTCACTCGTTGCACGCATAGAACTCATTTCACTCTCAATTCCCGCGGCCTTGCGGCCCTATTTAATATTCCAGCCGGATCGGCGTTTGATCGGCCTGTCAACACAAAGTTTTCGATTGTCGGTCCGGCAACGGCCACAGCTTCGCCGACCCGAAAAAACCAAAGATTTTTCCGACTGTCAGTTCATATTTCTGCCGGCATGTCCCGACCCCACTCACCAAAGGTATTAGCGACATCGCGGCGCTGGCGACAAGGGCATTTTAACCGTTTGTCGGGTGCTGATGCAGGCGTGTCACAAATGCTTTCGGGCGCCGGCAGGGACGCCTCATGTTAAGTATTGGGGATTCAAAGCATTTTTTCGGACGCCGTTGGAATCCCGCCGCAGCGGCAGCCGGCGAAGAAAAAAATAATAAAATTTGCTTGACTCGCGATTTGGGCAAGCAGCCTTCGGGCGCGCCCGCCGCATCATTTATAACCTCGTGTAAGTATATGAAAAATCACAGGAAATTTTTTCAGCGCGAATGCCGCGAATCCCGCTGCGGACTCCCGGCAAAAGGCAGATTTCCCCCGGGCGAAGGGCGCTGGTCTATTGGACTAAAGTTGAAACCGACAACAAAAAACCCGGCGCTCAGGCCGGGTTTTTCAAAAAATGCAGATGAAGTCAGGCGGTCAGCTTGTTGACCCGCAGAGTCAGGCGCGAAACTTTGCGCGAGGCTGTGCTCTTGTGCATCACGCCCTTTTGCGCAGCGCGCATCAGTTCAGGCTGGGCTGCCAGAAGGGCCGCTGCTGCGGCGCTCTTGTCGCCGCCGGTGATCGCCTCTTCCACTTTACGCAGGAAAGTGCGCACGCGCGAGCGGCGGGCTTTGTTGACTTCGGTGCGCGCCGCGATCTTGCGGGTGGCTTTCTTGGCGGATGACGTATTGGCCATAAATGTCTCTCTGTCGGGCTTTGGCGGCGCTGGGCGCAAAAATAAACAGGCGACCCGTCAAGGTCGCCGAACTCAGCGGCTGTATAGTGGAGCTTTCCGGTTCCGTCAACGCGGATTCTGGCACGCCGCTGCGCATTGGGAAACATGTTGCGGGGCGGCGGGAACTGTTATAAGATAAGTTATAACATTGGAGCAGCGACCATGAATATCACCGTCCGCAAGATTGGCAATTCCGAGGGAATTATTCTGCCGAAGGAAGTGCTTGGCCGTCTCGGAGTCAAATCCGGCGACACGCTTACAATTGTCGAGAACAGCGACGGCGTGCGGCTGACCCGCTCGGACAGCGATCTGGCCCGGCAGCTTCACGCCGCCCGTGAAGGCATGGTCAAATACAAGGACGCATTGCGCGAGCTTGCGAAATGACCGATTGGGTCTGGCTCTCCCGAGAGGCTGTTGAAATCTTCCATGCCGAGCAATTGTTGGAACATGGCGGCCTGCCTGGTCTGAAGGACGAAAACAGCCTTGAAGCGGCGCTCGCGCGTCCGCTTCAAAAGGCGAATTACGGTGATCCCGATGTCTTCGAACTCGCCGCAGCCTATCTGTTTGGCATCGCCCGAAACCATCCATTCAGCGACGGCAACAAGCGCACCGCCTTTGTCGCCGCCTACGCCTTCCTTCGGCTCAACGGCTTTGTCGTCGAGGCCAGTCAGGCAGAGGTCATCGCCTTCGTCCTCGCCGTCGCCGCAGGAGAAATCATCGAAGACGGCGCGGCGGCGTTTTTCCGGGATCATTGCGCGGCCGTTTAGTTCTGGGTCACTTCTGGCACGCCGGGCAGTAAAAACTCGACCGCCCGCTCTGTACAATCCGGCTGATCATCCCCTTGCACCGCGCCTTCCGGCATTGTCCGCCCTCCCGGTCATAGACAGAGAAAGAGTGCTGAAAGTAGCCAAGCGATCCATCGGTCTGCATGTAATCGCGCAATGACGAGCCGCCGGCGTGGATGGCGTCAGCGATCACTTCTCTTATGTTGATGGCGAGCCGCTCGGCATGCCTTGTGCCGCAGATCGTGTTTGAGGCGCGCTGTGGCGACAGGCCGGACCGCCACAGCGCCTCGCAGACATAAATATTGCCGAGCCCCGCGATCAGACGCTGGTCGAGGAGGGCGCTTTTCAGCGGTGCGGCCTTCTTAGCGAACAGCGCCGAGAGGAGCGCGCCGGAAAGTTCATTTCCGACGGGCTCAACGCCAAGCCCTTGCAGAAACCTGTTCGTGTGAAGTGCGTCCGGCTGGATCAGGTCCATAAATCCAAAGCGCCTTGGATCATTATAGATGACGCGGGACTTCTGACCGCCGGCCGAATGCAGCTCCAGGACCACATGGTCATGCGCCAGAAGCTTGCCGCGCCCGTGATGGAACATTCCGGGCATTTCGTCCCCGGCTCCCGTCTCAATGCGGAAGGAGCCGCTCATGCCAAGATGGGAAAGCAGGGTCAGTCCGTTTTCAAGCTGAAACAAGAGATATTTGGCCCGGCGGGAGACGGAAGTAACCGTCTGCCCTTCGATGCGCTTGGCAAATCGTTTTGGAAACGGAAAGCGCAGATCGGCGCGCCTTTGTTCAAGGCGTGTGATCCGCGCGCCCTCCATGACCGGCTGCAGTCCGCGCCGGACGGTTTCGACTTCGGGCAGTTCAGGCATGGGGCAGGAAACTCTTTCCGTATGGACCCGCCGCAATGCCGAGATGGGCGGCAACGCTTTCACCAATGTCGCTGAATGTGGATCGGACTCCGATGCTGCCTGTGCCGATGCCGGGACCAAAGGCAAGGACCGGCACGCGCTCGCGCGTGTGCTCGGTGCCGCGCCATGTGGGATCGCAGCCATGGTCGGCTGTCAAGATCATCAGGTCGCCCTGGCGCATCTTTGCAATAAGCTCCGGCAGGCGTCGGTCGAAATGCTCCAGCGCCGCCGCGTAGCCCGGCACATCGCGCCGGTGGCCGTAGAGCATGTCGAAATCGACAAAGTTAGTGAATACCAGATCACCCGCGCCCGCATCGTCCATCGCCTCCAGTGTCGCGTCAAAAAGCGCCTCATTGCCACTGGCCTTGCGCTCATCGGCGACGCCGTTATGGGCGAAAATATCGGCGATCTTGCCGACGGCGATCACCTTGCGCCCGGCGGTTTTCAATCGGTCCAGCAATGTCGGTTCGGGCGGATTGATGGAAAAATCCTTGCGGTTGCCGGTGCGCTGAAAATTGTGCTTGGAGCTGCCGACGAATGGACGAGCGATGACACGCCCAATCCTGTAGGGCAGGGCGCATTCAAAGGTGACTTTGCAAAGCGCATAAAGCCGCTCCAGACCGAAATGCTCTTCGTGCGCCGCGATCTGCACAACGGAATCAGCGGACGAATAGAAAATGGGGCAGCCTGTTTTTATGTGCTCCTCGCCAAGCCGCGCTATGATTTCAGTGCCTGAGGCGTGGCAATTGCCGAGAATGCCGGGAATTCCCGACTTGTTAATGATGTCATGACGAAACGATTCTGGAAAAGTGTTCTCATGGTCGCGGAAATAGCCCCAGTCAAAACGCACGGGCACACCGGCGATTTCCCAGTGGCCGGATGGTGTGTCCTTGCCCTTTGAAATCTCGGTGGCCGCGCCCCAGAGGGCTTCAGCGCTTGACGCCGCGCCAAATCCGGTTGGATATCGTCCCGTTGCCAAACGGGCGGCTTCGGCAAGCCCGAGCGTCGCAAGATTTGGCGTTCTTAGCGGCCCGGAGCGGCCAGACGCCTTATCCGCTTTGCCTGCATAACAGGCGTCTGCGATGTGGCCAAACGTGTCTGATCCTTCGTCCCCATAGGCTTCAGCATCCGGCGCGCCGCCAATTCCAAGGGAATCGAGCACAAAAAGGAAGGCACGCGGCATTTTCGGTTCCATTTTAGGAGAAAATCAGAAAGTACAGTCGCGCGTGTTGAATTGACAAGCAAAAAGCGCTTTGCAAACCGCAGGTGTTTGACGGGAGCCGACCATGAAGTTTGCAAATTCTCAGGCTTGGCGCATGACGCGCGGCAAAAGACCGGTGCGTCATCCGGCGCTGCCGGCTTTGCTTGCTCTGGCGCTGCTTTCTGCGGATGCGGCGCCGGCGCGCGCCGACTGGCGCGGGGACTTGGGGACTTTTCGTATCGGCCTTTCGGCAACGGATGCAAAATCTTTGACACTTGCCGAACAAAATGCCCTGAAGAACGGCTATGCCGCTGCGCTGGCAATGCCGGTGGAAATTGTCACGCTCCGCGATTATCCGGCCTTGATCGATGCGCAGGTGAGTTCCCGGATTGAATATGCCGTCTACACATCGTTATCTTATGCGGCGGCCTGGCTGCTGTGCGAGTGTGTGGAGCCTATTGCCGCGCCTGTGCAGACAAATGGCGCGACCGGGATTCAAAGCACTCTCGTCATGAACGCCGGCTCAATATTCACCCGGCTTGACCTGAATGGGATCAAGATCGGCGTGCCCGGCCGCGACTCGATCAGCGGCTTTGCAATTCCGCTGGCGGAGTACTCGGTGGGAACCCGAATTCTATCGCCTGACGAGTCCTTTTTCAGGTTCTATCCAAGCATGGCTGAAACCGCCGGCGCCTTCACTGCTGGCGGGATCGACGGTTTTTTTGGCTGGACCTTCTCGGACGGCGCGGGGCCGGTACCTGGTTCAGGGATTATGGACACCGGCACTGAAGCGGTTTTTAATGCGGATGGAGTATCTGTTGAGATCAAGATTCCATGGAAATCAAACCTGTTGAGGTTTGGACCGCATGCTGTCAGGCGAAACCTTGCTGCGGAAGCCAAGGCGGCTTTGCTGAACTACCTCGAAAATTTGGACCAGCCGGACATTGACCTGCTGAGCCTTTTGCCACCCGGCAATATTGGCAAGTTTGTTCCGGCAAAGCATGAAGAGTACCGCTCGGCCATCGCCGCAGTCAAAGCTGCGGCTGACGCCGGCGATTAACCGCCCTATAACTGGCTGGGGGCATTTGCGAGCCGAGGCAGACGGCCTTTTTAAGGCGCGCCCCGACGATCAGCAGCCGGTGCAGGCAATCTCGGGCGTTACGCGGGGCCGCAGGTAATATGTTTCAGACATTGGCACCGATGCTTTGCCGCCCGGAGTGGTCTTGTTGTCCTTGATCGACCAGGATGTGAGCGGAATATAGGCAAGCTCTGTTTCGACCTTGATCAGAAAAGTGTCTGCGATTCTCAAGTTGACTGGAATGACGACGGCGCTGAGCGCTGCGTAGGGCGTCGTGAATGTCGTGCTATCTCCACGTCTCGACCAGTGCACTTTCGCATTTGCTGTGGCATCGATCTTGATGGCCGTCACAGTGATCTGCGGCGTGGCGCGCTCATACGGCTGCAGAACGGCGGCGCCGATTTTCATCATGTCTTCAATGTCGGCTGCCGCGAGGGTGCCATTGGTCTGTGTGATCAGATCGCCGATCATGCTCGCGGAACGGCCCACCTTTTTGTTGACTTCAATGCCCTGTGAAATTTCCATGGTGCCAAGCCACAGCGTTATCAAGAGTGGGGCAATGAAGGCAAATTCGATTGCGGCGACGCCGCTTTGGTCGTCGCGAAAATCTTGCAGCGCTGAGCGTGCGCTGCCAGCCAGGTTGCTCAAAATTTTTCTCATCACTCAGTTTCCCATGCTCTCGTGCCCGCCTCTGGCGAAATCAGCTCAGTGTCAGCCGTCATATGGCTCGTTGCGCCAGGTCAGTGTTGTGTAAAGCAGTGTTTTTCCGCCAGGCAGTTCCGCAAGGTAGCGGCGAATGAGATCCGTCTTGATTTGCCAGCGGTAGAACACGCGAAACTGATTGATTTTTAGCGCGCCGCCCGGGGTCACTGCGAAGCCTGCTGTATCGAGGTCGCCATCCGGTTTGCGCGGTATGTCGAGCGGAACCGCGGCGAACGTGTTATAGGACTTCAGGTCGATCGCGAGATCAGGACAGCCAGTGGCGACAAACACCTTGATCCTGTCGCAGATAAGAGTTGTCATTGACGCCGCCGTCACAGCCTCGGGCCTTATATCCCCAACGCGAAGACTGCGTGAGACATCGTCCACGGCGTTGGACATCAATTGCTGCGCGCCAAATGAAATTCCCGTTTCAATGATGGCAAACATCATGAGAGTGAATGGGAAAACCAGCATCACGAATTCAATGGCGGTGCTGCCGCGCTTGTCCCTGCCAAAGCGGCGTAAAAAACTCAGGCGCTGCTTCCGCTTCGGCGGCGCCGTTTGGATTTCAGTGCTGTTCATGCCAAACGCTCCGTCCCCTTCAGGAATTGTCACCAAGCTATCGCAGACTTGTTGCGATCCCGTATGTCGCCTGACTGGCTTTTGAAACAAGGCATTCAGAGGTCATTTACCAATGAGCTGTCTGCAGCCGTCCGTCATCTTGCTTCCGCGGATGCCTGATCCGCCTTTTCTTCAGCGGCGGTCTTGTGAGCGCTTTCACAATAAGGCGTGCAGGACAGGGTCTGGACCTCGGCGCCCCGGTAAATGCGCAGTGTGTTGGCATCGCCGCGCGATACCCTGATCATTTCATCAACGATCGCGTTTCCCTCTGCGTCCATCACAACAAAATTTGTCGTGCCAAAGCCCTTGCCGGTCAGCACAATCGTGCTTGCATCCTGAATGGCGGCGTCGGCAATGTCGGGATTGCCGACAATGACAGTGTCGGCAGCCCGCGCAAGTCTTACAATCTTGGCCTGATTCATAATGACATGAATGCCGGATTCTGCGGCGAGTGCTGAAACCAGCGGCATAAGCGATACTGCCGCAACAGCGATGCAGCCACGATAAAACATGTTGGACTCCCGACAAGCTGAAACTTGAAGCAAAGATGAACTGGAATGGTGAAGTATTGTTTAACAGGCGCGAAGGCGTCAAAATCGCGGTCTCCGCCGCGCCATTTTTGATCGGCCTCCCAACCCGTCACCTCTAACACCATCTTTACCATAAGCGGGAGTTCCCGCCCGCAAGTTTTCGTTAAGCATGTTCGTTAAACGAATTGAAATCGCTCCCCGGTAGTTTGGGTTCATCCGATCAACGCAACAAAAAAGTTGGCGGGTTTGCTGTAGAAAAATGGAATAGGAGTTCCCAAATGTCCAAGCTTGTAGCGCGTTTTGTAAAAGATGAGTCCGGTGCAACTGCAATCGAATACGGCCTGATCGCCGCTCTGATCGCTGTCGCGATCATCGCCGGCGCCGGCGCCCTCGGTTCCGCGATCAACAACAAGTTCGATCTTATCAAGAATTCAGTTAACGCCGCTGGCTAACTACTGGAAAAAATGCGGCAGGCCGCCTCGAAAGGGGCGGCCTGTTTTTCTGACTCTGGCTTTGACAGGGGCGGCTACTGTGCCGTGTGCCGCCAAAGGGCCCGCCAAGCGGCGTGATGCCAAATCCGATTTACCAAGATTTAACGGCAGTCAGATAAAAAATCCGCCGGAGTAGTGATTCATGCTTGAGGCCGCCATCTTAGTCGTGTTTCCGTTTGCCATGCTGCATGCGGCAATATCGGACATGTTGTCGATGACGATCATGAACCGGGTTTCGCTTCTCCTGATCGGAACTTTCACGGTTGTTGCGCCTTTGACCGGCATGGAACTCGATCAAATTCTCAAACACTATGCCGCCTTTGCTCTCGTGTTGACTGTGTGCTTCGGTTTTTTTGCCGCAGGCGCCATGGGCGGGGGCGACGCAAAGCTCCTTGCCGCAACTTCGCTTTGGTTCGGCTTCAGCTTTGATCTTATGACCTACCTCCTTATGGCTTCGCTCTTTGGCGGTATGCTGACGCTTGTCATTCTGGGGTTCAGGAGTTCTGCCATCGCAGTTTATGCAGGTCAGCTGGAATTTCTGCGGCGGATCGGCGATTCAAAAGAAAAAATCCCCTACGGCATAGCCCTCGGCGCCGGCGGGCTTGCGGCCTTTCCCAATTCCTGGATGGCGGAATGGGTTATCCACCGGCTCGCCTGAGCCTGCCAATGGTCTCTCCTGCGGCCCAACTTCTGCCCTTCGACCCGTCCAATTCGTCAAACGGCCCGCAGTTCCTGTGGCTGTTTCGCTTGAAATATTTTTCAATAGAAAATTAAGCATAATTCAAAGCGGATCGTTAACCATAAGTACACGATTGCCGGGGCATGTTGCGGCGGAATGAATTGTCATGTCGCAGCTGAGGGTTACCGACAATGAAAGCGTCCCGTTTTCTCGTACTTGGTGTTGCCGTGGCAACGGCCGCCGGCGCCGGTTACATGGCGCTAAGCCTTAAGCAGCCGGTGACCGTGGTGCAGCAGTCCGGCGAATCAACCCCCGCGCCGCAGCTGGAAGTGGAAAACGTCCTGGTTGCCAGCACGGAAATCGGCATTGGCGATATTCTGGCCGATCAGATGCGGTGGCAGAAATGGCCCAAGGAGGCAGTCACTGAGGGGTTCATCACGGAGACTGCGCAAGCAGCGGCAATTGAAGACCTAAAGGGATCGGTGGCGCGGCTCATCATCATGCCGGGCGAGCCTATCCGCTTGGCAAAGCTGATTGGCAAGGACCAGAGCTTCATGTCGTCAATCCTGCCATCGGGCAAACGCGCCGTGGCAGTGGAGATCAAGGCGGACACGTCGGCTGGCGGGTTCGTGCTGCCCAACGACTTTGTGGATTTGATTATGACCCGCCGCTCCACTGCGGCCACGGGCGGCGAAAGCTACATCACAGAAACCATCCTCAAAAACATTCGTGTTCTGGCAATCGACCAGTTCATCCGCGAAGACGAAAAAACCGGCAAGTCGGTCGTTGGTCAAACAGCGACTTTGGAGCTGACCCCGCAGCAGTCTGAAATAGTCACGGTCGCGCAGCTGATGGCCGAGCGCCTTGCGCTGGCGCTGCGTTCAACCGCAGATGCGGCCGAAAAAGTCTCTGGCGAAGCTGATTATCTCGTCAACGGAAACGGCAAACGCGGAACGGTCCGGATGATCAAGTCAGGCGAAGTGTCGGAAGTGGGGTCCAAGAAATGAAAACTGAGCCAAGGGCAGCCAGCATGATCGCCGAACTATCAAGGGCCTTTTCCAACAGCGCGGCAATCGTCACGTTTGGCGCACTGCTTGCGCTCAGCCCGGCAGCAGCCGATTTTTCTCCCGCATTTGCAGACGGAAACGTTGTCAAGCTGGCGAAAAATGGCAGCAGGCAGCAGCAGATATCACTTGGCCTGGACAAGTCGATCGTCCTGGAACTGCCGGCGGATGCTTACGATATCCTGGTCGCCAACCCTGAAGTGGCAGATGCGGTCTCGCGCAGCACCCGCCGCATTTATCTCTTCGGCAAAGACATCGGCTCAACCAACATTTTTGTGTTCGGCAAGGATGGCGAACAGATTGCCAGTCTTAACCTTCAGGTCGAGCAGGACATTTCCGGACTCCAAGCCAATCTGTCAAAATACATTGAAGACTCTGAGATCGTTGTCGAAATCGCCAACAACAACATGATCCTGACGGGCACAGTGCAGACCGCCGCCGATGCCGCCAAGGCTGAAGCGCTTGCCAACGCATTCTTGAGCGGCGGCGGTTCGGCAAGTCTGGCGAGAATTGCGGCCAGACGCGCGCAGGCCCTTTCGGGAGGCAGCGGCAGCAACAACACGATCGTGATCACCAGCGCTGGAGGGTCAGGCTCTTCGTCGGTCATAAATCTTCTGAAGATACTCGGCGATGACCAAGTGACGCTCAAGGTCACTGTCGCTGAAATCAGCCGCGTTGTGATGAAACAGCTCGGCGTCAATACCTTCGCCAATGGCAGGCTGGGCGGGCAGGCGATCACGTTTGGAACTGGCAATGGACCGGGCCTTGGCCAGCTGCTGGGCGGCAACGCCGCCAGCGTTGCGGGCAACATAGGTTCCGCTTCCCTGCAGTCTTATCTCAACGCGCTGGAACAGGCAGGCGTGATGAAGACACTTGCTGAGCCCACGCTGAGCGCCATTTCGGGCGAGAAGGCGGAATTTCGGGTCGGCGGTGAGTTTAATATCTTAAGTACGTCCACCGTGACTCCGGCTGACGCTGACAATCCCTCCCGGATTTCAAACACGTTTGGAAAAATTGAGTACGGCATCGGGTTGGAGTTTCTTCCAATTGTCCTTTCGCCCGGCCGGATAAACCTCAAGGTCAGGACGTCGGTTTCCGAACCGACTGCGGAGGCTCCGGCTCAGGCTGTGGGCGGCTCGCTGATATCCCTTCGCAAGCGGCTGGCGGACACGACCGTCGAGCTTCCCTCTGGGGGATCAATGATGATTGCGGGACTCGTCCGCGATGACGTGCGCCAGGTGCTTTCGGGCTATCCCGGCGCTTCAAAGATTCCCGTGCTTGGCGCGCTTTTTCGAAGCAAGGACTTCGTCCGGCAGGAAACCGAGCTTGTGATCATCGTGACTCCCTATCTCGTGCGGCCCGTTGCGCGCAACAAGCTCAACAGGCCAGACGACAATTTCAACGTCGCCTCCGACGGCGCGGGATTCCTTCTTGGGAAACTGAACAAGGTCTATGGAACCATGAAAACCGACCGGCCCGCAGGGCGCTATCACGGCGTCGTTGGCTATATTTACAAGTAATCGGGGAAAGACAGCCATGTTGCGCGTCCGCCTTAACAACAGAACTAAAATCAACCGGCTTATGGCCTTGACGGCAGCCGTTTTTGTGGCGGCCGCGTTGCCGGGCTGTGCCGCCTTTCAGAGCAAGCATAATATTATCGTGGGTTCGGTGCCGGACGACTACCGGACCAACCATCCGATCATCCTAAATGAACGGGAAGAAACGCTTGATGTTCCTGTGAGCGCTGCGGACACACAAATTTCGATTGCCCAGCGCAGTGGCATTCAGGGCTTCATCGCTCAGTATGCGGCAAGCGGCTCAGGCATCGTTCAGATATTGCTGCCATCTGGAGCGCCAAACTCTGAGGCGGCCCAGCGCGTGCATGCGGACATCGTTGCCACGCTGAAAAGAAGCGGCGTGCCCGCAGGCAGCATCGTCTCCGCCCTGTATGACGCAGGCGGAGCGGAGAGTTCGGCGCCTGTGCGCATCAGCTACCGCGCAATGTCCGCCGGCACCGAGCCCTGCGGCAAGTGGACGGGCGACTTGGGCGACACGAGCGACAACAAGAATTACGCCAATTTTGGATGCGCTTCGCAGAACAATTTCGCTGCGATGGTCGCAAATCCGGCGGACCTTATCGGTCCGAGGCAAACTGGAGACATTGATCCGGTTCGGCGCGGATTGGCCATCTCCAGGTATCAAAAGTCGACCGGCGTCTGGTCGGCCAACACTCAATACAGCTGGTAAGTCCGGTAGGGGTATTAAAATGAGCAACCTTGCTTACAACGACGCACCGGAACACGGCCCGGCAGTGGAAAACGAATCGTCTGCCTTGCAGGACCTGCGCCCTGTGCCGCGCGTCTCAATCCAGGCATTCTGTGTCTCTGACGGCGTGGCCAAGCCGATCGAACGCATGGCCGCCGACCGGCGCATGGCGAAGACCCATATGAAAGTGATGATGGGCGGCGTTGACGCGGCGCTGGAATTTTATCAAACCGCGCCGACGCCAAACCTCATTATCCTTGAATCAGCGGCTGAGCCGCGCGGTCTCCTGCTGCAGCTTGAGCAGCTTTCATCCGTGTGCGATCCGAACACCAAGGTGGTTGTGATCGGTCACTACAATGACGTGACGCTGTACCGCGAGCTGATCCGCGCCGGCGTTTCGGAGTATATGGTCGCTCCCATCTCTGTGGCAGACACAATCGCTGTCATCTCGGGCATATTTGTGGACCCCGAAGCGGCGCCCCTTGGCCGCTCCATCGCCTTCATTGGCGCCAAAGGCGGCGTCGGGTCCTCAACGCTCGCGCACAACACAGCATGGTCAATCTCAAACCTGTTCCAGACCGAGGTGATGATCGCCGACCTTGATCTGCCGTTCGGCACAGCGAACATCAATTTCGACCAGGATCCGGCGCAGGGGATCGCCGAAGCGGTGTTTTCGCCGGAGCGGATAGATGAGACCTACCTCGACCGCCTTCTCGCCCAGTGCTCGGAGAAACTGTCTCTGCTGGCAGCGCCGTCGACGCTGGACCGCGTCTATGACTTTGACGCCGACGCCTTTGCGCAGATTATCGACGTGGCCCAGCGCAGCGCCCCCCACATCGTGCTTGACATTCCGCACGTATGGAACGGCTGGACCAAAACCACCCTTTCACGCGCCGACGAAATCGTCATCGTCGCAACCCCGGAGCTCGCGAATCTCCGCAACACGAAGAACCTGATTGACGCGCTGAGAAAGCTTAGGCCAAACGACTTTCATCCTCGCCTGGTGCTCAATCAGGTTGGGGTGCCGAAGCGCCCGGAAATCGCCGTGGCTGATTTCTATGAGCCCTTGGAGCTTGAGCCGGTTGCCATCATTCCCTTTGACCCGCAGATATTTGGCAATGCGTCAAACAACGGCCGGATGCTGGGCGAAGCAGATGCCAACCACGCGACGGTGAAAATGATCAATGACATGGCCCATATCCTTACGGGCCGCGCTGAGGTGCGGAGCCGCAAGAAGCAAGGCTTGAAAGACATTCTATCCAAGCTGAAGCGCAGCAAGAAATAATCGTTCAATCGTGGGCAGGTAGTTCAAATGTTTGGCAAAAGAGGCAATGAAGGCGCAGGCCGGCCAGCGCCGGATCTTCGTTCCCCGGTGAAAGTTGAGGCGTCGGCGCAGCCCGTGCCGGCGGCCGTGGTCGCCGCGGCTGCGCCGGCCATGGCTTCTGCGGACAAGAGCGCAAAGCCCGCGCGTGAGCGGAACGAAAGCTACTACGACACCAAATCGCAGGTGTTCTCCGCGCTCATAGACACGATTGATCTGTCGCAGCTGGCAAAACTCGAGGCAGACGCCGCGCGCGAGGAAATCCGCGACATTGTCAATGACATCATCGCCATAAAGAATTTTGCGATGACCATTGCCGAGCAGGAAGAGCTGCTTGAAGACATCTGCAACGACGTCCTGGGTTATGGCCCGCTGGAACCGCTCCTGGCGCGCGACGACATCGCCGACATCATGGTTAACGGCGCCAAGAAGACATATATCGAAGTGGCCGGCAAGGTGCAGGAAACAAACGTCCGCTTCCGCGACAATCAGCAGCTTTTGAACATCTGCCAGCGCATCGTGAGCCAGGTTGGCCGGCGCGTCGATGAATCAAGCCCGATCTGCGACGCGCGCCTTCCGGACGGCTCGCGCGTGAATGTCATCGTTCCGCCGCTCGCCATTGACGGCGCGGCGCTCACCATCCGTAAATTCAAAAAGGACAAGCTCAATCTCGATCAGCTTGTCCGCTTTGGCGCCATCACGCCCGAAGGCGCGACACTGCTTCAAATCATTGGGCGCGTGCGCTGCAATGTCATTATTTCCGGTGGCACCGGCTCGGGCAAGACAACGCTGCTCAACTGTCTGACACGTTATATCGACACGGACGAGCGCATCATCACCTGCGAGGACACCGCCGAACTCCAGCTGCAGCAGCCGCATGTTGTGCGCCTCGAAACGCGCCCGCCAAATCTGGAAGGCGAAGGCGAGATCACAATGCGCGACCTCGTCAAGAACTGTCTGCGCATGCGCCCTGAGCGCATCATCGTCGGCGAAGTGCGCGGACCGGAGGTGTTTGACCTTCTGTCGGCGATGAACACGGGCCATGACGGCTCGATGGGCACGATCCACTCCAACTCGCCGCGCGAATGCCTGAACCGCATCGAATCAATGATCGCCATGGGTGGTTTCAGCCTGCCGCAGAAGACGGTGCGCGAAATCATCACTGGCTCGGTCGACATTATCATACAGGCCATGCGTATGCGAGATGGCTCGCGCCGCATCACCCATATCACCGAAGTGATCGGCATGGAGGGCGATGTCATTATCACTCAGGATCTGATGCTCTACAATATCAAGGGCGAAGACTCCTCCGGCAAGATCATCGGCGCGCACAATTCCACCGGCATTGGCCGTCCGCATTTTTGGGACCGCGCCAGATATTATGGCGAGGAGACACGCCTTGCCGCGGCGCTCGACGCCATGGAGCCGGACAAACCCTGATTTGGATTGACGCCGGCTGCGGGGCAGGAAGTGTGAAGGATTTTCGGCGGGCGGTGTAAAAACCGCAGCTGGCCTTATGATTTGGGATTATGGGTGAAATGTTCGGAATTGACATAAACATTCTCGCATTTGTCGCCCTCGCGGGTATGAGCGCGGCCGCGCTCGTCTACACATTTCTGTTTGACCGCATTGGCGAAGAGCAAAGGGCTGACAAACGGATCAAGTCGGTTCAGCGCTCGGACACTGACAAAAGCGTCATCAAATCAGCGCGGGAGCGAAATGCCGAAGCCAGCAAGCGCCGCAAGACCGTGGAGGGATCGCTCAAGGAACTGGAGCAAAAGCTCAGCAACCGGGACAAGATCATAAAATCCCCGCCGATAAAGCTGCAGATTCAGCAGGCCGGTCTCACTTGGACGATGCGGATGTTTTACATCGGCTCGGCGGTGCTGGCCCTTGTTGTTTCGGCGGCCGCCGCCTTTTTGGGAGCTCCGATTTTTGTCGTTCCCGGCGTGCTTCTCGTCTTTGGGCTTGGTGTGCCGCGCTGGATCGTGGCCTTCCTCCGCAAGCGCCGCATCAAGAAATTTCTCGCCGAGTTTCCCAATTCGATTGACGTCATCGTCCGGGCAATCAAGTCAGGGCTTCCGCTCAATGACGGCATCAGGCTTATCGCGTCAGAAGCCAAGGAGCCGGTCCGCACGGAATTTCGCCGCATCGTGGATGCACAGCAGCTCGGCATATCAGTTCCGGAGGCTGCAGGCCGGCTGTACGAAAACATGCCATGCTCGGAGGCGAATTTTTTCGGCATTGTGATTCAGATTCAGGCGCAGGCTGGCGGCAATCTTTCTGAGGCGCTGGGCAATCTGTCGCGTGTGATACGCGACCGCAAAAAGATGAAGGCCAAGGTTGACGCGCTTTCGATGGAAGCCAAGGCTTCAGCAGCCATCATTGGCGCTCTGCCTTTCATTGTGACGCTGCTGGTTTATCTATCGTCACCCGGCTACATCATGGTGCTGTTCACCACCACCACAGGCCACATTCTGATTGCGATCGGTCTGGGGTGGATGTCGATAGGCATCATGGTGATGAAGAAAATGATCAACTTCGACATGTAAAGACCAAAAGTCATGGAAGCAATTTTTACGAGTTTGACCGACCCCAACTTCATTTTTGCGGCGCTTGTGGGCATTGCGGTGTTCGCCACGATCTTTACCGTGATGATGCCGATGCTCGGCGGCAGCGGGCTGGAGGCGCGGATGAAAAACGTCGCGCTGGAGCGCGAAGGCATCAGGGCGCGGGAGCGTTCCCGCCTTGCGGTGGAATCCGACAAGCGCAGACGAGGCGGCTCGCTCAAACAGCAGCAGCAGAAGCCGGGGATCCGCGCGCTGGTTGAGCGCTTGGATTTGAAGAAGGCGCTTTCCGACGAAAAAACGGTCAACAGCCTCCGCAACGCGGGCTATCGCGGACAGAGCCCGCTGATATTGTTCCTTTTTATGCGGTTTGTGCTGCCGTTCGCCGCTTTCTTCGTCGCCGCCATTTACATTTTCCTGCTTGACAAGATGCCTGAGCACTCGACGATGATGAAAATTTTCGTGTGCGTGCTTGTGGCATATGGCGGCTTTTACGCCCCAAACCTGTACATTTCCAACCGCAGCTCAAAGCGCAAGTTCTCGATACAGCGCGCCTGGCCCGATGCGCTGGACCTGATGCTGATCTGTGTTGAATCCGGCATGTCCGTCGAAGCGGCGTTCCGCAAGGTCGCCGATGAGATCGGCACAGCCTCAGCTGAGCTTGCCGAGGAGCTTGTGCTGACAAATGCCGAACTTTCATTCTTACAGGAGCGCCGCCAGGCGTACGAGAACCTTTCGAACCGGACGGGCCTCGATTCGGTCAAGTCCGTCATGCAGGCGCTCATGCAGGCTGAGCGATACGGCACGCCGGTTGCGACCGCGCTGCGCGTGCTCTCCGCCGAAAGCCGCGATATGCGCTTGAACGAAGCGGAAAAAAAGGCGGCGGCCCTGCCGCCGAAGCTCACTGTTCCCATGATTCTGTTTTTCCTGCCGGTGCTTTTCATCGTCATTCTGGGACCTGCAGGCATCAGCATCAGCGAGCGCGGCGGTATCTTCGGCGGCTGATCCCGCCGCAGCGCAGGCCCGCGCGGCCATGTCGAGCAACCAAAAAGGCCCGCCAGTTTCGCAACCGGCGGGCCTTTCAGGTTTGGTTTCAGCAGCGGTTTGTTTGGGAAATATCCATGGCGCGGGTCACTGCGCCGAGGCGCTTTGGGCGCCGGGTTCCTTGTCCTTCAGCTTGCTCCAGGAATTCTGCTGGGCCAGCATGGACTTAAGGTAAGCCACATTCGCCTCGGCCTGATCGGCGGACAGCTCCTGCCGGGCGATGTTCTCCGCCTCTTCGAATCTGCCCTGAAGGCCAACGACCAGCGCCAGATTCTGCCGCACGCGGCTGTCCGCGCCGGGAGACTGGGCGGCCGAACGCATGTAGGTTTCCGCGGTTTTCAGATCATCGGCCAGAAGGTATGACATGCCAAGGTTTGAAAGCACCGATGGCTCGTTCGGCTGAAGGTCGAGTGCTTTGCGGTAGAGCTCGCGCGCATTGTCCGGCTGGCCCATTTGGTCGAGAATTGCGCCCTCTGCCGAGAGGAGCCGCCAGTCTGGCATATCCGTGCGCTGAGCGCGCCGCACCGCGTCAAGCGCCGCCTCAAATTCGCCTGCGCCTGCAAGCGCTTTGCCATAGGCTGCCAGCACATCGCGGTCATTGGCATGTGTGATGGCGACCTGGCGCATGACAGCCAGCGCCTGATCGTTGCGTCCGGTCATTCTGAGCGCGTTGGCGTGGTTGAGGCCGGCCTGCTTGTCCTTCGGGTTCTTTTCGTAGATCAGGCCGAAGGCGGCGGACGCCTTTGAAAGCTCGGCGCTGCTCATCTGCTCCAGCGCTTTGCCGGAGGGGCGGGAGATCGAGCCCGTCGTCATCCTGCTCGCTGTGCCGCAGGCAGGCAGCGCTGCGGCGCACGCGAGGGCCATTGCGGATGCCATCCAATGTGATCGGAATATTTGTGCCCGGCTCTTGCCCATGAGCTGTCTTCTCCGCTAGTTCATTGAGAAGTTTCGGCAAAAGGGCCGAACTGTTCCGGCTGTCAGAAATATTCTGTTAACCCTAATGAATGGTTAACCGGCGCTGCCGCGGGAGTGAAGACAAGCGGGTTTTGCGGGAAAAATGCCGGTGGAAATTCTGAGTTCTGAGCCAAATTCATGCCTGCCGGTCTGGCTTGTGCACATAGGCGGGATTGACGCCTCGCACATGCCGGAATCAGCCAAGACATGGGCGAGGCGCAACGGGTTTGACGGCGCCGCCACAGCCTTCCTGCCGCTTCCGGGCAACGAAGCGGGATCGCTCGGCGGCGCGCTGTTGGGGCTTGGCGCAAACGACGATCCGCTGGTTTTTGGCAAGCTCGCAACGGCGCTTCCGGAGGGTGCGTGGAAATTCGCCGATGCCCCAAGTCAGCCGGAACTGGCGCTGCTCGGATTTCTTCTCGGCGGCTACCGGTTCAGCAAATACCTGCCCGCCGCCAAACTGCCCGCAGTCTCGCTCGCCGCGCCCAAAGGCGTTGACATTGCCGCCGTCAGGCGCGTGGCCGAAGCCGTGTCGCTCGCCCGCGACATGGTCAACACGCCGGCCAGCGACATGGGCCCGCAAGCCATCGAAAAATCCGCACGCGCTGTTGCGGCGAAGTTCAAAGCAAAGGTCAAGGTGATAACCGGGCCGCAGCTTCTGAAGCAGAACTTCCCGATGATTCACGCCGTCGGCAGGGCAGCATCCGAAGCGCCGCGGCTGATTGATTTCACTTGGGGGCCGAAGGGCGCGCCTAAGGTGACGCTGGTCGGCAAGGGCGTCGCCTTCGACACGGGCGGGCTCGACATCAAACCGTCGAGCGGCATGCTTTTGATGAAGAAGGACATGGGCGGGGCTGCGAACGTTCTGGCGTTGGCGCAGCTCATCATGGGCGAGAAGCTGCCTGTGCGCCTGCGCGTCCTTGTTCCCGCCGTCGAGAACTCGATCTCCGCCAGCGCGTTCCGCCCTGGCGACATATTGCCGAGCCGCAAGGGCATCACAGTCGAGATCGGCAACACTGATGCGGAAGGCCGCCTGATTCTTGCCGACGCATTGGCGCTTGCGGACGAGGAGAGCCCGGATATCCTCATAGACATGGCAACGCTGACCGGCGCGGCGCGCGTGGCGCTCGGACCGGACCTTCCGCCGTTCTACACCGATGATGAATTCTTTGCAGCCGAACTCGCCGGCGCCTCCGAACGGGTCGCGGACCCTTTGTGGAGAATGCCGCTGTGGCGGCCCTATGAACGCAAGCTCAAATCCAAGATCGCTGACACCAACAATGTGACCACGGACGGTTTTGCCGGGTCCGTCACTGCCGCCTTGTTCCTGAAGAAATTTGTCGGCAACGCGAAAATCTGGGCGCATTTTGACATTTTCGCCTGGAACCCCGTGGAGAAGCCGCACGCGCCGGTGGGCGGCGAGGCGCAGGCGATACGGGCGATTTTTCAAGTGCTGAAACAGCGCTATCCAGCATGAAAGGCAATGCATGTTAAGTGTTTGGCAGCGCCGGCGCTGTATTCTTCCGTCATTGACCGGACAGGGCAGGGCGGGGCATTGTGAGTGAACTTGATCCAAGGCTCAACGCCTTCCGTGCCGACCTCGCCGATGCGAGGCTGAGGGGTCAGGTCGCCGCGCCGCGCTATGTCAATCATTGTGCAGCCCAATGCGTCGTCGCCGTCGCGGATCTGCGCCGCGCGCCGCGCCCGGACAGTCCTGTGGACACGCAGGTGCTGTTTGGCGAGACGGTGGACGTGTTCGAGGAGGCCGAGGGCTGGTGCTGGGTGCAGGCGCACAGTGACGGCTATGTCGGCTACATGGCGGACACTGCGCTCACAGGGCGCATCGTGGCCCCCACCCACATCATCACCGCGCCCCGGACCTTTCTCTATCCTGGTCCCGACATGAAACTGCCCGCCGAGGCGGCTTTGTCCATCGGATCACGGATTTCGGTGTCGGGCGAAGCAGAGACGCGCGGCTCGCACTATCTGACGCTGTCAAATGGCGGCGCCGTATTCGCCGGCCATGCCGCTCCGCTCCGCCAGTTTTTCACCGACCCGGTTTTGCTCGCCGAAAGGCTGATCGAAACTCCCTATCTGTGGGGCGGGCGCTCGGGCCACGGCATTGACTGTTCCGGCCTCGTTCAGATGGCCCATGCGCTGTGCGGCGTTCAGCTTCAGCGCGACACGGGAATGCAGAAAAACTCGGCGGGCAGCGCGCTGCCTGATGGCGCGGACCTGCGGCGCGGCGATCTTGTGTTTTGGAAGGGCCATGTCGCCGTGATGGCTGACGCCAATTCAATTATTCATGCCAGCGGCAGCGCAATGGCGGTGGTGCGGGAGGATTTTGCCGAAGCGGTGGCGCGGATAGGGCGTTTGTACGGAGAGCCGACGGGATACAGGCGGATGTGAAGGCCGTCTCTTTCAATACTGCGCCACCCGGTTCACCGTGTTCCGCAGCGGCTCGCCCCGCTCAAACGCCTCAATCTGCGCCACAATCGGCCCGACCAGCTGGTCCGGGGCGGAACTGGCGGCGGCGTGGGGGGTGATGGTGACTTTCGGATGGTTCCAGAACGGGCTCTGCGTCGGCAGCGGCTCCGTGTTGAACACGTCAAGCGAGGCGGCGGACAGGACGTCATCCTCCAGCGCCTGCAGAATGTCCTTCTCGTTCTGAAGGCCGCCACGCCCGGCATTGATGAGCACCGGCGCGCCAAAGGTTCCGCCTTTTTTCAACCGGTCAAACACGCCCTTGTTGAGAAAGCCGCGCGTCTGCGGCGTCAGCGGCAGGAGACAGACGAGAATATCCACCGTCGCCAGGAACCAGGGCAGCTGCTCGTCGCCGTGAAAGCAGGTGATGTTCTGCGAGTAGCGCGGCTTACGGCTCCAGCCGGTGACGTTGAAGCCGAGCAGGGCGAGCTTGCGCGCTGCGTCTGAGCCAAGCACGCCAAGCCCGAGGAGCCCGACAGTCACCTGATGCGCCGCCGGCTGGGCGCGCTCTTCAAGCCAGATATGGTGGTGCTGCTGGCGGCGGTATTTCGGGCCGAGCCGGTGGTGGTCCAGCACCTGCCAGACGACATATTCGCTCATGCGCATGGTGAGGTCATCCGAGACGACGCGCACGATCGGCACGGCAGGCAGATCCGGATCCTGGAACACATGGTCAACGCCCGCGCCGAGCGAGAAGATGACTTTCAGATTGGGCAGTTTGGCCAGCGCCGAAGGGCGCTGCTTCCATACGGCTGCGTATTTGATCGACGGATCCGCCAATCCTTCCGGGTCCACGAAGATTTTGCGGGAGGGCGCGGCTTTGGCAAATTCCCCGCGCCAAGTGTCGGCGTCCCAGCCTTGCACGGAGACGAGAATATTGCCGCTCATTCGCTCACTGCCCCCGTGGCCGCCGTTTCAATATTGAACGCCGCCGCCATCAAGGCTTTGGTATAGTCGGTTTTCGGCGCGCGGAAAATCTCTGCGGACGGGCCATGCTCGACAATTTTGCCATTGCGCATGACAACCAGATCGTTGGCGAGCGCCTTCACCACTTTCAAATCATGTGAGATGAACAGATAGGCCAGCTGATGCTTGGCCTGCAGCGCGCGCAAGAGATCGACGACCTGCGCCTGCACGCTCATATCGAGCGCCGAGGTCGGCTCGTCCAGCATGACGAATTTAGGTTTCAGCACCATGGCGCGGGCGATGGCGATGCGCTGGCGCTGGCCGCCGGAGAACTCATGCGGATAGCGGAAGCGCAGCTCCGGATCGAGATTGACCTCGTTCAGCGCCTCGACCACCCGCGCGTCGCGCTGCGTCAGGCGTAAGCTTGGGCTCATGCACCGACAAGCCCTCGGCGATAATGTCGGCCACCGACATGCGCGGGCTGAGCGAGCCGAACGGGTCCTGAAACACGATCTGCATTTCGCGCCGCAGCGGGCGCATGTCCTTGAACGAGAATGTGTTGATGTCCCTTTCGCCGAACCGGATGACGCCCTCCGATGAAATCATCCGTGACAGCGCAAGGCCAAGCGTTGTCTTTCCCGAGCCGGATTCGCCGACAATGCCCAGCGTCTGGCCTGCGCGGATTGTCACATCGATTCCATCGACAGCTTTCACATGATCGACGGTGCGTCGCAGAAAGCCTTGCTTGATCGGGAACCAGACCTTCACGTCTGTTCCCTGCATCACGACCGGGCTGGACTGGTCAGAGATGGGCGGATGCCCCTTTGGTTCGGCGGCCAGCAGATGACGCGTATATTCATGCTGCGGCCGCGCGAAAATGTCGGCGGTGCGCCCGGTCTCGACAATCTTGCCTTTGGTCATGACACAGACGCGGTCCGCGATTTTGCGGACTATGCCGAGGTCATGCGTGATGAACAGAAGCGACATGCCGCCTTTGGCTTTCAGGCCCGCCAGCAGCTCCAATATCTGCGCCTGCACGGTCACATCGAGCGCCGTCGTCGGCTCGTCGGCGATCAGAAGCTTCGGCTGGTTGGCGAGCGCCATGGCGATCATGACCCGCTGGCGCTGACCGCCGGACAGCTGGTGCGGATAGGCGGCGAGCCGCTTTTCCGCATCCCGTATGCCGACTTGGGCGAGGAGTTCGAGCGTGCGCGCGCGGGCGTCTTTTTTGCTCATGCCCTGGTGCAGTTTCAAGACTTCGCCAATCTGGTCCTCAATCACATGCAGCGGATTGAGCGAGGTCATCGGCTCCTGAAAAATCATCGTCACATCATTGCCGCGCACTGCGCGCAGCTCGTTATCGCTGGCGCTTAAAAGGTCCTTGCCGCCAAACAAAATCTGCCCCGAAGGATGGCTCGCCGCCGGATAGGCGAGGAGCTTCAGCACGGAGAGTGCGGTGACGGATTTGCCTGACCCGGATTCGCCGACCAGCGCGACGGTCTCACCCTGTTCGATGTCGAAGGAGATGCGGTCTACCGCAAGCGAAGTCTTGCCGTTTTGGGTGAAGGCGACTGAGAGCTCTCGGACGGAGAGGAGGGGGGCGGTCACAGGGCAGACTCCAGGTCGGTATGGCTGAAGTCATTGCCCTTGAACAAAATGGCCTGGCCTTTCGACCTGGCTAATGCGTAAGCGAAACAGTCGCCCATGTTCAAGGCGGCCTTGTGCCGGCCCTTGCCGAAGCGCCGGAATGCCGTTTGGGCAAGATCAAGTTGCAAATCATCGATGGGTTCGGTCTTCAGCTTCAAAACGGCTGCCAGCGCATCGAACTTTTGCACGAGCCACTCGCCGCCAATCATTTCAAGGCGCATAAAGACTTCCATCCGGTTGACTGGCGACATCAAGTTTTCAGCGGAGTTCACCAATGCCGTTTCAAAGGATTCCCATTCCGGCTCTTTGAGCACGACCGCGATCAGGGCTGAGGCATCAACGATCATGCGGGCAATCCAAACTCGTCATACAGATCGTCATGGTTACTGGATGCGCCGGGATAGGCGGGCAGGGAATCGAGAATGGCGCGTACGTGGGCGGCCCGGCTGGCCCGGTCCTCAGACCCGGCGGAAGCAAGTCGAGCCAGCCTCTCCTCAAGCGCGGTCTGGATGGCGTGTGTCATGGTCTCGCCCGTGCGCGCCGCCACCTCGCGGGCTAGGCGGTGGACCTCGTCATTCTTGATATTCAAGCCCATTTCGAGCTCCTAGGTAGAATAATTTCTGCCTTATACCATGCTTCGGCGCTCATTTAAATGACTTCCGCGGGTCAAACGCGTCGCGCACCGCTTCGCCAATGAATACCAAGAGCGACAGCATCAGCGACATGGTGATGAACCCGGTGAAGCCGATCCATGGCGCCTGAATATTGGCCTTGCCCTGTTTCAAGACTTCGCCGAGCGAGGCCGAGCCGGGCGGCAGGCCGAAGCCGAGAAAATCGAGCGAGGTCAGCGTCGTGATTGCGCCGTTGAGAATGAATGGCAGGAAGGTCAGCGTCGCGACCATGGCGTTGGGCAGCAGGTGCCGCCACATGATCGTCGCATTGCCGACGCCAAGCGCCCGCGCCGCGTTGACATATTCAAAATTGCGCGCCCGTAAGAATTCCGCCCGCACCACGCCGACAAAGGCCGACCAGGAGAACAGCAGCATGATGCCCAAGCAGGATGAAGAAGCCCGGCGGCAGGATCGAGGCGACGATCATCAAAAGATAGAGGAGCGGCAGCGAGGTCCAGATTTCAATGAAGCGCTGCATCAAAAGGTCGGTCCAGCCGCCGAAGAACCCCTGCACCGCGCCTGCCGTCACGCCAATGACGGCGGAGCCGATGGTGAGCAGCAGGCCGAACAGGACCGAGACGCGGAAGCCGTAAATCACCCGCGCCAGGAGATCACGGCCCTGATCGTCGGTGCCGAGCCAGTTGAAATTGCCAAGCCGGCAGCTTGGATCGTCAACGCCCAGCGCATAGCGGGCGCACAGATCCTTGCGCTCATACATGAAGAACGGCTTGGTCGGCGCGGAGCCGGGCATTTCATTGTTGACCGAGCGGTAGGAGTAGCGGATCGGCGGCCACAGCGTCCAACCGTTGGCGTCAATCTCGGCCTGGATTGTCGGGTCGCGGAAGTCCGTGACGGCGAAGAAGCCGCCGAATTTCTCCTCCGGATAATCGACCAGAACCGGATAGAGAAGCTCGCCCTTGTAGGAGGCGAGGATAGGCTTGTCGTTGGCGATGAATTCTGCAAACAGCGTGAGGGTGAAGATGGCGAGGAAAATCCACAGCGACCAGAAGCCGCGCCGGTTCGCCTTGAAATTCGCCCAGCGGCGCTGGCTGATCGGGGAAAGCTTCACACATCCCTCCGTTCAAAATCGATGCGCGGGTCAATCCATGTGTAGATGAGGTCCGAGATCAGCCCGACGAAAAGGCCCATCAGCGAATAGATGTAGAGCGTGCCGAACACGATCGGATAATCGCGGCGCAGGATCGCGTCGAAGCCGAGCAGGCCGAGACCGTCCAGCGAGAAAATATTCTCAATCAGCAGCGAGCCGGTGAAAAACGCCGAGACAAACGCGCCCGGAAATCCGGCGATCAGGATCAGCATCGCATTGCGGAACACGTGGCCGTAAAGCACCTGCCGGTTGTTCAGCCCCTTGGCGCGGGCGGTCACCACATATTGCTTTTTGATTTCGTCGAGGAACGAGTTCTTTGTCAAAAGCGTCGTTGTGGCGAACGCCGAAAGCACCATGGCGAGCAGCGGCAGCGTGACATGCCAGGCATAATCCTTGACCTTGCCCCATGCGCTGAGCTGGTCGAAATTGTCCGACCAAAGCCCGCGCAGCGGAAACCAGTCGAAGAACGAGCCGCCGGCGAAGAGCACGATCAGCATGATGCCGAACAGGAAGCCGGGAATGGCATAGCCGACAATGATGATGCCGCTGGTCCACACATCAAACCGCGATCCGTCGCGCAGCGCCTTGGCGATGCCAAGCGGCACCGAGATCAGATAGGAAATCAGTGTGATCCAAAGGCCGAGCGTGATCGACACCGGCATTTTGTCGAGGATCAGGTCAATCACCGGGCGGCCCTTGAAGAAACTGTCGCCAAAATCAAAGCGGGCATAGTCCCACAGCATTTTGAAAAACCGCTCATGCGCGGGCCTGTCAAAGCCGAACTGTTTTTCAAGCTGTGCAATGAAGCGCGGGTCCAGCCCCTGCGCGCCGCGGTATTTGCCGGAGCCGCCACCCTCCTCGAGAGCGCCGTCACCCGCAAAATCGCTGCCGCCGCTGCCGAGCCGGTCGCTGTCGGAATTGCCGGACAGGTCGGCGATCACCTGTTCCACGGGTCCGCCCGGCGCGAACTGCACCACAATAAACGAAATCAGTAGAATCCCGACTATGGTCGGAATCATCAGGAGGATGCGGCGGAGAATATAAGCGCCCATCAGTTGACGGCCCGAAATTCGCCGCGCGCGGAGATGTCTGTCTCAAATGTCAAGCGCGCGCCCTTGGCTTCCGGGTGATTCGGCAATTGGCGCATTTGGAATCGCCAAGACTCGATGCGCAAGGGGTATGACGGCCTATTGTTTGATCCGCGCCGCTTTTGCCGGATCAAACCACCAGACCGTTGGAAAGCCGAAGTCATATTTAGGCATTTGCGCCGGGCGGCCGAACCGGTCCCAATAGACATAGCGGTCGAACTTGGAAAACCATTGGGGAATGACGTAGTTGTTGGCAAGCAGCACCCGGTCGAGCGCATGCGTCGCCGCAATCAGCGTTTCGCGGTCAGTGGCAAAAATCACTTTGTCGATCAGCTTGTCGATGGCCGCATTCTTGATGCCGGCGAGGTTCTCCGATCCTTCCCTGTCAGCGGCCACACTGCCCCATTGGTTGCGCTGCTCGTTGCCCGGCGACAGCGACTGGCCCCAGGCATGCATCATCATGTCATAGTCAAATTTGCGCACCCGCTCCTGATAGGCGGAGGAGTCGACGATGCGGTAGTCGATTTTGATGCCGATTTTCTCAAGGCTCTGCCCATAGGGCAGAACGAAGCGTTGGTTTATGTCGGAATAATCGAGATACTCGATGGTGAACGGCTCTCCGGTCTTCTCATTGACCAGCTTGCTGTCCTTCAGCGACCAGCCGGCCTCTTTCAAAAGCCGCAGTGCCTCGCGGTAATTGGCCCGCATCTTCTCATTGTCGCCGCCGACAGGGTTAATGTAGGGCGCGGTGAAGAGTTCAGGCGGAACATCCGTTTTGACCTCATTCAGGTACTCAAGCTCTTTGCCCTGTGGCAGCGCGGACGAGGCAAGCTCAGTGCCCGCATAGTAGCTCGCAATGCGCTCGTAGATTCCGAAAAACGCGTTGCGGTTGGTTGTCTCAAAATCAAAGGCGAGATTAAGCGCCCGCCGCACGCGCCAGTCCTTGAATTTCTCCCGCCGCAGGTTCGGCACGAACGCCTGCATCCGGCCTGAGTCCTGATTCTGGATATTCTTCCTTGACGACAAAGCCCTTGTCGAGCGCGGGCAGTCCGACATAGCCGGTCGCCCAGTTTTTCGAGGAGCGTTCCAAGCGGTAGTCAAATGCATCGCCCTTGAACGCTTCAATCATCACGGTCTCGTCGGAGTAGAGGTCGTAGCGCATGACATCGAAATTGCTGGTCCCGATCCGCGTATTCAGGTCTTTGCCCCAATAGTCCGCGACGCGCTCATACTCCACGAAACGCCCCGCCTCGAACTTGCCGACTTTGTAGGGCCCGGAGCCGAGCGGCGGCTCGATGGTCGGCGCGGCAATATTGCGCTGCTTGCCGTTCGCGTCTTTGCCTTCCCACCAGTGCTTTGGATAGACCGGCAGCTGGCCCATAATGTGCGGCAGCTCGCGGTTGCCTTTGGCGGCAAAGGTGAACGTCACCTCGCCCTCGCCGGTCTTTTCGCCTTTGACCACGTCTGCGAAATAAAAGCCGAGCTGCGGATTGATCTCTTTCAGCTTGTCAAAGCTCCAGATCACATCCTCAATGCCGACCGGCTGGCCGTCATGCCATTTGGCCTTGGGATTGAGGCGGAAGCTGACCGATGAAAAGTCATCCGGAAACTTTGTCGCCTCCGCCAATAGCCCGTAGGCGGAGGAGATGTCGTTCTCATCCAGCGACGGCGTCATCAGCGTTTCATAAATCAGTGCGACGCCGGGCGCGGACTCGCCCTGTGTGATCCGGTCATTGAAGGAATCAAACGAGCCCAGCGCCGCCTGCCGCGCGGTTCCGCCCTTGGGCGCGTCCGGATTCACATAGGGGAAATTTTTGAATCCCGCCGCCAGTCTTGGCGCGCCGGTCAGCGCCGTGCCATGCGTCCAGTCCTGCGCAAGTGCGGCGGCGGAAAGCACGGCCAGAAATCCTGCAGCGGCGGCGAAACGGCGGAGAAAATGTGTCATTTGCGGTTCCAAGTCAGGTCTTTAGGTAAGGATGAGGACTGAGGATTTAAAAAACAAGTCTAATCCACATACGAAAAGGGCCGGAAACAAGTTCCAGCCCTTTGAATTCAATTCCTGGTGTTCTGCATCACGGCAAAGCAGCCGGACTGTCCGCCAATGTGCGCAGGTAGGCGATCAGATTGGCGCGCTCGTCGGCTTTCTTGAGGCCGGCAAAGCCCATGGCTGTGCCCTTGATATAGGCTTTGGGCGCAGCGATGAAAAGCGAGAGCTTCTCATAGTCCCACGGCCCGCCTTCGGCAAATGCCTTCAACGGCGCCGAATAACTGAAGCCTTCATGTGCGGCCGCCGCGCGGCCGACGATGCCCCAGAGATTGGGGCCGACCTTGTTGGCGCCGCCCTTGGCGGGCGTGTGGCAGGCGGCGCATTTCTTGAACGTTTTCTCGCCCGCGGCGACATCCGCCGCCGCCAACAGCGGCGCGATCGGCTCCGGCGCGGCAGCCGCGCCGCCTCCGCCATCAGCTGGCGCAGCGGCTTCAGCGGCCTCAATCAGAAAGCCGGGCTTTTCGGGCGCAGGACTTTCAAACAGGCTGTCGGAGATGATTCCCACCGACATCAGAATGAAAACAGTGCCCAAAAACGCGCCGGCCAGCTTGTTGAGTTGAAATGAATCCATGTTTCCCCGGCTCCAGTCTGCCCGAAAGCGAACCCGATCAATCTAATTGGCTCTAGGTCTTTTGGTTATGACTTGCAACACCTATAAGGGCCGCGAACCCCGTGACTTTTTGACACCTGCCAAAGACAATCCGCCTCCATGAACGTCCTCATCCTCATCCCCGCCCGCATGGCGTCCACCCGTCTGCCCAACAAGCCGCTCGCCGATATTTGCGGCCTGCCGATGATCGTGCGCGTGGCGAAACAGGCGCAATTGTCGGGCATTGGCCGTGTTGTGGTGGCAACTGACGCGCCAGCGGTGAAGCAGGCAGTTGAAAAGCATGGTTTTGAAGCCGTCACGACGCGGACGGACCATCAATCCGGCTCCGACCGGATTTGGGAGGCGCTGACGCTGATCGACCGCGCGGGTACGGCGGACGTTGTCGTCAATGTGCAGGGCGACCTGCCGACCATCGATCCCGCCATCATCCAGAGCGCCATTCTGCCGCTCGAAAACGCGGCAACAGATATCGCAACGCTCGCGGCGGAAATTGTCAGGGATGATGAGAAGACCAATGAAAACGTCGTCAAAGCCATCGGCTCGCCTATTGCGCCAACCCGGCTGCGCGCGCTCTATTTCACCCGCGCCACAGCGCCCTGGGGGCAAGGGCCGCTCTACCACCATATCGGCCTCTACGCCTACCGCCGCGCCGCTTTGGAGCGGTTTGTCGGCCTTGGCCCTTCGCCATTGGAACAGCGCGAGCGGCTTGAGCAGCTGCGCGCGCTGGAGGCGGGGATGCGCATTGATGTCGAGATTGTGAAAACCGTGCCGCTTGGGGTAGACACGCCGCACGATCTGGAGCGCGCCCGCGCAATTGTGGCTGAAAGCATGAAATGACCCGCGAAAAAACCAACAAAATTGCCTTTCAGGGCGAACTCGGCGCCAATTCCGACGCCGCCTGCCGCCAGATGTTTCCAAACATGCAGACGCTGCCATGCCCGACCTTCGAGGACGCGTTCAATGCGGTGGAGACCGGCAAGGCCGATCTCGCCATGATCCCGATCGAGAACACCATTGTGGGCCGCATCGCCGACATTCATCACCTTCTGCCGGAATCAAAACTTCATATTGTTGGCGAATATTTCCTGCCGATCCATTTTCAGCTGATGATGAAAAAAGGCGGAAAAATTGCCGACATCAAGACCGTGCACAGCCAGATACCGGCGCTCGGCCAGTGCCGAGCATCGTGCGCAAACACCGCTGGAAGCCGGTCCCCGCCGGTGACACGGCAGGCGCGGCGCGGCTTGTGTCGGAATCGCCCGACAAGACCATGTCGGCGCTCGCCCCGCGCCTCGCGGCGGAGCTTTACGGCCTCGATATCGTCGCCGAAAATGTCCAGGACACCGACAACAACGTCACCCGCTTCGTCGTCCTGTCGCGCGAAAAGCGCTGGGCAGCGCGCGAAAATCCTGACGACATCATGATGACGACGTTCATCTTCAATGTCCGCAATGTGCCCGCCGCGCTCTACAAAGCCATGGGCGGCTTCGCCACCAACAGCGTCAACATGACCAAGCTGGAGAGCTACCAGCTCGGCGGCGCCTTCACCGCAACGCAATTTTATGCCGACATCGAAGGCCACCCCGATGACAAAAATGTCACGCTTGCCTTGGAGGAGCTGCGGTTCTTCACCAAGGAAGTTCGGATTTTGGGCGTGTATAAGCAAAACGGGCTGCGCGGCGCGCGGGGGTGAATTTCTAATTCAAGTCCGCGCGATTGACCGGATTTTGTGACAACAGGTCAGCCATTTGCCGCAAAGGCCCGGGCAGGCGCCGATTGGCTTTCACGCTAAGCTCACGCAACGTCAAATAGATGTGCGCCCAACAGCCATCGTCGGCGCCGCCATGGCGTGCCGGACGGCCGGGGTGAGGGCAGGGACCATGAGCGGGCGGGGCATATCAAAATTGCGCAGCTTGATGAAGCGCTGGCATTTCACCGGCGCCGCCTGGCGTCGAAGCGCAATCGCATTCGATTCAGATCATGCGCTTTACATTCAACGACCGGCGTCAAAGCCTGAAGAGTTTTTCCCGTTGCAAGCAAGGGAAATAGAACTATGACTTATGTTCCATCGCATTCGCATTTCACTCTGGCAGCGAAATCTTTTACGGAGCGGGGCCTGTCAATGCTGACAGTTAATCTTTTCGGACCCATGCGCGTGGTTGCGCCCGACGGTTCCGATTTGACTCCGCCGAGCCAGAAGTCCCGCGCGCTGATTGCAATGCTTTTGCGCTCGGAAGGCGCAAGGCGCTCGCGGGTATGGCTCGCCGCGCATCTGTGGAGCGAAAGCGCCCGCGAACAGGCGCAGGCGAGCCTGCGGCAGACATTGCGGGAAATCCGCCGGTCCTTCGGCCCTTGGGCGGATGCCGCGCTCATCGCTGACAAGTTTGTTGTCGGGCTCAATCTGGAAAACGTGCGCGCTGGCGATCTTGAATCTGCGCACGGCGAGGATGCGGATTTCCTTGAGGGCATGGACGTCAAGGACGCGGAATTTGAGGAATGGCTGACGCTTGAGCGCAGCCGTTTTGACAGCGCCGTGCAGGTGTCCGCCCGCCCGGAGCCGCGCCATGAAGCGCTGGCAAAGCCAATTCAGGTTGGGCTGCGCATCGATCCGCCGCGCGCCCTTTCGGAGAACCGCGAGTCCGAGGAGCTGGCCAACCGGGTTCTGTCGCGCTGCGCGTCAAATCTGATGGAAGAGGGCTATGGCAGCATCCGCGATGCGCGCCACAATCTCGGTGGACATACCTCAGTCAATGACGTGCATTTTTCGCTCTGCCTGCGCGCCGCCGCAACATGGTCGAAAGGCCGCGCGCGCGTGGCGCTGGCGCTGATCGACCTCACATCTGAGACGATGCTCTGGACGCAGGAATGTGAAGGCGACTGGAACGCCCTCATGTCACAGCGCGACCCTGAGCTCATCACTCTGGTCCTGCGCTGCGTGGAGCGGGTTTGGAGCGAGACAGAGCGCAAGATGAACGTCCTCAAACAGGAGGATGACGGGCCGGAGCAGCTGCGCTCGGCCATCCAGGACATGTTCGAGCTTGGCGCGCAGGATCTTGACCATGCCGCGCTTGAGCTGCGCAAGCTCCTGCCCGGAAAGTTTGGCGCAATCGCCGGCGCGTGGCTGGCGTTCCTTTCGACGTTCCGCGTCGGCCAGCGCTTCGTCCGGGATGACGGGCCGCTGCATGAGGAAGCGCGCTTCCTCATCACCCGCGCTTTGGAGCGCGATCCAGACAATGCGCTGATCAAGGCGCTGGCCGGCCATGTCCATTCCTACCTTCTGGGCAACCAGATGAAGGCGGTGGAGCTGTTCGAGCAGTCGCTCCGGATCAACCCGACGCGCGCTCTCGCCTGGGACCTCTATTCGGTGCTGCACGCCTATATGGGTCTGCCGGACGCCGGCCTGAAAGCGGCGCAGTTCGGACGGCATCTCGGCGCGCTGAGCCCCTACCGCTACTATTTCGACACGTCCTGCCTGATCGCCGCCAGCATGGCCGGCCAGCACGAGCTTGCCGTCGAATATGGCGAATCCGTCCTGCGCGAGCGCCCGGAGTTCAACTCCGTGCTGCGGTTCCTGACCTCCAGCTACGGCCATATGGGCGAAAAGGAAAAGGCGAAGTCCGCGCGTCAGCGCCTGCTGACAGTCGAGCCGAATTTCTCGGTCCAGTCGCTGCGCAACGCAGGCTATCCCGGGCCTCGACACGCCGTCGGGACGTTATTTCATTCAGGGCCTGAAGAAGGCCGGGATCAAGGAGAACGAGTCATGACGGGGAATGCGACGATGAACGCCAGCGCCTTCGCGCGCTCGGCGACGGTTTTGAATAAGAACAAGAATAAGAACAAGAATAAAAATAAGAACAAAAACAAAAATAAGAACAAGTCGTCCAACGACGCCGGCTCACAGTCGGCATTCGGGCTCTCGCCCTACCGTGAAATCCTGCGTCTGCACCATCAGGACAACCGGGTCCAGGACCCGGGAGTTGTTCCGGGTGTTCCCACGGATGAGCTTTCGCAGAAAATGGCGAAGGCGGAAATGGGCGTCGGCTTTTACAAGTGGCAGATTCTGCCGATTGACCCGCCGCCCGGCCCAAGGACAACGACACAAGAGGCGAAGCAACTGCTGGTCAAACAAGAAGACCTTGCTGAGCGCAAAGCGCGGCGCAAGGCCATAGAGCGGCAGGATACAATGGACCTGTCGGACTTCACCCGCGCGCTCGGCATTGAGGACGTGGTCGGGTACGACGAGACGATGGCACTGTTTTCGACGGTGCTGCAGATCACGGAATATGTCGGGCTGCAGTACAAGGACATGTTTGGCCGCCAGCGGCCCAACATGGTGGCGCCGCAGCTCCGCCCGCTTCTGCCCGTGCCGCCGCACCTGGCCTATCCGTCCAACCACTCGTTCCAGTGCCACTCTCTCGCACTTGTGTTCGAGCGCTATTTTCCGCAGCACCCTGCGTCTGAGGAACTGCACCGCATCGCCAAGGACGTCGCAGAGAACCGCGAATGGGCGGGGCTTCACTACGAGTCGGACACCGAGGCCGGACGGCGGCTTGCCGAACTGTTCCTGCCCTACCTGATTGACGCCTGCGCCGAACAAATGCGCGCCGCTTTGGCGGAATGGATCTGAGGAGCAATATTATGAGCAATCGCACTTCTGTCGCCGACCCGTTGAAATACAGCAAATTCTGGCACCTTGAGGCCATCGGCCTTTTGAAGCCGTCACAAGGCGCGCAGCAACCGCCCACGAAAGCGCCTGAACCGACTGAGGTCTGGGGCAGCATCACCGGGCCGCACAAGTCCATAGTCGCAATCATCGACACGGGCGTCAGCGCGCATCCCTACTTGGCTGGCAAAGTGCCAGCCCCGAAGACGACGTCCTCACTACGAAATGCCGGGCAGGAATTGGACGACCAAACCGAGGCGGAAAAGAGCCACAATTTTGATTTGACCGGCGCGCCGACGCTCCAAGCGGACAAAGATACCAATGCCAAGCTGGTCGCAGACGAAGATTGGCCAACTTGGCTGGCTGACATGGAGCTTTTCCCAAACAGCGCAGCGGCGGGCTGGCAGGAGGACGTCAAAAAGCTCATAGATGACAATCTTAACAAGATCTCGGTAAATGCTGGAGCGCCCGTAACGTCTAACCAGCAATTTTCCGCGCACGGCACAGCTTGCGCCGGCTTAATTGCAGCTCACGTTCAGCACTATCTCGATTCTAGAACGGGCTCCCGCCAGCAGGCGTTCATCCCACCCTTTTACAGCGGCGTCGACCCTGCCAGCGAGATCGTATCGATTACCACCTCTTTTGCGCCTCGAGCGGACTTGCTCACGCTTGCCTTCGTACTGGCGGCTCGGAGCGGCGCGGACGTCATCCTTTTTCCGCGCGGCCTGCCGCGTGAAATTGAGTTCGCAGTCACGGACTTCGAAGTAGAAAATAAAGACAAGCCCGACTCAGCGAAAGTGCTGAAGGCGCAGAAAGAACTTGCGCGGCCTTGGGAGGCGTTGAGGCAAACGATCATCGCAATATCGCGCAGCATTCCAATAGTGTGCGCTGTAGGCAACGAAAGCGAGGGAAAACCGATTGCTCCGGCCAGTTTCGCGGCGGATGACAATGGCATCATCGCTGTGGGTGCGATGAACTACTATGGATATCGCTCTTCATACAGCAATTTCGGCGGCCCCAGGCCTGACGCAGAAGTGGCGCAAGGCGGCGATAAATTCTACAAAGTAACTGTGGCCGCCCCAAGCGACGACGCCGAAATCTTCAACATTGATCAGGCGCGGCTTGACAGGACCAACCGGTTCATTGCCGATCATCCTTACGATTACTTCGTCAAGCAAACAGGCAAATTGGAGATTCCCTTCGGAGAAGCCTCCATACGGTCGATTGATATTCCCGGCGCATTCGGATTTTCAGACACGAACTCGAATGTTGACGCAAAAATTTGGATAGAGCCAGAGAGCTACTTCACCGAATTCGGAGGCACATCCGCAGCTGCTTCAATTGTCGCAGGTGTTGCGTCGCTAGTGCAGCGCGCAGCAAAATCCAGGCCCGACGGCATTGGCCTCAACGGCAGGCAAATGCGCAGGCTTCTGCACGACAGCGCGTGGGATAAAAGGTCTCGGCATTTGCCCGATGACATCAAGCCGGATATTCTGGGCCGCGATGATATAGTCAACGGAACAATGCTGACGGTTGAGCAAACGTTTGGCAATGGACTTGTCGATGCGGCTGCTGCGGTGAAGGCAGCTTTGGCTGGCAACTATTAGCTGGGCCTTCTGGTTCGCCCCGCCCCTCAAACCATCGGCAGCGCCGTCGCCAGCCATGAAGGTATGGCGGCGGCGCGCTCTGGTGCGGTCTTAAGCAAAAACAGGCGCGACTGCGCCCATTTTAGGTCCTTTTCGATACGGTGGAGGTTTCCGGGCAGCGGCTGATAGAAGCACTCGCCGCGCTCCAGCGTCAGTCTTGCGGCATAGGCGATTTCGCGGTCAATCGCCGCCACGATGGCGCCGAGGCGCCGCCGCGCGCTTGAGCCGGGAGGGGCATTGAACCTTGCTTCTTCGAATGCTGGGCGGGCGGTGAGGTGGCAGGAGAGGGCTTCCCTGTTGTTCATTCTGCCGCGTCCTCCTGCATGCACTGCTGCGTCAGCGGACCCCGCCAATGCTATTTCCCCTGAGGGGAACTTGGCACAGCGAGCGTGAAAGAGCCGTGAGAGGTCAACATCGGGTCAGAAGGCGAAAAAGGCGCTGTTTTGGCCCTATCCGGCGGCCTTTTACCTTTGTGTGCTGACGGTGAGGCCATCGCCGGGGCAGAATGGTGGGGTTTATTCATATCGATTACAAATTTTCCGCCCACCGCCGTATCAGATAATGCGCGATCGACCCCTCCGGCGGCACTTGCCAGCCTTTGTCGTGGCTGCCGTCCATCATCGCCCGCACCTCGGCGCGGGAGAACCAGCCGCCGCTCTCCAGCTCGTCCTTCTCCAGCACGATATCCGAATTCAGCGCTTCGGCCACGCAGCCGATCATCAGCGAATGCGGGAAGGGCCAGGGCTGGCTGGCGATGTAGGTGACTTCGCCCGTCCGGATGCCCGCCTCCTCCAGCGTCTCGCGCCGCACGGCTTCCTCGATTGTCTCACCCGGCTCAATGAAGCCTGCGAGGCACGAGACCATGTTTTCCGGAAACCGCGCGCTGCGGGCCAATAGGCATGTGTCGCCATGCGTTATGAGCATGATCGTCACCGGATCGGTGCGCGGGAAATGCTCCTTGGCGCAGCCTTCGCAGACGCGCTTGTAGCCGCCGGACTCCGGCCGGGTCGCCGCGCCGCATGTTCCGCAGAAACCGCAGGAGGCGTTCCATGACAAGAGAGCCGAAGCCTGCGCGATTTCGCCGAGCACCGGGCCGGGAACGAGATTGCCCGCAAACAGCGGCCTTATGTCCGATGCGTCGAATGGAACGGGCAGCCGGTCGGGCCCGAGCGGCACGGGAACTGCGATATGCGGCGCGTCGGCGAGAAAGCCGAGCAGGACGGCGGAGGAAAAGTCGGGGTTCAGCTGCTCGATTTGCTTCAGTGAAAAATGGCATTCAACCGCATCTTCCGACAGTCTTTCGATGACGGGCTTGCCTTCCGACATGCAGATGAAGCGGGCGTCCGGATTGGAAATGGCCCCGGCCAGCGAATCCGCGCCGCGCTTCTCGGCCAGACGCCATAAAGGGTTGCCGCTGAAGGCAATGGAGGGGACGGGATGCGGCATGGGATTTGACCAAATGGTATAAAAAGCGAATCAATCTGGCCGCACACTACAAAATAAGCGGGCCAAACTCATCCCGGATTTTTGCAATCAAGCCATCATTTTCGCCGTAGGGTTGCCGCGCGCCAAAGCCCCAGACCGGCCCCGGCCAGTTCGCATCGCCCGCATTGCGCGCCACGACATGCACATGCAGCTGCCGCACAATGTTGCCGAGCGCGGCGGTGTTGATCTTCTCGCACGCCGTCACCCGCTTCAGCGCCGCGCCTGCGAGGAAGGATCTCCTGCGCTAAGAGCTTTTGCTGGCCCGGTTCAAGATCATGAATCTCGACCGCACCCGCAATCTGCGGAATAAGCAGCAGCCAGGGCCAGCGCGCGTCATTCATCAGCCTCACTTGGCAGAGGCCAAGCTCGCCCACCTCCAGCGAGTCGTTTTCGAGCCGCGCATCAAGGCGAAACGGGTTCATGCGCCATCTTTCCACTGCTCCTTGCCTGCAGCGCGAAATGCGCCATCACGGCGGCAAACACAATGGCGCCGCCGATGAGCGTCGCGTTCTGCGGCGTCTCGGCGAAAAACAGCCAGACCCAGACCGGCGCCAGCGGCGCGTCGAGCGCGCCGATCAACGCCGTCTCCGTCGGCGGCAGAAGCCGCGAGCCATAGGCGAACAGGATGAAGCCGGCCGCCATGGAGAGAATGCCGAAGGCGGCGAGGATGAAGAGTTCGGACACGGGCGGAATGCCAGGGCCGCTGAACGGCAGCGAGATCATCGCGCTGATGAAGGTCGAGACGCAGGCGGCGGCGAGCAGGTCAATCTGCGTGTGTCTGCGCGCCAGCACCATCAGCCCCGCCATGGCGAGCGTCATGCCGAAGGCCAGCAGGTCGCCGGAAATATGCCCTTCGCCCGCGCCGAAGCCGACCATCACCGCAACGCCGATGAGCGCAAACAGGCTGGAAACCAGCGCCGCGCGCGACGGCGTCTCGCGCATCACCATAAAGCCCAGCCCGCCCGCGACAAACGGGATCACCGCATAAATCACCGCCACATGCGCGACGCTCGTCAGCCGGAACGCGGCGATAAACATCTGCATCGCCGCCGCGCCGATGATCGCATAAAGAAACCCCCACCGGTCCATCCGCGCCAGCCGCCCGAACGCGCCGTTTCCCTCTTCAAACACCATATAGGCGAAAAACCCCAGCGACCCGAATATCCCGCGCCACAGCAGCATGGTCGGCGTGTCCACCGAGATGATCCGCGTGAACAGCCCCGCCGTGCTCCAGACGAGGGCGGAGAGCGTGACGAGGAGGATGCCGAGGCGGTAGGCGCGGTGGGGGTTCATGGGGGGATTGCTAGCGCGGAATGGGGCGGGGGCATAGCGGCTTTGCGACTCATTGAATGCCTGCTGCCGCAAACCGCCAGAGCGGGGCGGTTTGATTTTTAGACGGAGGTCAGCGGCGCCAGATT
>CAWDIY010000012.1:0-81900 GCA_963802455.1 uncultured Alphaproteobacteria bacterium | reverse complement strand
GGAACAGGTTCTTCGCCAGCTGCTGCGTCAGCGTCGAGCCGCCTTGCACCATCTTTCCCGCCATGACGTTGCGCATCATGGCGCGGGAGAAGCCAATCGGGTCGAAGCCAAAATGGCTGTAAAAGCGCCGGTCCTCGATCGCAACCACCGCCTGCGGCAGATAAGGCGACATGTCGTGCAGGCCGATGGCTTCGCCGCCGGTCGTGCCGCGGTTGGCGATCAATTTGCCCTTCAGGCCGAGAATTTTCACATTCGGCGCCCGGTCCGGCACCGCCCACGTCGTGGCGCTCGGCATGCGCGAGCCGTAATAGCCGACCACGGCCGCCGCCGCGACGCCGCCCCAGATGCACAGCACAAACAGCCATTTGGCCAGCCGGCCGATCAGGCTGACGCTGCGCCGGCCGCGCGAGCGCTTCGCCCTTTTCGCGCCCCGCCGCGCCCGGCTCGGCGCGCGCGCTTCGTCAAATGAGGGTTCCACCCGAGCCTTGCGCGCTGCCAAATTTACGCCTTCCCACACAGGGGGCGAATTCAATATCGCCCAGAGACTGGCGATGGAGTCTAATTGCGGCGGTTTAAGAGCGGGTTAACCCTGACGGGCGGCAGGCCAGCCTTTCTCATCACCGCGCCTGCTTTACGCATCCGGCCATTGAAGGGAAGTCCAGGGCGTGCAGTCCTGCCGAATGGAACTAACCTATGCTGGGTGTGGGCTCGCCACACGCCCTGTCGCGGCTTTTTGCCCGGGCTGGCGCATGGGGCTCTTCTTGCGAAGGGCGCGAAGGCCAGGAGGGACATGGTTGAGGGACTCCGCCCGCCTCGGACACCTCTGTCCAAAGCTGCCATAGGCCGCCCGCTCTCCCGAATGCCGGTGATCATCCGGTCCCATGAGAGCAGCAAGTGAAGTATGAAGGATGATGGGTGAAGGGGGATGGAAATGGTGGAATTTATTTTTGGGATGGTGATAAGGTGTTGAAATTGAACGAAACTATTTTTCAAAAGCCACAGCTCCGTCCCCGCGCGCTCACCGGAAAGTTCGGAGCGAGGCGCCCCCACCCCTGCCCCTCCCCACAAGGGGGAGGGGTTCTGCAATGGCTGCATGTCCCCCTCCCCCTTGTGGGGAGGGGTTAGGGGTGGGGGCGCCTCGACGTGAACTCTCCGCGTGAAAACCCTCACGACGTGTCGTCCCAAGCCTTGCGCGCAAAATAGTGGCAGTCGCCGAGGATCACATCAATCTCGTGCTGTTCATGCCGGTGGTAGCCCGGGGCGAAGCCGGGGCGGAAGGGCGTGAGGCGGCACGGCTTGTGAACTTCGGCCGTGCGCGCCAGCTCGCCCCGCGCCTTCCAGCGCGCCAGCCGCTTCGCCTCGCGCGGCAGATTTTCGAGCGCTGTCTTCAGCGCCTGAATGCGCCGCACGAGCGAAGCGGCGCCGACGGGGTCGTCTTTTAAAGGAAAGAGCACAGGCTCAGGAAACACCGGGTCGAACAGGCCGGGCACGGAAATGCGCGGCAGCACCTGTTCCTTGCCCCAGTCTTTTCCCCATTCCTTCGCCCATTCAAACCCCTCCGGGGCAAAGCGCTTCAGCGGGTCGATGAGGCAGAAGGCGGGGATGCGCTCCGCGTCCCTGTTCAGGACAAGCCCTTTCGGAAAGGCGCGGCCCACCGCCAGCCTCAGCTTCAACACAATGCCGCGCGCGGCGATGATGATGAGGCGGCGCACGGCGGATTCGGCGGGGCGCAGCAGGGCGATGAGCGCGCGGTGAAAATGCCGGGGCATCTCACCGCGCCGCCTCGGATCGAACCCAAGAACGGCGAGCAGCGGCGCGATGGCGAGGAGTATCCGCCCGCGGTTGCGCTCGATGATCGTGTCCCAGTCCATGCAAGTCCTTTCCGGTTCGAAGATCGGGGACAGTTCACTTTTCAGCTCCTTTGGCGGCCAATTTTCTGCGGCGGCCGCCGAAAAGCAAACTGTCCCCGATCTGGCGCGGGAGTGTGCGGCAGGTTCGGAGGGGGAGGATAAGAATTTTTGTGAAAAGTGATAAGGTGTTGAAAAGAATTGGGACTACTTTTCAGACCGGGTGGTCATGCCCCCAAAACGGCACTCCGCGGGTGGGTCCGCCGGTGCAGGCAAACCCACCGCCGCTCACACCCCGGCGCAGGCGCCGGTCTTGAGCCGCGCGGCGAGTTCCAGGGCTTCATCCGGGGTGAACTGGCCGCTGATCTGTCCCGACCCGCCGCGGATGGGCTCGCGGATCACCGGCGAGGAAATGAGCCTGCCGCAGACCAGAATATCCATGGGATCGCCGATATGGCGGCCGCTCATCGCCTCAAACTCGACAGCCTTGGCGGCAGACATGCGGAAATTGATCGCCGGAAACGGCTCGGAGTGACTGATCCCCGCCTCCGCCTCCACAAGATCGCCGGGGCCGAACTCGATTTTCTCGGTGATGAAGGAAAAGACCAAAGCCGGCTCGGCCAGAGCGGGGGCGGCGGTCAGGAGGGCGAGAAGGAGAGCGATGGTTTTCATGGGCGCGCTGTTGGGTTGGCGGAGAGTATAGAGGGTGGCGGGGGGGAGGGCCAGAGGGGGTTGGGCGGCTGCTTGAATCCTTAACTGATCTGCGCCATATTCAACCCATGAGCAAAACCGCCAAAACCTCCGCCGGAAAAACCATCCGCCGCTCTTCGCAGACGGGCGAGTTTCTGGGTGTGACCAAGGACGGCATCCGGATTCCCCGGCCGCCTTTCAAGCCTGTGAGCTTCACCGAGCGCCAGCTGAACAAAGTCATGCGCGAGCTGCGCGAACGCGAACTGCCTGCCAAGGCAGGCTAGTTTAGATTGGCCCGCCGCGCCAAGTCCGTTTTTGTCAATTGCCCGTTTGACGACGAATACCGCCCCCTGTTTTGGGCGATGGTTTTCACAGTCCTGCGCTGCGGGTCCACGCCGCGCTGCGCGCTGGAAGTGATTGACGGGGCGGCGACGCGCTGGCACCGCATCCCAATTTTGTCTGATCCAGCGTGGCGCGTCGTCGTTGAGGCATGGATTCCGGGTTCCGCTTCGCGGCCCCGGAATGACGAAGCAGTGGTTTGACTTCGATAATAACAGACGCCAGTTTCTGTCGTTGCCTCCCCGTGTTGTCGTCATTCCGGGGCGGCGAAGCCGGACCCGGAATCCAGGCCTCGCGGGATGGGACCAGAGCTGGTTCAGAATGAGGTGCAAGTCCGCCCCGCGCATCGACCGCGTCCGCGCCTTCCTCAACAGCGCTGTCAGAGGAGCGCCGCTATCCGCTGGCGCGGTGATCGCGGCGGGTTACGCCCGGTTCACCGCGCGCCTGCCGGAGACCTGCGCGGGGCTTAAGGTTGATCCGGCGGCACTGGAATATAAGGATTTCACCTATGTCGCGGCGGGGTGGGTTGAGGCGGGGGCGGGATTGGGCGCTCAAGGATTGACCGAAATTCGGTAACTGGCACCGTAATTCGTCACCTGTCGACTTCATACGCGGTTGTGATAGAGGTTATAGATAGGTTTTGGAGCTTCATATCGAGAATGTCGAACACACTTGAGACCATACAAATAAACACCTTCACGGAATTGCTCGATAATATTGAAATATTTCAGGCTGGCAATAAAGCCTCTTGGTATCGTGGCTGCACGGACTCGAGGCATAAACTTGCTCCATCTTTGTTTCGCCATCCAAGCAAAAAGGCGATTGAAGAACTTTCTGATTTGGAACGGAGCTTAACTACGAGATTTGTTCAGAGATCGCAGCCTTTCTTGAATAGGAGTCTCACAAATGATTGGGACAAACTCTTCTTGATGCAACACTATGGGGTTCCAACAAGATTGCTGGATTGGAGCGAGAACCCATTCGTCGCCGCCTATTTTGCTCTCAGCAGGCGCGAGGGAAAAGACCGAGACGCTGCTGTTTGGATGTGTGACCCTATTTCTTGGAACCGCTCGGCGCTTCACCATATTTCCTACAGTGGCGGCATACTCGATGAGAGCAGTGACCCGTTGAAATCGTATGCCCTTGGCACTCCAATTCCACAGATGCCTAAGCTACCCGTTATGGTCTATGGAACTTACAATAGCCCGCGGATTGTTGCGCAAAGGGGTGGATTTGCATTGTTCGGACAAGGCTTAGACGAAATGGAGAAGGTGTCTAAACAGGACATCTACGACAAGGGCGTGCTCAAGCGTCTCTTGATTCCGAAGGGAAGTATCGCTGATATGCGTGCCTCCCTTTTCCGGAAAGGCTTCACGGAATCCGTAGTGTTTCCTGACTTGTCGGGCCTGGCAATTGAATTGAAGCGTTCATTCGAGTTTTAGATGAAACGAGCAAGCATTCGAATCACCCCTCATCCTCCAAAGACGCTAGTTTGGTGGAATCGAGCGCGAGACAAAATCGACATGAACCCGCCATATCAAAGGCGAGGACGATTGTGGTCGGCATCAGACAAGGGATATCTGATCGACTCCATCATCAACGGATACGACGTCCCAAAACTTTACCTTGCCGACTTTCAATTTGGTGATAGTCCGCTCAACCTCAAGAGGTTGCCCTTCGCCATCATAGATGGCAAGCAACGGCTTGAAGCAATTTTCGATTTCTTCGATGGAACACTCGTTCTCAACGAAGATTTTGAGTGGAAGCAAGATCCAGATCTAAAACTTGGTGGCCTGTCGCTAAGAGACATCAGGGCCAGCTATCCGTCTGTAGCCGAGGCTTTTGAAGAAGAATCCCTCGATATCATGAGCGTTGTTACTGAAGATGAGAACGAGATCAATGAGTTATTTGTCCGCTTGAATCGCAGCAAGCCGCTCACTGGCGCCGAAATTCGAAACGCTATGACGGGTCCAGTATCGGATGTTACACGATCTATAGGAAGTCATGAGTTTTTTACTGAAATTGTTAAGTTTAGCTCTAAGAGAGCGGCTGACTATAATGCCGCTGGAAAGATTTTACTATTTGAATATTTAGGCAAAGTGGCTGGAACCAAGAAATCCGACCTAGATAGATTTGCTAAGGACTCCGGTATAGAACTCTTTCGCCTAGAGCTTTCTGGTCGTCGGGCTGTAGATAATCTGGATCGAATGGCTAGCGTTTTTCTACCTAGCGACGACTTGCTGTCGTCGTCGGGCATAGTTCCAGTATATTACTGGCTAACAAGATCGATAGACGATATTGGCTTGCCCATTATTCGAGAATTTTTGATCTCATTTGAGAGAGATCGAAAAAATCACAGAGATATGCACGCATCAGGTGCCCAGGACGATTATTCGTCCGTCTATTCTCGCTATGATGCGTTAAATAGAAACACTAATGATATTGGCAGCCATGCAGGGCGCGTAGCCATTTTGCTCGAAGAATTTGGTAAATGGGCTGTTTCAAAGGGACACGGCACTCCCTCTATTCGGCAGCTCGCTTTGATGAAATGAAGGCGGATACTTACGCCGTCGTTGGTAGATAGCGCCGAGCGTTGCGATATTCGTGTGCGAGGCGTCCCATGTCGAGCCTGTCAAATAAATAGGGTGCTTGGCGCGAAGCGCAAACCTGCGGCTTCGGCGCTGGGGTGGGACCCGCTGCCTCCGGCAGCTCCCACGCGTGCCGTCGCTCGCGCCGATTCACTGGATCGGCGCGTCTCCCTCATCCTTCGCGACGCCGTTGCGCGACTCCTCAGGATGAGGGAAACCGCTTAGTCGCCCATCTTTAGCGCCTCGATAAACGCCTCCTGCGGAATATCGACCTTGCCAAACTGCCGCATCCGTTTCTTGCCCTCTTTCTGCTTGTCGAGCAGTTTGCGTTTACGCGAGGCGTCGCGGCGCTTGGCGGTCAGGCGGCTTTGCCCACTTCCAGCGCCAGCTCTTCGCCATTGTTTGAATTGACCACGACGAACTTGCCTCCGTCGCCGGAGATCAGCTGTTCGTTGGCGTTCATCAGCTCGATGCCGCAGACGGCTCCGGTCTCGTCGATATCGACGAGGAAGTCGCTGGTGACCTCGATGGTCTCAACCGTGCCTTGCCGCTCGCGGATGCGGATATAGGCGATGTTGGCTTTCGGATCATAACTCAGTTTCATGCGGGGCGCCTCTCAGAAGAATTTGACGATGACGGTGATGGCCAGCCAGCGCTCATCTTCAAAGACAGCATACACTTCGAGCTGTTTTGTGTCGAACACCTTGTTGCGCCACGGATGCGGGCCGCGGAAATTGCGCCGGAAGCACGTTCTTCCATGTTTGGCCGGAAAGCTTTCGCCTGTTTCAATGGCTGCAATCACTTCGCTTTCGACCGCGCCGCGCTCGGGCAATCTCAGCAAGGCATGCGGATGCAGCGCGGCGGCCATGCCTCAATCCCCCATCTTCAGCGCCTCAATAAACGCCTCCTGCGGAATATCGACCTTGCCGAACTGCCGCATGCGCTTTTTGCCCTCTTTCTGCTTGTCGAGCAGCTTGCGTTTGCGCGAGGCGTCGCCGCCGTAGCATTTGGCGGTGACGTCTTTGCGCAGGGCCGAGATGGTTTCGCGGGCGATGATGCGGCCGCCTATCGCGGCCTGAATCGGGATTTTGAACATATGGTTGGGGATCAGCTCTTTGAGCTTTTCGCACATGAGGCGGCCGCGTTTGTCGGCGGCGTTGCGGTGGACGAGCATGGAGAGCGCGTCGACCGGCTCGTCATTGACGAGGATCGACATTTTGACGAGATCGCCCTCTTTGTAATCGGTGAGCGCGTAATCGAACGAGGCGTAGCCGCGCGAGATTGATTTCAGCCGGTCGTAGAAATCGAACACCACCTCGTTGAGCGGCAAATCATAGGTGAGCATGGCGCGCTTGCCGACATAATTCAGATCGGCCTGCAAGCCGCGCCGGTCCTGGCAGAGTTTGAGGATCGCGCCGAGATATTCGTCGGGGGTCAGGATCGTCGCCTTGATCCACGGCTCGCGGATCGCGGTGATTTTCATCGTGTCCGGCATGTCGGCGGGATTGTGCAGCTCGATGGTTGAGCCGTCGATCTGGTCGATCTTGTAGATGACGCTCGGCGCGGTGGCGATGAGGTCGAGATTGAACTCGCGCTCTAGGCGCTCCTGAATGATTTCAAGATGCAGGAGGCCCAGAAACCCGCAGCGGAAGCCGAAGCCGAGCGCGGCGCTGGTCTCCATCTCGTAGGAGAAGCTGGCGTCGTTGAGGCGCAGCTTGCCCATGGCGGCGCGCAGGTCTTCGAAATCGGCGGCGTCAACCGGGAACAGGCCGCAGAAGACAACGGGCTGGGCGGGTTTGAAACCCGGGAGCGCATGTTCGGTCGGGCGCTTGTCGTCGGTGATCGTGTCGCCGACGCGCGTGTCGGCGACTTCCTTGATCTGCGCGGTGATGAAGCCGACCTCGCCGGGGCCGAGATCATCCACGTTGAGAATTTTCGGGGTGAAAACGCCGGTGCGGTCAACCAGATATTTTGCGCCGGCCTCCATCATGCGGATGGTCATTCCTTTTTTCATGACGCCGTCGATGACGCGCACCAGCACGATGACGCCGAGATAGGGGTCGTACCATGAGTCAACCAGCATGGCCTTCAGCGGCGCGTTGGCGTCGCCTTTTTTGGGCGCGGGCAGCTGATGCACGATGGCTTCCAAGACGTCGGGAATGCCGATGCCGCTCTTAGCGGAGATCAGCACGGCCTTGCTGGCGTCCAGCCCGATGACTTCCTCGACCTGCTCGCGGATGCGCTCCGGCTCGGCCGCTGGGAGATCGATCTTGTTGAGCACCACGACGATGTCGTGATTATTGTCGATGGCTTGATAGACATTGGCCAGCGTCTGCGCCTCGACGCCCTGTGACGCATCGACAACGAGGAGCGAACCTTCGCAGGCGGCCAGCGAGCGCGAGACTTCGTAAGCGAAGTCAACGTGGCCGGGCGTGTCCATCAGGTTGAGGACATAATCCTCGCCATTGTTCGCCTTGTAATTCAGCCGCACGGTCTGCGCCTTGATGGTGATGCCGCGCTCTTTTTCGATGTCCATCGAATCGAGCACCTGCTCCGTCATCTCCCGCGCCTCCAGCCCGCCGGTGGTCTGGATCAGCCGGTCGGCGAGCGTCGATTTGCCGTGGTCGATATGGGCGACGATGGAGAAATTGCGGATATGGGAGAGGGGGAAGGTCATGGGCGGGCAGATAGCGGGGGGCGGGGGAAAAGGCAAGGTGCGCCCCGGGCGCGAGAAGAAGCGAAGCGCACTCCCCGATCTAGACAACCCCACCCTGATTTGCGAAGAGCTTTTCATCCGCCGCATCAAGACGGCGACAGGGAAACGCAACAGGGAGGAGTATCATGTTCCTTAAAATGACGAGACGCGCATTGTTGACTGCGGCATTGGCTGCGGTTCTGCCGTTTGGGGCGATGGCGCAGGAGAAGGTGAAGCTGCGGCTGTCTTCGGTCAATTCCGAGACTGATCAGCGGGCGGTGGCGCTGGTGACGAAATTTGGGCCGGCGATTGCGGAGTTTGCTTCGTTCGAGCCGACATGGGGCGGGACGCTGTTCAAGCAGGGCACCGAGCTTGAGGCGATTTCGCGCGGCAATCTGGAAATGTCAATTTCGTCGGCGCAGGAGCTGGCGAACTTCTTTCCGGAGTTCTCGATCTTCTCCGCCGGCTATCTGCACCGCGACGCGGCGCATCAGGTGGCGGTGTTCAATGACAAGCTTATGCAGCCGTTCAAGGACAAGGCGGAAGCCGAGCTTGGCGTCAAGCTCTTGACGGTCATGTATCTTGGCCGCCGGCAGATCAATCTGCGCACCGAAAACGAAGTGAAGACGCCGGCGGATCTGGCCGGCATCAAGCTGCGCATGCCGCCATCCGACGCCTGGCAGTTCCTTGGCAAGGCGCTGGGCGCCAATCCTGTGCCGGTGCCGTTTGCCGAGCTTTACACCTCGCTGCAGACCGGCGCGGTGGACGGGCAGGACAATCCGCTGCCGACCGTCATGGATGCAAAATTCTATGAAGTGACCAAGCAGATTGTGCTGACCTCGCATCTCGTCGATCTCAATTATCTGACTGTGTCAAAGAAAGTCTGGGATGGCCTGTCGCCGGAGAACCAGGCCAAGCTGCAAAAGGCGGCGGATGATGCGGCGGAATTCGGCCGGCAGAACCAGCTGAAGAAGGAAGAGGAGCTGGTGGCGGGCCTCAAGGAGAAGGGGCTCAAGATATACGAGCCTGATCTCAACGCATTCCGTGACACGGTGCAGAAGGCCTATCTCGGCTCGGAATTCTCCAAGGCCTGGCCTGCGGGAACGCTCGACGCCATCAACGCGCTAGCAAAGTAAGCCTGAACGATGACGCAGCTTGTGACAAGGCTGCGCAGGATTGCCGATGGCGCGGCGGCGTTTATGCTTGCCGCGCTTTTTTCGGTGTTTCTGGTGCAGATCGCCGCCCGTTATCTTTTGAACGTGCCGATGGGCTGGACCGTTGAGGTCTGCCTGACGCTCTGGCTCTGGCTGGTGTTCTGGGCGGGCGGGTTTTGCCTGCGGCCATCCGACCACATCCGGTTTGATGTTCTGTATCTGTCGGTCAGCCGCCCGGCGCAGCGCATATTCGGCGCGCTGGCGGCGGTGATGATTGTCGCGGCGTTTGTGGCCGCGCTCCTGCCGACTTATGACTATGTGAGCTTTTACAAGATCAAGCGCTCGAACACGCTGGGCATCCGGCTGCACTATGTGTTTTCGATTTATCTGCTGTTCATGGCGGTGGTGATATTCCGCTATGGCAACATCATCCTGAAATTCCTGCGCGGCGCGCCGGATGTTGAGGGCAAGATCACCTCCTATGAGCGGCATGACGAGGGTTCGGTCAATTGAGCACCGCGTTTTCCCTCGCGCTGTTCGTTCTGGCGCTGGCGGCGGCGATTGGCATGCCGATCGCCTTTGCCATGGTGGTGTCGGCGGTCGCCTATCTGTTCATGGCCGGGCAGGATCTGTCGCTCGCCTCCGAGCAGTTCATCCAGAGCGTTTATGACAGCTTCCTGCTGCTCGCCGTGCCGCTGTTCATCACGGCTGCCAATATCATGAATGTCGGGGCGATCAGCGACCGGTTGCTGGACTTCTGCAAGGCGGTGGTGGGCCGCTTCAAGGGCGGCATGGCGCAGGTTGACATATTGGTGAGCCTGATCTTTTCCGGCATGTCCGGCTCGGCGGTGGCGGATGCGGCGGGAGTCGGCAAGATCTCGATCAGGATGATGCTGAAGACCGGGCACTACACGCCGGGCTTTGCGGGCGCGGTGGTGGCGGCGTCGGCGACGATCGGCCCGATCATTCCGCCCTCGATCCCGATGGTGCTGTATGCGCTCGTCTCGGACGCCTCGATTGGCTATCTTTTTCTGGGCGGCGTCGTGCCGGGGCTGCTGATGACCTTGATGCTGATGGCGATGACGAGCGTGATCGCCCACAGGCGCAATATTCCGGCCGAAGAGCCGGTGCCGCTGCGCCGGATACCGGGCGTGACGTTGCGCGCGCTGCCGGCGCTGATGATGCCGGTCATTTTGCTGGCGGGGATCTATGGCGGGGCGACAACGCCGACCGAGGCGGCGGCGGTTGCCGCGCTCTATGCGCTGCTGGTGGCCGGGCTCTGGTACCGCTCGCTGACCTTCCGGGCGCTGTATGACGTGTTCGTCGATTCGGCGCGCTCGTCGGCTTCTGTGGGCCTCGTCATCGGTTCGGCGCTGATTTTCAACTATATCGTGGCGAGCGAGAATATTCCACAGACGCTGTCGCAGTTCATGACCAGCCTTGAGCTGACGCGCGGCGGGTTCCTTGCGTTCACCATGGTCTTGTTTCTGGCGCTGGGCTGCGTGCTTGATGCGACGACGATCATACTGGTGATCATTCCGCTGTTCCTGCCGACGGCGCGGGCGCTGGGGGTGGACCCGATCCATTTTGGCGTTGTGTCAGTCGTCAATTGCATGATTGGGCTTATCACGCCGCCCTATGGCATGCTGTTGTTTGTCGTGAACGGCACGACCGGGATTCCGATCAAGGAAATCGTCAAGGAGGGTGTGCCTTATCTGATCGCGCTGCTGCTTGCGCTTCTCGCCATCGTCGTGTTCCCGGAGCTTGTGCTGTGGCTGCCGCGCTATTTTGGGTACGAGGGCTGAGTTGACCGCACAAAGGACCTTGCGCCTTGGCCTGATCGGCGGCAACATCACACAGTCGCGCGCGCCTGCCCTGCAGATCACCTGCGGGCTCTCGGTTGGCCGCAATGTCAGCTATGATCTGATCATTCCGGACGAGCGCGGGCTGACATTTGACGCGGCGCTCACCTTCTGCCGCGATGCGGGCTATGACGGGGTGAATGTCACCTATCCGTACAAGGAGCAGGCGGCGGCGCGTGCGGGAGCGGGCGATCCGGTGCTGCGCGACATGGGCGCGGCGAACACGGTGTGCTTCACCGAAAATGGTATGCTTGCGTACAACACCGACTATTCCGGCTTCATGAGCGCCTACCGCGCGCAATGGGGCGGTGCGGCGCCGGGCCGGGTGCTCGTGCTCGGGGCGGGCGGCGTTGGCCGGGCGATTACATTTGCGCTTGGAAAATTGGGCGCGGACGAGGTGCTGCTGGTCGACACGGACACCGCGAAGGTGGCGGCATTGGCGGATGCTGCGGCGACAGCGATTGGCGGAAGGGTTAGGGGCGCAGCGCCGGGGCTGCCATCGGATTTTTCCGGCATTGATGGACTTGTGAACTGCACGCCGCTCGGAATGACCGGGCGCGAGGGCACGCCGCTGCCGGTGGGTGCGAAGGGCAGTCCGCGCTGGGCGTTTGATGCGGTGTATACGCCGGAGCACACGCAGTTCCGCGGGCAGGCCGAGGCGCTGGGGGCGCAGTTTCTGTCCGGCTATGAGCTATATCTGCATCAAGGTCTGCACGCGTTCCGGATTTTTTCTGGGACCGAAGTGAGCGATCCTGAATGGGTGCGCGCCACGCTGCATCGCGGGCTCGCGTGACGGGGCGCTCGGAGCGCCGGTCACATCTCTCAAGCAGCACTACCATGCCATCACTGAAGCGCTTGATATGCTGTTTCAGGGGTTTTGAGGAAATGGGTGGAGGCGACTTGTCCTGCTTCGCCCTTCGGGCTTCGCAGGATTGGGCAGCCTCACTCCGCACCCTTCAAATAAGTCGCAGGATAAGACACCCAATCCTGCGTAGCTCCGCAGGCGCGAAGCAGGACCGCACCGCCTTTCCATCCGCTCCGCATCTTCCCATCGCCAACAAAAACCCCCGGCTCGCGCCGGGGGCAAGGTGCGTCTCTCAGCTTGCTGAAGACGCGGGGGAGGTCACTTGCACTCAGGATCGTCGCCAAACCCCTTGCAGAACATGGCTTCCGCATTGTCCTTGGTGATCATCGTCGAAGCGATTTCGATTTCCATTGAGCCGTCGTCTTTCTTGGTCAGCGTGCCGATTTTCTCCAGCGCGGCCATGTCCTTGGTCGCCAATGCATGGGCGGCCATGACGCCTTCGGGGGCCACGGTCGAGTAGGTGAAGGTCGCCGCAAGGTCGCCCTTGGCGACGGCGCGGATGGCCATGTTTTCGCCGTCTATGCCGACGATCAGGATGCCCTCCTTGTCGCGGCCGGCGGCCTGAATCGCCCGCAGGGCGCCGAATGCCATGTTGTCATTATGGGTGTAGACGGCCTGGATCTCGCCCGCCGGGAAACGCTGCAGCGTGTCCTCCATGAATTTCAGCGCTTTTTCTTGGTCCCAGTCGGCATGGGTCTCGGCGATGACCTTGATCTCGGTGCCGGCGATGGCCTCGGCGAAACCGTCATGGCGCTCGACGGCGGGGGCGACGGCGGGATCGCCCTTGATCTCGACGACATTGCCCTTGCCGGCGAGCTTCTCCTTGATGAAGTTGCCGGCGAGCACGCCGATCGGCTTGTTGTGCGGGCCGACATGCAGCGTCACCGGCGTCTCCAGGCTGCGCTCCAGCGTGATGACCGGAATGCCCGCCGCCATGACCTGTTTGATCGTCGGCGCAATCGCCGCGCCGTCCTGCGCGGAGATCATCAAGACTTTCATGCCCTGCACCATCAGGCTTTCGACGTCGGAAATCTGCTTGGCGCTTTTGCCTTCGGCATTGGTGACGACCAGATCAGAATCGGCGAAATTGGCGGTGGCGTATTCCTGATTGCGCGTCGTCATCGTGTTGCGGTGCGCCGAGTTCGAGCTTGCCTGCGAGAAGCCGATGACAATCTTGTCGGCGGCGAATGTTGGTCCGGCCATATAGGCGGCGCTGAGCGCGGCTGAAATCATCAGGGCGCGTTTTGTCAGTTTAATCATGTCACACTTCCTCCACTTGGGTTGCCCCGCGCTAATTGCGCGGCTTTCTCCCGGCCTCCAGAAGGACGGCCAGAATGATGATCGCGCCTTTCACCACCTGCTGCGAAAAGGGTGAAACGCCCGCGAGATTGAGAACATTGGCAATGATGGCCAGCACCATCGCGCCGCCGATAGTGCCAAGCACCGTGCCCTCGCCGCCAAACAGCGACGTGCCGCCGATAACGGCGATGGTTATGGCCTCAAGCTCCAGCCCGAGACCGGAATTCGGATCGCCGACGGAGAGCCGAGACAGAAAGATCAGGCCGGACAAAGCCGCCAGCAGGCCGCAGATGGCATAAACGCCGAAAATGACGCGCGGCACATTGATGCCCGACAGCCGCGCCGCTTCCTCATTGGAACCCACCGCATAGATGGCGCGGCCGAAGGGCGTGAGGCCAAGGACCACGGCGGAGATGATGCAGACAAGGGCGAAGATGTAGATCGGCGTCGGAATACCAAGCAGATAGCCGCCGCCGAGAAAGAAGAAGTTCTCGCCGAGCTTGCCGGGATTGACCGTGCCGCCGTCGGCGAACATCAGCGCAAAGCCGCGCACCATGACCATGGTGCCGAGCGTCATGATGAAGGCCGGGATGCGCCAGTAGGAGACGCCGAAACCGTTGACCGCGCCGACCGCGATGCCGATGGCAAGGCAGGCCAGAATGACCAGCGGGATCGGCACGCCGCGCTCCAGCAAAATCGCGCCCAAGACGCCGGTCAGCGCCACGGTCGAACCGACCGAAAGGTCAATGCCCTTGGTCAGAATGACGAACGTCATGCCGATGCCAAGTATGCCGTACATGGCGACCTGACGCAGGACGTTGAGAAGGTTGGCCGGCTTGAGAAAGAACGGCGAAATGAACGAGGCGGCGATGATCAGAACAATCAGCGCGCCGAGCAGGCCCGCGCCTCGCGGCAGGTTTTTGAGCGAGAACTTTTCCATCAGTGCAGCGCCGCGAAGTGCATGACTTCCTCCTCTGTTGTGTTGCGCGCATCGAGCTCAGCCGTCACCGCGCCCTCGCGCATGACATAGACGCGGTCGCACAGGCCGAGAATTTCCGGCAGCTCGGATGAGGCCATCAGGATAGCAAGGCCGCGCGATTCGGCGAGTTCGACAAGCAAGTCGTAGATTTCGCGCTTGGCCCCGACATCGACGCCGCGCGTCGGCTCGTCGGCGAGCAGCACTTCGCACCCGGCGCTGACGAGGCGGGCGAGCACGCATTTCTGCTGGTTGCCGCCGGACAGGTTCTGTGCCGCAGTCGCCGCGCCCGGCGTCTTGATGCGCAGGCGGGCAATCAGTCCGCCGACAATTTCGCTTTCTTTCGACAATGAGAGAAAGCCGTTCTTCATAATGCGCTTCAGGCTTGCCGACATGATGTTGAAGCCGACGCTCTGAATCAGGAACAGGCCTTCGGTCTTGCGGTCCTCCGGCACGAGGCCGAGGCCAAAGGAAATGCCCTTGCGCGGCGAGCCTGCGGTCAGTTCCCTGCCGTCCACATTGACGGTCCCGGACACATGGATGTCCGCGCCGTAGATAGCGCGCAGAAGCTCCGTGCGTCCCGCTCCGGCAAGGCCGAACAAGCCGACAATCTCGCCCTTGCGCACATTGACGCTGGCATTCTGCAGCAACTCATCGGTCGAAATATTCTGCGCCGCCAGTGCTTCTGCGCCGACGCTTGGATGGCGCTTCGGAAACACATCTCCCATTTCGCGGCCGACCATGCTTTTGATCAGCCGCTCGGTGGTCATCGAAGCGGACGGCCCGTCAAACACCGCCTTGCCATCGCGCAGGATGGTGACATTGTCGCTGATCTCGAACACTTCGCGCAGCCGGTGCGAGATGTAGACGAAGGCGACGCCCTCATCGTGCGCCAGCTGCCTGATGATGCCGAACAGCTGCTCAATCTCGGCCTGGGCGAGAACAGCGGACGGCTCGTCGAGCACGATGATGCGCGCCTTGCGGGCCAGCGCCTTGGCGATCTCCACCATCTGCCGCTTGGCGACGGAAAGCCCGCCGACAAGCGCGGTGGGCGGCACGTCAAAGCCGAGTTTTTTCGTGACGCTCTCGGTGATGCGCCGCGCCTCCGGCCAGTCGATGACGAGGCCCTTGCGCGGCAGGCGGCCCATCAGCACATTTTCCGCCACCGTCAGATGCGGCGCCTGCGCAAGCTCCTGATAGATGACGGCGACGCCGCGCTCGATCATCGAGGCGGGCGTTGGATGCGCCACCGCCTCGCCGAACACTTCGATGCGCCCCTCATCCGCCGCATAGGCGCCGGAGAGGATTTTCATCAAGGTTGATTTACCCGCTCCGTTCTCACCAACCAGCGCCCGCACTTCGCCGGGCTGCAGGGTGAACGACACGTCGGTCAGCGCCTTCACGCCCGGAAAGCTCTTTGAGATATTCTCGAGGCGAAGGGCGGCGCTCATCGTCAATGTCCTTTGCAGCCGCAGGAGCGGCGCAGCACCAAAGTCGGCGCGAGGCGGATGCTCTTCGGCGGTGCGTTTGGTGACTTGATCCGCGCTGCAAGCAGCTCGGCAGCGCGCATGCCGATCACATCGCTGGGCTGGGCAATGACGGTGAGGCGCGGCTCGAAACAGTCGGCCCATTCAAAATCGTCGAAGCCGATCAGGGCGAGGTCATCGGGAACACGCAGGCCCGCGTCGGACACGGCTTTCATCACGCCGATGGTGGCCAGATTGTTGCCCGCCGCAATCGCCGTGGGGCGGTCCTTCAAGGCAAACAGCATGCGGGCGGACCAGCGCGCCTCTTCGCTTGTGGCGTTGCCTTCGTGCATCAGTATCTTATCGATGTCGATCCCGTGCTTCTTCAACGCCCGCTCATAGCCTTCAACGCGTTCAATGGTGGAGCGGAAGCCCGGTTCGCCTGCGATCAGGCCGATGCGCCTGTGGCCATGGCTGACAAGATGATCCACCAGCGTTTCCATGGCAAAGCGGTTCTGCAGCGCCACGCCGTCAACCTTGGCGCTGGTCAGCCGGTCAACCAGCACGAACGGCACTTTGCTGGCAGTCAGAAACTCCAGTGCGCGGTTTTCCGGGTCAGCGGACGGCGCGAGGATGATGCCGTCCACGCGCCTCTGCGCCAGTTCGCGCACCACTTTCAATTCTGTGGCGGGGTCGTTCTGCGTGTCGCAAAGGAACACGAGCTGGCCCAGCGAGGCGCAGGCGCGCTCAATAGAAGAGACAATGTCGTTGAAATAATAGTTGGTGCTGATCGATATCGCGATGCCGACTGTGTGCGTGGTGGCGGTCGCCAGCGAACGGGCCAAAGTGTTCGGCGAATAATCCATGGACGCGATGGCGCTGCGCACCATTCCCGCCGTTTTAGGATTCACAAAGCGGGTGCCGTTGACTACATGCGAGACCGTCGAAAGGGACACTCCCGCTTTCCGCGCCACATCCAGCATTGTCGCCATTCAATCTCTCCCCCAAGGGAAAGCTAGCCACAGAAAAGCGCTTGCGCAAGCGCTTTCTTTTATAGAGGTTCGGGAGGCATCGCCGGGCTGAGCGGATACGGATTGAGCTAAATCGCAGAGAAATAGCCGCACCGGTTTGCGCAGCTTGCGTCAAAAGCAGGTTCTGGAAATCGTCCGCTGGCGCTCAGGTGCGACAGCCATTCAGTTGCGAAGAGCGCTATTCCAGCACTTTCGGCCAGTTGCCATTGGCCGACGCCACATTGCCGGGAATATCCGAGCGCCAGTTCTCGCGAACCGCTTCTGAATAATTCAGATACAGCTTGCCCTCATTCACCGTCCAAGCCGTCGGCTCGCCCTTGGCGAGCGCGCCTTTGGACAGGGCGAAGGCGCAGTAGCCGCCATATTGCGGCGCATATTTTTCCGGGCGGCGACAAAGGCGTCGCGGTTGGCGGCGCTGGCAAAGCGCCATTCCGCGCCTTTCCACTTCGTGGAAAACTCCTTCGAGCCTTCCACGGGCGTTCCGGTGAAATAGGACACGGAATCATAGCCGCCCGCTCCAACGCCTTCGACGAGGCCGGTGAAGACTTCGGCCTTGCCGGCAAAGGCGGGGGCGGACATCAGGAAGGCGGGCAAGAGCGCTGCGAGGGCGATCAGGGTGCGGCGGTTCATGAGAATGGCTCCTTTGAAGGGAAACTAGGCATAGCGCCAAAGCCGCAAGGACGCGAAACACAAGCCGGCCTGCCGCATTCACGTCTTGGTGAGGCGCATGCGAGCGCGGGGTGTACTGAATTGCATGGACAAATGCACCTCCCCCGCGCAATCTTGCGGAAGAAGCTGGGAGGCTGTTCATGGACAATATCAAGCTGGCGCTGTCGGCGCGGATGTTTCCGCTGACGGGATCGCTCATCGCCGCCGCGCTGCTGGCGCTCTGGATGCTGATTTCGCCCGCACATTTTGCGGCGCTTTTCCTGCCGTTCCTGATTTTCGGCGCATTGGCCGCCCTCGGCATCCGCGACATCACCCAGACCAAGCGCGCCATCCTTCGCAATTATCCGATTTCCGGCCATGCCCGCTATCTGATGGAAGAGCTGCGCCCGAAGATCAGGCAATATTTCTTCGAAGGCGAGAAGGACGGGCGGCCGTTCCCGCGCGATAAGCGCTCGCTCGCCTATCAGCGTGCCAAGGGCCAGCTCGACAAGCGGCCGTTCGGCACCGAGTTCGATGTCTATGAGCCGAAGTACGAATGGATCTCTCATTCCATGGCTCCGACCCATATCGACAATTCCAACTTCCGCACCCTGATCGGCGGCCCGGACTGCACGCAGCGCTACGACGCTTCGGTTCTCAACATTTCCGCCATGAGCTTCGGCTCGCTCTCCGCCAACGCGATCCGCTCGCTTGAACAAGGGAGCCAAGATGGGCGGCTTCGCGCATGACACGGGCGAGGGCGGCGTCTCGCCCTATCACCGCGAGAATGGCGGCGACATAATCTGGGAGATCGGCTCCGGCTATTTCGGCTGCCGCAATGAGGACGGGTCATTTTCGCCGGATAACTTCGTCAAGACCGCGACGCTGCCGCAGATCAAGATGATCGAGATCAAGCTCAGCCAGGGCGCGAAGCCGGGGCATGGCGGCGTCCTGCCGGCGGCGAAAATCACCGAGGAAGTCTCGCGCATCAGAGGTGTGCCGATGGGCCGCGACTGCATCTCTCCCGCCGCGCATCCGGCCTTCTCCACGCCGCTGGAGCTGATGGATTTCATCAAACAGCTGCGCGAGCTTTCCGGTGGCAAGCCGGTCGGCATGAAGCTGTGCATCGGGCAGAAGCACGAGTTTCTGGCCATGGTCAAAGCCATGCTGCAAACCGGGGTGACGCCGGACTTCATCGTCGTCGACGGCAAGGAGGGCGGCACGGGTGCGGCGCCAAGCGAGTTCATCGACCATATGGGTATGCCGTTGAGAGAAGGCCTGACCTTCGTGCATTTCGCCCTCGTTGGCGCCGGCCTGCGCGATAAGATCAAGATCGGCGCGTCGGGCATGATGATCTCGGCCTTCGACATCGCCCGCACCATGGCGCTCGGCGCGGACTGGGTGAACATGGCGCGCGCCTTCATGTTCGCCGTCGGCTGCATCCAGAGCCAGACCTGCCACACCGACCATTGCCCGACCGGCGTCGCCACGCAGGACAAAGACCGCCAGCGGGCAATCGTGGTGCCGGACAAGGCGCAGCGGGTGAAGCAGTTTCACGAGAAAACCCTGATGGCGCTCGCCGAAGTCGTCGGCGGCGCGGGCCTGACCCACCCCTCGCAGTTCCGCCGCTTCCATTTCCACAAGCGCACCGGCGAAGCCGAAATCCTCTCCTTCATGGACCTCTACCCGCCGCTGAGGAAGGGCGAGCTCTTGGAGGGCACGGATGACCGGCGCTATAAGCGCGCATGGCAGCGGGCGCAGGCGGAGACGTTCGCGGCGGCGCATGGCGGGTGAGCATTGCCTTGTCGTAACATATATGGTACCTATTGACGATGCGGATCATCGAGTATTTGCCGCCGGACGGCAGCAGCCCATTCGCCATGTGGTTCGCCCGGCTTGATCCGCAGGCCGCGGCGAAAGTCAATGTGGCGCTGATCCGCATGGAAATGGGCAATCTGGCGAATGCGAAGTCCGTCGGGCTGGGCGTTCTGGAATACAGGATCGACTGGGGTCCGGGTTATCGGATTTATTTCGGCCGGGACGGTGATGAGCTGGTCATTCTGCTCGCAGGCGGCACAAAGCAGCGGCAGCAGCGGGACATCACCGACGCCACGATGCGCTGGCAGGATTACAAAAACAAGAAAAAGGAGAAATGACATGCCTCTCACCCGCGATTTCAAGGAGACGGTCAAAGCCCGCGCCGCCAGCGACCCCGCATTCCGCGCCGCGCTCCTGTCCGAAGCGGTGGAGCTGCTGCTCGCAGATGATGTGGCGGTCGGCAGGAATGTGCTGCGCGATTACATCAACGCCACAATCGGCTTTGAGGAGCTTGCCGCCAAGATCGGCAAGCCGGTCAAAAGCGTCATGCGCATGTTCGGTCCGAACGGCAATCCGACGGCGCAGAACCTGTTCGCCGTGATCAGCCAGCTGCAAAAGGCGACCGGCGTGAGCCTTGCGGTGCGGGCGGCTTGAGCGCGATCCTTAACTGGGGTCCTGTCCCGCTTCCGCCCCGTCCCATTCCAGCTTGGTATAATCAAACCCGTGCTCAATCGTCGGCTTTACCACCTGGAAATACGGCGACAGGTCAAAGTCCCTCGGCGTGAACAGCGAGTGATGCCTGATATGCAGGATTTCGCGGCGGGAATAGTCCGATTTCGCCGCCATGCGGCCGGGGGCGAGCGTGACTTCCGGCAGGATCGGGTAGGAGATCGATGCGAACGCCTCGGCGATCAGCGTCGAGCAGATCGCCCGTGTCGGCTCGCCTGAGCCGAGCGCTATCATGCGGCGGCGCCAGCGCACGGGCACCGGCGGCGTCGGCAGGAAATAGCGCAACAGGTCGAATATGTTCTTCGTGTCATAACGTGCGCCAAGGCGGGACATCATGAACTCCACCACCTTGTTCCGGTCCTCCGGCACAAGCGCCACTGCGCGGCAGATGCGGGTGTTGTAAGTGGCGTATTTTTCCAGCGGCGAGGCGATGCAGCCGTCGCCGAGCACTACCTCGATCAGCTGCGGCCGCGGCGCGCCGTCCGAGGAGGGCGGCAGCGCGTCGCCGACATAGAGCGCGGCGTGGCTCCAGGTGGACTGGGTGAGGTATTTGATCGCGCTGGACAGATGCTGGTTGCCTTCGATCAGGACAATGTCCCCCGGCACCAAGACGCGCCGCAGGGTCCTGGGGTCCGATGGGGTGAACGGCTTATAGCCGGACGATTCCTCCTGCAGCCGGTGGGCGAGGAATGCGCCAAAGCGGTCAAGAAGTGTTTCGCCTGCTTCCAATTCAAGGTCCCCAAATTCCCGCTGGAGCGGCCAATGTAGAAACGCCGCGCGCAATTGTCGATACGCGGCCGCGCGCTTGACTTTAATCATTCGATTGATTAAATTGTCATGATGAAACCGATGCCGGCCAAAGCCTCCGACAGCGCGACGCGGCAGCCGCTTATCCGCGCGGCGCTGCGCATGTTTGGCGAAAAGGGCTATGACGCCACCTCGACGCGCGGGATCGCGGCGGCGGCCAATGCCAATATCGGCTCCATTGCCTACCATTTCGGCGGAAAATCAGGTCTGCACCGCGCCTGCGGCGAGGCGGTCGCGGAAATCATGCAAAACGTCGCCGGTCCGGCGCTGGCGGCGGCGGGCGATGTGACAAAGCTGACGCCGCAGGCCGCACGGGCGCTGTTTCCAATGCTGCTGCGGCGCGTCGCTGGGTTTTTGCTGACCGGGCATGAATCTGATCTTGTCGTGCCCTTCATCCTGCGCGAAATGGCGCATCCGGGCGAGGCGTTCGAGGCGATTTACGCGGCGATGGTCGAGCCGGTCCATGCAAGTCTCTGCGCCGTCTGGCAGGCCGCAACCGGCGAAAGCGCAGAGAGCGAAGCGACGAAACTGACCGTCTTCGCGATCATGGGCCAGCTGATTTACTTCCGCATCGGCGCCCCCGCCGTCTCGCGGCGTCTGGGCAGGCCAGACTATTCCGCAGCCGAAGTGGAAGCCATCACCGCAGTCATCGAAAGAAATATCGCCGCCCGCCTCGGCCCTCTGCCAAGCGGCGCATTGGAGGCACCATCATGAGTTTCCTGTGCGGCCTGCCGCTGATCGCCTCGCTCATGTCCTGTCCCGCGCCCGGCCCGGCGCTGGCGGTCGGCTATGTCGAGGGCGAACATGTCATGCTCGCGCCGACCGAGACGGCGCAATTGCTGACGCTCAGCGTCAAGCGCGGCGACAAGGTGACGCCCGGCATGCTGCTTGGGTCGCTTGAGGATGCGGACGCCAAAATTGCCGTCGCCGAGACCAAGGCTGCGCTGGCGCAGGCCGAGGCGCAGCTGGCCAATCTGCAGGAGGGCCGCCGGCCGGAGGAGATCAACGTGCTGGAGGCGGCGCTCAATTCCGCCACGGCGGAGGTGACCGAGGCCGAGCGCGTGGCGGCGCGTCTGTCGGGGCTTTCCAAGCGCGGCATATCCTCGCAGGCCGATCTCGATCAGGCGGTGACCAAACTCAATCTCGCCCGCACCAAGGTTGCGCAGGCGCAGGCCAGTCTCGCCGTGGCGCGCCTGCCCGCCCGCACCCAGGAAATCAACGCCGCGCGCCAGCAGATGAAACGGGCGCAAGCTTCTAAGAGCGCGGCGGAATGGCGGCTGTCAAAGCGCCAGCTCGTCTCGCCGTCGCATGGCGTCGTCAGCGACATCATCCGCAACCCCGGCGACATTGCCGGGCCGCAGGCGCCGGTGCTGGATATACTGCCGGACGGCGCTGTGAAGATCCGGCTGTATTTCCGCGAAAGCGAAATGTCGAAAATTTCGCTGGGAACAACTCTGTCCATACAATGCGACGGCTGCGCTCCGGGACTTGAGGCGGCGGTGTCCTATGTGTCGGACACGCCCGAATTCACCCCGCCGGTGATCTATTCGCTGGAAAACCGCCAGAAGCTGGTGTTCCTCGTCGAGGCGCGCGAGACCGGCGGGGCAGGCGCTTTGCGGCCGGGCCAGATTGTCGATGCCGGCATCAAGGCCGCCGCGCCATGACAAACGTCATCGACGTGCATGGCTTGGTCAAAACCTATGGCGGCAAGCGCGTGGTCGATAATGTGTCCATGGCGGTGAGGACCGGCGAGATTGTCGGCTTTCTCGGACCGAATGGATCGGGCAAGACCACGACGATCCGCATGATGTGCGGCCTGTTGCACGCCGATTCCGGCGGCGGCACGGTGCTCGGCTATGACCTTTCCACGCAGAGCGGTCAGATCAAACGCGAAGTCGGCTATATGACGCAGAAATTCTCGTTCTACACCGACCTGTCGATTGAAGAGAACCTGATGTTCGTGGCGCGGCTCTATCAGTTGAAGCCGGCTAAGGACTTTGTGAATTCGACATTGGAGACGCTGGGGCTGACCTCGCGGCGCAGGCAATTGGCCGGTTCGCTCTCCGGCGGCTGGAAACAGCGGCTGGCGCTCGCCGCCTGCATCATGCATCAGCCGAAGCTGCTGCTGCTCGATGAGCCGACGGCGGGTGTTGACCCCAAGGCGCGGCGTGAGTTCTGGGATGAAATCCACCGGCTGGCCGCCGGACGGGCTGACGGTTCTGGTCTCGACCCACTACATGGACGAAGCCGAGCGCTGCCACCGCATCCACTATATTTCCTATGGCAGGCTGCTCGCCTCCGGCACGGTGGACGAGGTGGTGGAGAAGGCGGCGCTGACGACTTTCGTCATCACCGGCGAGAATATTTCACATTTGGTCGGTGAACTCGCGGGCAGGCCGGGCGTGGACCAGATCGCGCCGTTCGGCGCCACGCTGCACGTCGTCGGCGGCGACGCGGCGGCGCTGACGGAAACGCTCAAGTCGCTCGGCGCGCGGCCCGGCGTGGCCATCACTAAAGGCGAGACCAGCCTTGAGGATGTCTTCATCCAGTTCATGGGCAAGTCCCGGGACAATATGCAATGAGATGGTTTTCGCTCACGCGGCTCGGGGCCATGCTCGCCAAGGAGTTCATCCAGATGCGCCGCGACCGCATCACCTTCGCCATGATGATCGGCGTGCCGCTGATGCAGCTGATACTGTTCGGCTTTGCCATCAACAATGATCCGAAAGGCCTGCCTTCGGCGCTGGTCGCCACCAGCCATGACCGCTTCACCCGCGCCATTGTGACGGCGCTGGAAACGACTGGCTACTACCGGTTCAATCATGTGGCGGTCAGCGCCAGCGAAGCTGAGGCGCTGATGGAAAAGGGCGATGTGTCTTTCGTCGTCACCGTGCCGTCGGATTTTTCGCGCCGCGTCCTGCGCAATGACCATCCGCAAATCCTCATCGAAGCCGACGCCACCGATCCGTCGGTGGCCTCCGGCGCCATCTCGACGCTTGGCACCGTGGCGCAGCAGGCGCTGAAACGCGAACGCGGCGTGAGCGCGCAGGAGCAGAGCGCCGCCTCAGGCAGTCTCGAAGTCGTCGTGCACCGGCGCTATAATCCGGAAGGCATTTCGCAATATAACATTGTGCCGGGACTCTTGGGCGTCATCCTGCAGATGACCATGGTGATGATGACCTCGATGGCGCTGACCCGCGAGACCGAGCGCGGCACGATGGAAAATCTGCTGGCCATGCCCGCCTCGCCGCTGGAGATCATGCTGGGAAAAATCCTGCCCTATCTAGGCGTCGGCGCAGTGCAGGTGCTGGTCGTGCTGAGCGCGGCGAATGTTCTGTTCCGCGTGCCCTTCGCTGGCAGCCTGCCGCTCCTGCTTGGTGCGATTCTGGTCTTTGTGCTGTCGCTGGTCCTTCTAGGCTACACGATCTCGACCGTGTCCGAGACGCAGATGCAGGCCATGCAGTTGACCTTCTTTTTCTTCCTTCCCTCGCTGCTTTTGTCCGGCTTCATGTTCCCGTTCCGCGGCATGCCGGGCTGGGCGCAGACCGTCGGCGAATTTTTCCCGCTCACGCATTTCCTGCGGATCATAAGGGCGGTGATGCTGAAGGGCGCGGAATGGCCGGCGATCGCGCAGGAGACGTCCATGCTCGGACTTTTCGTCGCTGCTTATGCGGCATTTGCGCTGCTTCGGTTCCGCAGGACGCTGGATTGAAAGCCCCCGGAGCAGTTCAATGCGCTGGGAAAAACTCTCTGATCGCGGGCAGGCGTCTGAACTTTCTGGCACGGCGTCGCCAGCGTAAGACGCCGCATGGCTAAAGTGGATTGGGTGTGGCGTTTGATGGCTCTGGACAGGGGCTGACGGGCCTCAATTGGAAAAATGCCCTGCGCTTTTCCGCTGAACGGCACGAGGCTCGAATGGGCCATCCGGTTATGCCCGGTCAACGGCCGCCCTTCCACCGCAATCCCCGCAAAACCAAGAAAGAACAACGCGCCGCCACAAACAAAAACGCGCCCGGCGATTGTGCGCCGGACGCGGCAGTCAGCCCTTGGGAGGGGATTTATTCGATTGTGGTGTCCGGCACAGATTTGCCGCGCGCCTTGGCGCCGCTGCCGTTGCGCTTAGCCATAAACCGGTCGAACTCCTCCTGGTCCTTGGCGCGGCGCAGTTCGCGCAGCTCCTCCTCGAACTCGGCGCGCATCTCGTCGAGCTTGCGGCGCTCATTGTTGAGGCGCTCGATCTCGGCGTTGCGCCAGTCGTCAAAAGCCACATTGCCGGTATAGGCCTCCTGCCTGCCAAAGCCCTTGGCGGCGCGGAACATGCCGTCGGTGGCCTGATTGACGTCGCGCTTGAACCCGTCAAGCCTGTCGCCCCAGATAATGTAGGCGAGCATGGCAAGGCCGAGCGGCCAGAACACCATGAAGCCGACAACCATCAGCGCAATCGTCGCCGGCGTCCAAGCCGGACGTATCAATGCAGTCGTGTGCATATCATTGTCCTCAAACAGAAGCGGCCACCCGATTGGACCGCAGGATGATCACGTATGAAGGGTGATGGGTGGATTCAAGAACTTGGCCCAAAATAATCGGACGCGGAATTTGTTCCAGCGCAAAGTGCCGCCGCGCCAAATGCCCTAGCTTTCCCCAACGCTCACGTGGAACGGCAAAGGAGACAAATATGTTCACTCGGCGCGAAGCACTTTTATTTGGCACAGCGGCAGCGGGAATAATGGCGGCGCAGCCCGCACTTTCAGCTGCAATGACCGAGGCCGACATAGAAAAACTGCCGCGGAAGAAGGTTGCCCTTGTTGCGCCGCCCTTTGTGCATGAGCATGAGCAGGTCGCCGCCTCCGGCCCGCAGATCATTGAATTCACAATGACAATTGAGGAAAAACCGATTGTCATCGACGACGAGGGCACGACCCTGCATGCCATGACCTATAATGGCTCGGTGCCCGGCCCGCTGATGGTCGTGCATCAGGATGATTATGTCGAGCTGACGCTGATCAATCCCGAGACCAATTCGCTGGCTCACAATATCGATTTCCACGCCGCGACGGGCGCGCTTGGCGGCGGCGGGCTGACGCTGATCAATCCGGGCGAACAGGTGAAGCTGCGCTTCAAGGCGACGCGCACCGGCACATTCGTCTATCATTGCGCGCCCGGCGGCTCGATGATCCCCTGGCATGTCGTGTCCGGCATGAGCGGCGCGATCATGATCCTGCCGCGCGACGGCCTGAAGAATGAGAAGGGCGAAGCGCTGAAATATGACAAAATTGTTTATATCGGCGAGAACGATTTCTACATGCCGCGCGACGCCGAGGGAAAATTCAAATCCTACGAATCCTCTGGCGACGCCTATGCCGACATGCTGGTGGTGATGAAGGGCCTGATCCCGACGCATGAAGTGTTCAACGGCAAGGCTGGCGCTCTCACTGGCGACAACGCCCTCAAGGCAAATGTCGGCGAGACCGTGCTGATCGTGCATTCACAGGCCAACCGCGACACCCGCCCGCATTTGATCGGCGGCCATGCCGACTATGTCTGGGAACATGGCAAGTTCATCAACGCGCCGCACCGCGACTATGAAACCTGGTTCATCCGCGGCGGCTCAGCGGGCGCCGCGCTCTACACATTCCTGCAGCCCGGCATATACGCCTATGTGAACCACAATCTGATCGAGGCCGTGGAGCTTGGCGCAACGGCGCATTTCATGGTCGAGGGCACTTGGAACGACGATCTGATGAAACAGACCGAAGCGCCCAAGCCGGTCACCAACTGACCCGGAATGGAAGAGCAAGGGAGTGACGCGCATGTCGTTGACGTTGAAGGATAACCAACAGGCGCTGCGCGTCCCGCCCGTTCTGCAGTTTGCCGCCGCCGCTCTGATCGTGGCGGCGGTGTCCTGGGGCGTCTACCCGCAGCGGTCGGTCCCGGCCTATCCAGGGCCGCAGACAGTCTCCGTTCTTCCAGAAAGCGTCTCTTACCGGGCGTCCGGCGAGTTTCAGCTGAACGGCATGCCGGTGGATGGGCAATTGCTGCGTCGTGACGCCGCAGGCGCCGGTCGAAATCATGAAATATCAGGTGACGCAGGAGCAATATGCCCAGATGCGTCAGCGAGAGTGTATGCGAGCCATTGGACCATGCGACCGGCCCGTCCGGCAGTCTTCCCGTGACCGGAGTGAGTTTCCTCGACGCCGAAAAATACAGCGTCCTGGCTCAGCGGCAAGACCGGCGATATTTGGCGTTTGCCGACAGATTGGGAATGGGCGGCGTTGGCCGGATCGAAATATGCCGATGACGCCGTTGGCCGAAATTCTGACCCCGCCGATCCGTCGCAGAGATGGATCAGCCAGTATGAGGCGGAAAGCGCCAAGGCGACCGAGCCGGACCCGGCCCCGCATCCGCAGGGACATTTCGGCTTCAATGAGAACGGCCTTGCCGACCTGTCCGGCAATGTCTGGGAATGGACCAGCACCTGCTACACCCGCTCAACGCTTTCCGGCGGACGGCTCGGTCATTTCCGCCATCGGCAATTGCGGCGTGCGGATCGTTGAGGGCAGGCACCGCGCCTATATGACGGACTTCGTCCGCGACGCCAAAACCGGAGGCTGCGCCGTCGGCGCGCCGCCTGACCTTCTTGGCATGCGCCTTGTCCGCGAGGAGCCGGGTCTCCTGTCGCGGCAGTGGCTGCGCGGTTTCTTTCGCGGCTGACATTATGGAAACGCCTGTCTTCAGCCCGGACCTGAGCGTCGAGCAAGTGCTTGCCTTCTGGCCGGAAACTCTGCCCGTGTTCATCCGGTTTCACATGCTGTGCATTGGCTGCCCGATAACGCGGTTTCACACCCTGCGCGATGCCGCGCTTGCGCATGACATCCGAATTGAACCGTTTGAATCAGCGCTGATGGCTGCGATCAGTTCCGGCCTTCCGCAATCACCAGAAGGCGGTGCGGCTGCAGGGCGATTATCTTCTGCCGTCCGCTCTTGACCAGCCCCTTGCTTTCCCAATCGCTCAAAACGCGGCTCACGGTGAACAATGTCGTCCCGGTCATCTCAGCTATGTCCTGCCGCGAAATCGGGAAATCGATCTCAATGCCCTCTTCAACTTTGCGCCCCGTCTGACGCAGCAGCCGCAGCAGCGTGTGGGCGATCCGCTGTTCGACGCGCTCGGTCGCCATTTCAACAACACGGTTCTGCGCCTCCTCCATGCGCGCGCCGACCGTCTTGAGCGTGTTGGCCGACAAGGCGGGGACCCGGGCGGTCAGCGCAGCCCAGCGCGCATTCGGCCATGAGAGCACAGTGCAGTCCACCGCCGCCACCGCTGACGCAGGATAGGTGTCGCGCCCCATCGCCACCGCAATGCCGATCAGCTCGCCTTCGCTTAAATAGCGCGCCACGACCTTCTGCCCGTCCGGCGTCAGGCGCTCAACGCGCACATGGCCATGCAGAAGAAGAAAGAACGAATGCGCCTCGCTATCCTGTTCGAACACAGCGGCGTCTTTTTTAACAATGAAAGAGCGGGTGCCTTCGAGCGCGAAATCAAGGTCGGGGCCGCTCAACCCGGCAAATGCCGGCAGCGCCGCGATCAATGACCTGTCGAGATGTGCCAAACCCGCCGCGCCCCGCATTTCCAAAGCAAGCATTTATCGCGGAGTTTGCGATAGCGCAAATCGCCTCCGCGCCGTTCTGGTAACTGGAAGGCAGGCCGTTTCATAAAAAAAGGAACTAAACATGTCTCTCAAAACCGGACTCGCCGCAGCGCTCGCTGCTATGCTGATGCTCACAACCGCTTCGCTGGCTGCGGAGTTCGAAGTCAAGATGCTGAACAAGGGCGCCAAGGGCGCGATGGTTTTCGAGCCGGATTTCATCAAGGCCGCAGTTGGCGACACGGTCAAGTTTGTAATTGTTGACAAGGGCCACAATGCCGAGTTGATAAAGGGCATGTGGCCGGAAGGGGCTGAGCCGTTTAAAGGGAAGGTCAACGAGGAGATTGTTCTGACCTTGGCGCAGGAAGGCGTCTACGGGGTCAAATGCCTGCCGCATTATGGCATGGGCATGGTGGCGCTGATTGTGGCTGGCAGCCCGGTCAATCTCGACGCCGCCAAAGCCGTCAAAAATCCGGGCAAAGCCAAGACCAATTTAGCCGCGTTGTTTGAGCAGCTGGAAAAGGGTCAGTGATGCCCGCCTTGCCATTGCGCAAAAAATTTGACGGGAGATGAAAAATGGATGGCTTGCCCCGCGTGAAAATGTAAACCGGAAGAAATCACATCTTCCGGAGCCTCTTCATGAACCTCGCCAAATTCGAGCGCTATAAACTTACCTTCGGCCCGACCCCCATTGAGCATCTGCCGCGCCTGACGGCGGCGATCGGCGGCAAGGTTGAGATTTACGCCAAGCGCGACGACTGCAATTCCGGCCTTGCCATGGGCGGCAACAAGCTGCGCAAGCTCGAATATATCGTGCCGGACGCGATCAAATCCGGGGCGGACACGCTGGTGTCGATCGGCGGCGTGCAGTCGAACCACACCCGCATGGTGGCGGCGACCGCGGCGAAGATCGGCATGAAATGCGTCGTCATCCAGGAAAAATGGGTGCCGCATTTTGATGCGGTCTATGACCGGGTGGGCAACATATTGATGACCCGCCTGATGGGCGCCGACAGCCGTCTGGTCGATGACGGTTTTGACATTGGCATCCGCAAGAGCTGGGAGGACGCGATGCAGTCGGTGCGCGATGCGGGTGGCGTGCCCTATGGCATTCCGGCGGGCGCCTCGGTGCATAAATATGGCGGACTTGGCTATGTCGGCTTTGCCGAGGAAGTGAGGGCGCAGGAGAAGGAGCTGGGCTTCAAGTTCGACTATATCATCGTCTGCGTCGTCACCGGCTCGACGCAGGCCGGCATGATTGTCGGATTTGCGGCGGACAACCGCGCCGACCGGGTGATCGGCATCGACGCGTCAGGCACATTGGCCCAGACCCGAGCCCAAGTGCGGCAGATTGTTGACGGCACAGCGGAGCTGGTGGAGCTTGGCCGCAAGGTGCGCGACGATGAGATCGTTATCAACCCGGATTATGCCTACCCGGCCTATGGCGTGCCGTCTGAAGAGACCAACGACGCGATCCGCCTTGCCGCGCGCACCGAGGCGATGATCACCGATCCCGTTTATGAGGGCAAGTCGATGCAGGGCATGATTGACCTCGCCAAGAAAGGCTTCTTCCCGGAAGGCTCGCGCATCCTCTACGCCCATCTTGGCGGCGCGCCGGCGATCAACGGCTACAGCTATTACTACAAGGACGGCTGAGAGACCTTTTGATAATTCTACTCCGCAGGCCATCTGACGCGGTTTTCTGCGCTTCCGGTGCTCACGAACAAGAGTTCGCTCCGCTCCGGTTCTCAAAAATCGCACCAGCTGACTCAGTGGAGCGAATTCTTAAAAGGTCTCTACTCCTTCGCCAGAACCGACTCGATAGCGCCTTCCAACATGGCCAGATCCTGTGGCCGCGACAGCCGGTGGTCACCGTCGGGGATGAGGCTCATGGTCAGAGAATCCTTCGGAAAATGCGCCGCCAGCTTCAGGGCGTGCTGATAGGGCACATCGGAATCCTGCATCCCCTGAAGAATATGCACATGGCAACGCGTCTCAATGATCCCGTCCATCACCCTGTTCGCCCGCCCGTCATCGAGAAAGGCCTGGGAGAAGCGGTTTGGTTCGGCAAGATAGTCCGATCCCTCCTCGAAGTGACCCTTCTGCGCCAAGTCTCTGCGGTGCGCCTCGGTGAGGTTGGGCTCGATCAGATCGACGGTGAAATCCGGGGCAGGGGCAATGAGGACGAGGCCCGCCACGCGGTCTGATTCTCCGTGTCTTGCCAAGCTCCTCAATCATCCGCAGGGCAATCCAGGCGCCCATCGACGAGCCGATCAAAATCTGCGGCCCGCTCGATTGCGCGTGAAACACGGCAAGGCTCTGGCGCACCCACAAGCTGATTGTGCCGTCATGCACTGAGCCTTCCGACTGCCCGTGCCCGGAATAGTCATGCCGCAGAAACGCCCGCCCGGTCCGCTCGGCGAATGCATCCAGATGGACAGCCTTTGTGCCGCCCATGTCTGAGCGGTAGCCTCCCAGCCAGACGAGGCACGGCGCAGCGCCATTGCGCTTCTGAAATGCGATGTTCAACCCGTCCACTTTCATCGATTCCACAGTCAAGAGCCTGCCTCCGCCAAATGTGAATGAAGGGGTGATGTTTTCATCTTGCCATGCTATTGACAACAACCGCTCAAAACGCAAATTGCGCGGCACATTTTGCATTTCCCGAAATAGTCCAGGAGACAACGCCCATTCGCCGTCCATTCAGAGCCGCCCCCGCCGAAAAAAGCGGACCACAATCCAACCGTGACATCCGCGCTCCCCGCATCCAGCTCATCGATGCCGAGGGCCACAATCACGGTGAAATCGACACCAGCGCCGCGCTTGCCATGGCTGAGGAAGCCGGGATGGACCTGGTGGTCATCGCCGGCAACGCCCATAATGACGAGCTGCCGGTCTGCAAGATCGTCGATCTCGGGCGGATGAAATACCAGACGCAGAAGAAGCAGGCCGAAGCGCGCAAAAAGCAAAAAATTGTTGAGATCAAGGAAATCAAAGTCCGCCCGGGCATTGATATCCATGACTACGAAGTGAAAATGCGCTCTGTCCGCCGTTTCTTTGAGGAAGGCGACAAGGTGAAAGTGACGCTGCGCTTCCGCGGCCGCGAAATGGCGCATCAGGAACTGGGCATGAAGGTGCTCGACAAGGTCAAGGAAGACACGCTGCTGATCGCAAAGGTCGAGTCCGAGCCGCGCCTTGAAGGCCGCCAGATGACCATGGTCCTCTCGCCGAAATAGGCGCAGCCCTCCTGTTTCTGTTCATCTTGAACTCTGACAGGACGCTGACAGTCATCGTCAGCCTCCTGTCAGGTAGCATATGGCATTCTCCCTCCATCGAAACCAATTCAGGAGAGTGAAATGACCAGCTTGCTCCGTAGAAATCTTCTCGTTCTGATGCTCGGCGTCACAACGCTTGCGTTGTCAGCGGCGGGAGCCGCGCCTTCCTTCGCCAAGGACGGAAGCGATTCGGAATCCAGCGGCGGCTCGGACTCAAGCGGCTCCGGCGGCGGCGATGACAATTCGGGATCCGGTCATGACGATGACAATTCAGGCCATGACAGCGGCGACGGCAATTCGGGATCGGATGATGATGACGATTCGGACGATGATTCCGGCAGTGATAATTCCAGCGATGATTCAAGTGGGAAGCAGAGCTCTTCGGACTCCAAAGCGGACAAGGGCATCCCGGCCAACCGCCATCATCACGCTGACGCCGGAAACCTGGCGGGTGTTCAGAACGGCACTCTGGCTGTTGTGGACAATCTTGGCCGTGTGCTCGAAATTGAACTCGACAGGGTCAATGGCGCGCAGGTCATCAAGGCCAAGCCGCATGGCGGCGACGCAAGGCGCAATCCGGGGCCGATCACCAGCATCAGCGTTGTTCCGGCGGCCCAGGCGCCTGTTCATGGCTGAGCTCTTGCGCCCGCAATGGGTGCGGAGAGGCAAGCCTGTCAAGCAGCCACAGTCCGCCGTCCCACCTGCGGAAATATGCGTGACAGCGCCTGCGAACTGATTGGCCGGCTGCTCCGCAGCTGGCCAATCAGTCATTTTTGAAATAGGTTGACAGCCGGTTGGGCTGCCGGAGTGAAAAGCGGTTTATGCTGACGCGGCGGGAATTGATGATTGCTGTGTTGCTGGCAGGACTGGTCCTGCCAGATGACCATGCTTGGGCAAAAGACGGCGACAGTGGCTCGGACAGTTCGGGGTCGAACAGCGGCTCAGACAACTCGGGTTCCGGGTCGGACTCGTCGGGTTCAGATGACGACGGCGGCGATGACAGCGGAGATGATGACAGCGGCGGCTCCAATTCTGGATCCGGGTCACAGAACTCCGGAAAATACAAGGATCAGTACGGGGCGCGCGAGGCTGTAAGCGCCGGCAAAGCCATATCGCTGGAAGACGCCCTGAAGAAGCTGCGCAAACGCTATCCAGGCAAAGTCATTTCCGTCAACCTTGGAGAATCCGGCGGCCGCCTTCTCTACTGGTTCAAGGTTAAATCGGACGGCGGCAGTGTGCGCAAAGTCGTCATGGACGCAAAAACAGGCCGCATTCGCGGCCTCTTTGGGTTTGGAGGCTCCTGATGCGTTTGCTTCTTGCGGAAGATGATCCAACAATTGCACGGCATTTAATCACCTCGCTCGAGCTCTCGGGTTATCAAGTTGAAAACCTGTCGAACGGCTTGGAAATTTGGGAAAAAGGCAGTGAAGGCGGCTATGATGCGGTCATCCTTGACCTTGGCCTCCCCGGTCTTGACGGCATGTCGATTCTGCGGCGCTGGCGCAGGGAGGGAAATGATGTGCCGGTGATTGTCCTCACGGCGCGTGGCAGCTGGATGGAGCGCGTCGACGGATTCGACGCCGGCGCCGATGACTATCTGCCAAAACCGTTCCGGACCGAGGAGCTGTTGGTGCGCTTGCGTGCCCTCTTGCGGCGTTCCGCGTCCAAGCCAGTGGGCATCCTCTCCAATGGATCCATAGCGCTTGATGAATCAACCATGGCGGCGAGCGTTGATGGCAAGCCAATTGATCTGTCGCCACTGGAATGCCGCGCCTTGCAGTTGTTTTTGCAGAATCTTGGCAAAATCGTCTCACCGGCGGATATCGCGCAATATGTGCAGGGCCGCGACGATATGAGTTCACAGAACGCTGTTGAGGCCATGGTGGCGAGGCTGCGGAAGAAACTGGGACCTCAGTCAATAACCACGCGCCGCGGCTTCGGTTACTACATTGGCGGAAGCCAGGACTGATGCGCTCTTTGTGGTTCAGGCTGTTCGCCGCCGCCGCGCTGTTCGTGTCGCTGGCGCTGGTCTTGGTCTGGTTCTCGCTGTCGCGGCTGTTCGAAAATCACGTCATGGAGCAATACGAGCATGAGCTTGTGTCCGTGATGGACACGCTCGCCGCAAATCTCGACGGGAACGCCGATGGCTTGAAGCTTGCGTCCGAACCCGCCGACCCGCGCTATGCTGTGCCTGCCGGAGGGCGCTATTGGCAGGTATGGCTGAAAGGCGCGCCGCTGCTGCGCTCGCGCTCGCTCTGGGACACAGAAATCAAATATTCCGAGCAGGAAGAAGGCTACGGCCATCTGACGGCGATAGAAGGGCCGTCCGGGGCGCCGATCCTGGCACTGAGCCAAAAGCTCAACATTGAAGGGAGCAAAGGCGCCTTCGATGTCATTGTGACAGCTGCCGCCGACAAATCCGACATGGACGCCGCGCTTGCCAGTTTCAACAAATCTCTCTTCAGCATGCTGACATTGACCGCCATGCTTTTGCTGAGCGCCTTGGGCCTTCAGGTCTTTTTCGGGCTGCGCCCCCTTGATAATCTGCGCGATGCCGTTGCCCGCATCCGTACCGGTGATGCCAGCCGGATTGATGAGTCCGGACCATCGGAAGTGAGGCCGCTTGTGTCGGAAATCAACACGCTGCTGCTCGGCGAGCGCGCGGCGGTTGAGCGCGCCAAGGCCCGGGCTTCCGACCTTGCCCACGGCCTCAAGACGCCGCTGACAATACTGGGCCAAATTGGCGAGTCGCTGACTGGAAAGGAGCAGGCGGAGGCGGCAGACCAGATCAGTGAGCAGGTGGACCTGATCCGCTCTCGGATTGACCGCCAGCTGGCTCTGTCCCGCATCGCTGCCACGGGCAAGGACAGGGTTGAGGCCAGGGGAATCGTCGAAAAACTGCTGGCGGCCATGCGCCAAATGCCGTCATCCCAGCCAATATCTTGGCATTCCGATATCCCTGCGCACCTGGCCGCCGCAGTGGATACAGGCGACTTCGCTGAGGCGGTCGGCAACGTGCTCGATAATGCGCGCCTGCATGCAAAATCAAGGATCAGCGTGACTGCGAAGGAACAGGATATGGGTCTGCGCCTGATCATTGAGGACGATGGAGCGGGCATCGCCGAGGCGGACTATGGCCGTGTCCTTGCGCGCGGCCAGAGGCTTGATGAAAGCTCGGAGGGCTCCGGACTCGGGCTTGCCATCACATCCGACATATTGCGGGCCTATGGCGGCGCGCTCTCCCTTGACCGCGCCGCAATTGGCGGCTTGAAGGTGTCGATGGACTGGCCTATGGCGCAGAGGCGCAATCAAAACGGACGGCGGGTAAATGACAGACAGCGGGCCTAAAGGCCGGTCTTTTGCCAAAGAGCACAAAGCCCTCGGCATGTACCAGCACTGGCGCCGGGTGTGGCTGGCGGTGGCGATTGCGCTTCTGGCGGGACTGATGCTTTTTGTCAGCACATCCTTGCTGGGAGCGGCACGTGAGCTGATTGAGGCAATTGGCGTGAGTCTGATCTGCGGCGCAATATTGGGGCGGCTCTGGTGCACGCTCTATATCGGCGGCAGAAAGTCTGACACTGTCGTGCAGTCCGGGCCTTACTCGGTCATGCGAAATCCGCTGTACTTTTTCTCCACAATTGGCGCGGCGGGCGTTGGCGCGCAATCCGGCAGCGTCATTGTCGCTTTGGTTTTCGGCGTTTTGTGCGCGCTTGCCTTCCTGATCGTTATTCGACGCGAAGAGCGGTTTTTGTCCGGCCAGTTTGGATCGGACTATCAGGACTATTTGGGCCGGGTCCCTCGGTTTTTTCCAAGCATCCGCCTGTTTCGGGATGAACTCACGCTCGATGTGCACCCCAAGCGGCTTTACGCGACCTTGATGGATGGGCTGGTGTTTTTCGCATCGCTGCCTGCCTTTTGGGCAGTCAAATATCTGCAGGAAACGGGCGTAATTCCCGTGCTGCTGCGGCTCTATTGATTCTTTGCCCCCGGCATTGCCATCCCGCGCCTTCCCCTCTATAGAGCCGCGTGTCGAACCGTCTGGCAGGGCATGCCATGGCGGTTCTTATGCTTGCGGCGGGCTGGTCTGTCACGCTGCTCAATAGTTCAAGGAGAGCAAAATGCCCAAGATGAAGACCAAATCCGCCGCCAAGAAACGGTTCAAGATTACCGGAACTGGCAAAGTTATGGCCGCTGCCGCCGGCAAGCGTCATGGCATGATCAAACGTTCGAACAAGTTTATCCGGGATGCGCGCGGCACAATGGTTTTGTGCGCCGCTGATGCGAAGATCGTCAAGATCTTCCTGCCGAACAGCCTTTAGTTTCAAACGTCACCCCTTTTAAGGAGATCATCCCATGGCCCGCGTCAAAAGAGGCGTCACTTCGCACGCCAAGCACAAAAAAGTACTGAAACAGGCGGAAGGCTTCCGTGGCCGCCGCAAGAACACGATCCGCGCCGCGAAAGCCGCTGTCGATCATTCCAAGCAATATGCCTACCGCGACCGCAAGAACAAGAAGCGTTCATTCCGCGGCCTGTGGGTGCAGCGCATCAACGCCGCCGTGCGCGAGCATGGCCTCACCTACGCACGCTTCATCGACGGCCTGACCAAGGCTGGCATTGTTGTGGACCGCAAAGTCATGTCCGACATGGCCATCCACGAAGCCGCCGCCTTTGCAAATCTGGTGGCCGCGTCGAAGAAGGCGCTGGAATACTTGAAAAACACCACGCCGAATGCTTTTGAGGCAGCCGTCGCAGCTTAAGCGCGCTTGCCCCGGAAATTAAAGGGAACCCGCGCTGGATCGACCGGCGCGGGTTTTTCTTTGGAAATGAGCCAGGATTTAGATGTCAAATTACGAAACTCTCGAACAAGGCCTCATGGCCGACATCGCCGCCGCATGCGACGAGGCGGCGATTGAGAGCGGTGCGCATCGCAGCGCTCGGCAAGAAGGGCTCCGTTTCCGAACTTTTGAAATCGCTCGGCGCCATGTCGCCCGACGAGCGCAAGGCGGCGGGCCCGGCCATCAACATTCTGAAAGAGCGCGTCACCGAGGCTCTGACCGCCCGCAAGACCGATCTGCGCGACGCCGCCATCAATGCCCGCCTCATCACCGAAAAAGTCGATGTGACGCTCCCCGTCGCGCAATCCCCCGCCGAGCGCGGCCGCATCCATCCGATCAGCCAGGTGATCGACGAAATCACCGCCATTTTCGGCGATCTCGGCTTTGCCATCGCCGAGGGCCCGGACATTGAAACTGACTATTACAATTTCACCGCGCTGAATTTTCCCGATGGCCATCCGGCCCGCGAGATGCACGACACATTCTTCATGCAGCCCGGCCCCGACGGCAAGGCGAAGGTCCTGCGCACGCACACGTCCCCTGTGCAGATCCGCACCATGGAAGCCCAGAAGCCGCCGATCCGCATCGTCATTCCCGGCAAGACTTACCGCATGGATTCCGACGCCACCCACACGCCGATGTTCCATCAGCTTGAGGGCCTCGTCATCGACAAGACGGCGAACGTCGCCAACATGAAATGGGTGCTGACCGAATTCTGCAAGGCGTTCTTCGAAGTGCCGAGCCTCAACATGCGCATGCGCCCGTCCTACTTCCCGTTCACCGAGCCAAGCCTTGAAGTCGATATCCAATGCGACCGCTCCGGCGGCGAAGTGCGCTTCGGCCAAGGCACAGACTGGCTCGAAATCCTAGGCTGCGGCATGGTGCACCCAAATGTCCTCAGAGCCGGCGGCCTTGACCCGGACGAGTTCCAGGGCTTCGCCTGGGGCATGGGCATAGACCGCCTCGCCATGCTGAAATACGGCATGCCGGATTTGCGGGCGTTTTTTGACGCGGATGTGCGGTGGCTGGCGCATTATGGGTTCAGGCCGCTGGATATGCCGACGCTGTTTGCGGGGCTGAGCAATGGATAGTCTGATTGCACTGAGTTCTGCGAAAAATTGCGCAATTCTGGTTCGATTCAGCGACAAGTTAATATGTTGCCAATTGTTCATCGTCACTGTTGGCATTATTTGTTTCGATTGGGAATTTATGGCTATCGCAGCTTTGGCAAAGGCCGTGTCTTTCTTACACAGCCTACTATTTCTCTTTTTTGGCTGGGATACCCGAGAGGACGGCGTTTCAGCCTAAGCGATTATGTTCCGCACGGCACTATTTTCGAGCGGAAACAAAGGTCGAGTGTTGGAGAGCATGCACCTGAATGTTAAGACCGAGGATGGGCAGTTTGAATTTCCGATGCTGGGGATACCAAGCTGACACCGCAATGGTGAAAGGCAGCGCGACTTTTCGTTGGAGCTGGCGGAATCTCAGCGAATCATCATTTTAATCTGCTCAATGACGAGGGTGCCTTTGCCTATACCGGCAAGAGGTATGAAATTGAAATCTGGGCCAAGGTCTATTAACGTCAAGAAGGACAAGCTTCTTGGCGATCTACAAACTTGGCCTTGAAGACACGGACTTGCAATCGAAGTTGGCTCACTTTGAAAGCGGCGTGCTTTGGAATTGGTCCCCAGTGATCGAGACTACTATGCAGAGCCATTTCGAGTGACGCCAGCTTGTCGAGAGGCAGTTGATGTGCAAATTACTTACGACGGCTCCGAAAACCGCGATCGGTGAGTTGGAGAAATGGAATGACTTCTTCGGACTTTGAATCAGAAGCCGTGCGGCCAATCGCGGCGAAGTGCGACGGCAAGCATGTATTCGTCATATTCGACCGATGGACGCCAGATCAGCGCGCCGCTTTGGTGGTATCCGTTTCTTGAAAAGGCGTCGGCAAAGGACCGCGCGCATGATTGAGCTTGAATTCAGCGGCGTCTGGTGGCCGGCGCTGGACGAGGGCGTTTCGGTGAAGGCTTTGCTTCTTGGATGGAAAGCGCCCGGTGCCAAGCTGCCGAGCAGGGCGGCTTGATCAGGTGATGAACAACGTCACTCACATCACCCACCCACAGGTGGGCAGCTTGAGGCCTTGATTTATTTGTGGCCACAATTAAATGATTGTGATACAACGCATGGAACTCGAATGGGACGAAGCCAAACGCCAAGACACACTGCGGGAGCGTGGGCTGGATTTTGCGGATGTCGTTCGTTTCCGATTTGAGCGGCAATACACGGCACAAGACAATCGCCTCGCTTATGGCGAGCCGCGCTTTGTCTCAACCGGTTATCTTGACGACAGGCTTTGCGTGCTTTGCTGGACCACAAGGGACAACAAATTTCGCATCATATCTTTGAGGAAAGCCAATGAACGTGAACAGAAAAGATATCGGGACTCTTCCGACTCGCCTTCCGCCGCTGACTGACGCGGATGGTGAAGTCCGCGAGTTGACGGAGGAGGATTTCAAACACTTCCGCCCGTCGATGGAAGTCATTCCCCACATCGTCGAAGCCTTCGAGCGCATCCGCGGCGCGCGCGGGCCGCAGAAGTCGCCGGTCAAGGAGCGCGTTGGCATGCGGCTCGACGCGGACATTGTCCGGCATTTTCGTAATACCGGCCCCGGCTGGCAAAGCCGCGTCAATGATGTATTGCGTGCGCATCTGGCATCTAGAGGAAATCATACGTGAAATTCACCCTCTCCTGGCTCAAAGACCATCTCGACACCGACGCTCCGCTCGACGCCATCTGCGAGCGGCTGACGCAGATCGGGCTTGAGGTCGAATCCGTCGATGACAAGGCCGCCTTCAAGCCGTTCACCATCGCCAAGGTGCTGACCGCCGAGCGGCATCCCAATGCTGACAAGCTGCAGGTGCTGACCGTGGACAACGGCTCCGGCAAGCCCATTCAAGTGGTCTGCGGCGCGCCGAATGCGCGGGCGGGGCTGGTCGGCGTGCTTGGCCTGCCGGGCGATTATGTGCCGGGAATCGACACAACGCTCGCCGTCGGCAATATACGCGGCGTCGAATCGCGCGGCATGATGTGCTCGGAGCGCGAGCTGGAACTGTCGGATTCGCATGACGGCATCATCGACCTGCCTGCCGATGCGCCGGTCGGCACGAGCTTCGCCGCCTATGCACATTTGGATGACCCGGTCATCGACATCAATCTGACGCCCAACCGTCCGGACTGCACATCGATCCACGGCATCGCCCGCGATCTCGCCGCGTCGGGAATGGGGACGTTCAAGTCCAATCCGATTGCGCCGATTGCAGGCAATGGCGCCTGCCCGGTTAACGTGACAATCGAAGCGGATGATCTCTGCCCCGGTTTCGCGCTGCGCCTCGTGCGCGGCATCACCAACGGGCCGTCGCCGAAATGGATGCAGAACCGGCTGAAGGCGATTGGTCTGCGCCCGATCAACGCGCTGGTGGACATCACCAATTACATCACCTTTGACCATGGCCGCCCGCTGCATGTGTTTGATGCCAAGAAAGTTGCCGGCAATCTCGTCATCCGCCGCGCCCGCGACGGCGACGAGATTCTGGCGCTCGACGGCAAGACCTATGCGCCGCGCGGCGACATGTGCGTGATCGCCGATGACAAGGGCGTTGAATCCATCGCCGGCGTCATGGGTGGTGAACATTCGGGCTGTGATGAAAACACAACGGATGTTTTGATCGAATCCGCTTTGTGGGAGCCCTTGAACATCGCCCGCACGGGCCGCGCGCTCGGCATCATCACCGACGCCCGCTACCGTTTCGAGCGCGGTGTGGACCCGGAATTCATGATCCCCGGTCTCGACCTCGCGACGCAAAATGGTCATTGACCTGTGCGGAGGCGAGGCGTCGGAAGCGTCAGTCACGGGTTACACAAAGGCGGCGGCGAAAGCTGTTGTTTTCCCGGTTTCTGAAGTCAAACGCCTGACGGGCGAAGATGTCGCCGCTGCCGAGTCCCTCAGCATCCTAACCCGCCTCGGCTTCGGCGTTTCCGGCAGCGGCGCGGTGGTCAACGTCTCCGTCCCAAGCTGGCGTCCGGATGTCGATGGCAAGGCCGATCTTGTCGAGGAAGTCATGCGCATGCATGGCGTCAACAACATCACGCCGCAGCCGCTCGAAAAGCTGACCGCCATCAATGGCCGCATCCTCACGGCGCTGCAAATCCGCACCCGCCTCGCCAAGCGCACGCTTGCGTCGCGCGGCATGATGGAGGCGCTGAACTGGTCCTTCATCGCGGAGAAGCACGCGTTGGCGTTCGGCGGCGGCACGTCGGAACGCAAACTTGGCCAACCCCATCGCCGCCGACATGTCCGACATGCGCCCCTCGCTGCTGCCGGGCCTCATGCTCGCCGCGCAGCGCAACGCCGACAGGGGATATGGCGACGCCGCCCTGTTTGAAGTTTCGGGAACCTACGAAGACGACACGCCGCAGGGCCAGCGCCGCGTCGCCGGCGGCGTGCGGCGCGGCACGGCGAAGGCGCATGCGCAGGGCCGCTCATGGTCCGGCAATGCCGGTTCCGTCTCGGTGTTCGACGCCAAGGCTGACGCGCTCGCCGTGCTCGAAGCCTGCGGCCTGTCAGCAGACAAGGTGCAGATCGAGGCGGGCGGCCCGTCCTGGTATCATCCAGGCCGCTGCGGCACCATCAAGCTCGGCCCAAAAAACATCCTCGCCACTTTCGGCGAATTCCATCCAAAAACATTGGAAACCATGGATGTCTCCGGCCCGCTTGCCGGCTTCGAAGTCTTCATTGACGCTGTGCCGGAGCCCAAGGCCAAGACCGTGCGCACCAAGCCGAAACTGGAGCTTTCTCCGCTTCCAGGCCCTGAAGCGCGACTTCGCCTTTGTCGTAGACAAAAAGACCGATGCGCAGGCCATCCTGAAGGCCGCTGGGTCTGCGGACAAGAAGCTGATCACGGCGCTCACTGTTTTCGATCATTTCGAGGGCGCGGCACTGGGCGAAGGCAAAAAGTCCATCGCCATCGAGGTCACCATCCAGCCGATGGAAAAGACGCTGGATGAGGCGGAGATCGAGGCGCTGGGCAGGCGGATTGTCGAGAGCGTGGGCAGGGCGACGGGTGGGGTGTTAAGGGGGTAGGGCGGGTTAACGCTCTCCAACAGATAGTTTGTCCGGGCTTGCAGAAAATATGAGCTTATTGCCCTTCAGGCCTTGTTCTCGTTGTATTTTCGACCAAGGTTTGGTCGCCATTCCTTCGATGCCCAGTTCTTCGACAGACTTCAGATAGTTTGCTGCGTCTTTAGCTGAAGTCACAAATCCCCAGTGCTCCGGTTGGATTGTGGATTTGAGCTCTATGGCGACGACGCTGTTAAACATTTCGATTTCGTCTATAGACAGTTTGCGCAGGTCATAGTGGGCGGCTTCCGTCGCCGATTGGCCTGTGGCTCGGACAATAGCCTCAATTACAACGGCATCAATTCTTGCACCGCGCTCAGCGGTAATTTTTGAGCCCCGCGAGCGTCCAGCAACCACAAAATCATCGGTCGACAGCTCACTGTCAAAGCTCTTGAGTTCCTGCGCGTTGGATTGGCCGATGCCTGCAATCATATCAATGGCGACAAAAAGCCAGTTACCGCCACGGCGCTTCAATTCATACTCTTCGAATTCGGAAGCAGATTTTGCCCGGACTTTGACTCGGAACTCGCGTTCGCCCCAGATAGAAGGCAAATCAAATTCAATCTGCTCGCCAAACGGGATATCCACAGACGTTCCTTCCGCATAGTAGAGATCGGCAGTCACGCCGGTCAGCTTTGAAACGACTGGAATGAAGAACGTGCCGGTGCCGTCTGCCACAAGCGTGCGCACATCTCGGCCTCCAACATTGACGTTGATTGAAAGACGCGGGCAACGCCTGTCGTCAAAAAGCTTGCAATCGATCTTGCCGAAAACCATCGTCGGCGACAAAGCAAGAAAGACAAACAAAATGAGGATGACGAAAAAGGCGGTATTCAATGCCCAATTCGGAATCCGTGTCAGCAGCTGTTGAAGCATCTTTGCCTCGCATCAACCCCACTTTGGTTGAAGAATGCCACAAATACAGTAAATTACAATCAAAATCCGAATGCGGCGGGCAGTCGCTTGTGTTCTGACTGGCAAAGAACGATAGCTGCCAACGACAATGTATCTCAGGAGTCCATCCATGTTCCGCTGGGGCGTCTTATCAACCGCAAAAATCGGCTGGGAACATCTGATCCCCGCCATCGTCACCTCCGACAATGGCATTCTCGCCGGACTCGCCAGCCGCGATCTCGCCAAGGCGCAGGCGATGGCGACGCGGTTTGGCGCGCTGAAAGCCTATGGCTCCTATGAGGCGCTTCTCGCCGACAAGGACATTGACGGCGTTTACATCCCGCTGCCGACCTCGCAACATATCGAATGGACGCTGAAGGCGATTGCGGCGGGCAAGCATGTGCTGGTCGAAAAGCCGATGGCGCTGAAGGCGTCGGAGATTGACGATGTCATCGCCGCGCAGAAGGGCACGAACCTTCTCGTGTCTGAAGCCTTCATGGTCACCTACCATCCGCAATGGCGCAAGGTCCGCGACCTCATCGCCGATGGCGCCATCGGCACGCTGCGCCATGTGCAGGGCGCGTTCACTTATTTTCTCAAGGACCCGAACAATATGCGCAACATCGCCGCGCTCGGCGGCGGGGCGCTGCCGGACATTGGCGTCTATCCGACGGTGACCACGCGTTTCGCCACCGGCGCGGAGCCGCAGCGCGTCTCGGCGCGGGTGGATTTTGATCCGGTGTTCAAGACCGATGTGTTTTCCTCGATCCGTGCCGATTTCGGCGCGTTTGAATTGTCCTTCTATCTCTCCACCCAATTGGCCAACCGCCAGCTGATGGTGTTCCATGGCGACAAGGGTTTCATCGAAGTCGCTCTGCCCCGTTCAATGCGGGGCTTTACGCGCATGACACGGTGATCCTGCACAATCAGAAGCATGACGGCGCGGAGACCTTCCGCTATCCGGGCGTCAATCAGTACAAGCTCGAGGTCGAGGCCTTCGCCCGAGTCGCAGGCGGGGCGAAGGAGCATTATTTCACGCTGGAAAGCTCGAAGAAAAACCAGCTCCTGATTGACGCGATTTTCGCGGCGGGCAAATCCGGGAATTGGGAGAAGGTCGGCTGACCGGCGCGCACTGCCCCCATCTCAGATATGCCGGTCTTCCGCCGGAAGCCCAAGAAGCGGCGTTTCTCGAAATCATCTGGCGCGACCCGCTGGTGCGCGAGGCGCTTGAGCGGGCGCGGGATATGGATCTGCCGGACTGGTGGCTTGTGTCAGGCATGCTCTACAACTCCGTCTGGAATCATCTGACCGGCAAGCCCTCGGGCTATGGCATCAAGGACATTGACCTGTTCTATTTCGATGATTGCGGATCATTCCTATGAGGCCGAGGACGCCGTCATCAAGCGCGGTGAAGCGGCGTTTGCAGGCCTTGCCGTCCCCGTCGAAATCCGCAATCAGGCGCGCGTGCATCTCTGGTTCGAACAGCGTTTCGGCGCGCCCTATCCAAAGCTGACATCGGGCAAGGAAGGCGTGTTGTATTTTGCATCAAAGACCCACGCGGTCGGCGTCAAGCTGGAGCCTGACGGCGCGACTGCTCCTTCACGCGCCCTTCGGCCTTGAACGACATTTTCTCATTCCGCATCACGCCGAACCACGCGCTTGATAACAAAGCGACTCATCGCGCCAAGGCAGAGCGGCAGATGAAGCTTTGGCCGCAATTGACGCTCGTCCCGTGGTGAGCGCGCGCGGGCCTCAGGCTGGAGGCGGCATGATCATGCCGTGTTTCGAATGCAGCGCGTCGAGCCTTGCAAAATCTGGCGGCCCCGGCGGAAAGGCCGCAACCTCGCGGAAGAAGGTCTGAAAGTTTGTTCCCGGCGTGATGACCCAAGTGGACTTTCCCGGACGCTCCCCGACAATCGTGAACCCGTGATATGTGCCCCGCGCAAAATGCAGCGTTGCGCCGGGGCCTGCGTGGCTGGTCTTGCCGCCGAGGAATATTTCGAACTCGCCTTCATCAATGAACGCGATTTCGTCTTCAAGGCTGTGGACGTGCGGCGGTACAAAACTGCCCGGCGGCGACACTTGCTGGATGACGTAATAGTCGCCGCCGCTTTGTTCGCAGGTGATTTTTTCGGTGACCGTGTGTGCGCCGATGTTGAAGACGGCGCCTTGTTCCGGCGTCACGATGAATGCTGGCTTTGAATCAGTCATTGACTAAATTCCTCTTTCGGCCGGCCAGCCGTTTTGCGGCCAATCGCAGAAAATCCGGTTGCGCCTCAGCAGAAAGCTACAGGGTTTCGAGCCTGCTGCAATCACCAATTCTGATGATGTCATCGAAATCCATCACCCTATTTCTGCGCCTTCAATTCCGGGATCGAAATCACCCCGTCGCCATTTGCATCGGCCCTGCTGAAACCCATGCCATAGACGCCCCAGCGTTTGACGCTGATCGCCTTCTCAGCGCCGATGGCGGCCATTTCGTCGATCAGGACGCGAAATTCCCTGCGGTCGATCTGATCGTCGCCATTCTTGTCGGCCTTGATGAAGGCCTTGGCTTCGGCGTCCGAATAGGCCTGCGCAGGCGGGGCGAAGAGAAAGAGCGTGACCGCTGCGGTCAATCTTCGCTGCATGGCATGATCTCCTACCGCGCGATAACCAGCAATCCCGCCATGATCAAGGCGGCGCCCAAGGCGATTTTCCAGGAAAGCGGCTCGCTGAGAAACTGCCATGCCAGCAGCGGCACGACGCAGAATGTCAGCGCCATAAACGGATAGGCAAAGTTGAGCGGCACGCTCTTCAGCACATAGACCCAGATTACTGTGCCCAGCCCGTAAATCCCCAGCGCGGCCAGCAGATATGGATTGGCGGCAAGGCCGAGCAGCCCGGAAAGGTCAGCCGCGCCGGTGCGCGCGCTGGCCAGCTTGAACAGGACCTGTCCCGCCGCAATCATCACAGGCGTCAGGACAAGCCCGGCCAGCACAGGCCATGGCAGCGCCGCCAGCATCAGGACGGGCTCTGCCTGTCTTCGCAATAGTAAATATCGCGCCCGATATCGACGCATTCATAAACAGGCGGCACGGGATGCACAGCCCGCAGGAATGAATGGGTATAGGGGAAGAAGTTGAAATGCGGATTGAATGAATAGCGGTATTCGCGCTCCCGCGGCACGATGATGATGACGCGTTTCTTGGCGATGCGCCGCAGTTCTGCGATTGCCTGCCGGTATTCGAGAACATGCTCGATCACATGCGTGCAGATCACAGTGTCGAACGCGCCGTCCTCAAACGGCAGCGCCTCGATCTTCGCCGCCACATAGTCGATGCCGTGCAGCGCCGCCGCGTCATCGACGACAAAGTCCACCCCGGTCATCCGCGTCAGTTCGGGCCGCGCCTCTTTGATGCGGGTCAGCAGAACGCCCGTCCCGCAGCCGACATCGCAGACGCTGCCGCCGCGTGCATCCTTGATGATTCTCGCAATGCAGGCTTCGGAATTGTCAGTGCCTTCGTGCACGCGCGGATGCTCGCGGTAGAGAAGCTCGTATTCCTCGGCGGTCAGAAACGGCGCGCGCTCGCGGAATTTCGCAAGCTTGTCGATGTGAGGGCCCCAGGCGAGCTTCGCCGCGCGGCGGAACAGCCCGGAATCGCGCAGGAAGGGCGGCACCACGTCCTCAAGCACATAACGGATGCGGTTTGTCGTCTCTCGGTTCATGATGCTTTCCGTTAGTTGGCTTATTGCAATTCAGGCAGCGCGGCGCACCGGCTTCGAATCCGTGCGGCGTTTTTCGTTTTCCACTGCTGCGCCGTGCCTCAGGCCGCGGCGCGCGGGAATGCCCAGATACGCCATGCGCTTCTGCTCGGCCCGGCCGCGCGCCACGGAGTCGAGGATGAGGCCGGTGAACCATGTCAAGAGCGAGATGGACATCAGTGACACGCCAAGGGTCCAACTCGGCACTTTCAACACGAGTCCGGTGCGCAGAAATTCAACGATAACCGGCAGCATCAGGCCAAATCCAGCGCAGGCCGTCACGCAGGCGATTATGCCGAAAAACCGAAGCGGCTGGGTCTCTTTCATTAGCCGCGCAAACATTCTGAGGATTTTGTAACCATCGCCAAATGTCGAGAGCTTGGATTCCGACCCTTCAACCCGCCTTCCATAGTCCAGCTCGATTTCGCTGACTGGCATTTTGAGCTGTGAAGCGTGCACTGACATTTCAGTTTCAATCTCAAACCCGCCGGACACCGCCGGAAAGCTCTTCACAAACCGGTGCGTGAAAGCACGGTAACCGGAGAAAATGTCGGAGAAATCGTTTCCAAACAGGAACTGGTAGAGATTGTTGAAAATCTTGTTGCCGAACGCATGGCCGGCCCGGCCGGCATCGTCCGTCACGCCGCGGCGCACGCCGACCACCATGTCGGAGCGCTCTGTCAGCAAAGTGCGGATCAGGTCCGGCGCATCCTCAGGCGCATAGGTGCCGTCGCCGTCGGCCATCAGATAAATGTCGGCGTCAATGTCGGCAAACATGCGCCGCACCACATGGCCCTTGCCCTGCCGGTTCTCGCGCACCACGTCGGCGCCTGCAAGACGCGCGCGCAGCGCCGTCATGTCCTTCGAATTATTGTCGAACACCACAACGCGCGCGGTCGGCAGCACGCTTTTGAAGCGCTTCACCACATCGCCGATCGTGTGCTCCTCATTGTAGCAGGGAAGCAGGATCGCAATGCTGTAGTTCGTGAACATGTCCGACATAAGAAAATCCGATATCACACGCAGCGCCGCTTTCTCATGGATGGCGCGGGAAAGACTATTGCCTGCTGCAGGTTAAAGCATCGTTAGGCCACGTTATGAACGCTGGAATTTTCCTGCGCTATCAATAATTAACGATGTTTTCGCAGGTTCTCCATTAGATGTGCGGCGGATCCAAAAAGGTGACCGATGACCCTAGTGCAATCTGCTGCCCCGAGCGGGAGCTTCCCGGCCGGTGCCAAAACCGGTTTGGCGGCATTCGCCGCCGCTGCGATGTTCACACTGCTCGGCTGGATGCAGCGGTCACCTTTTGAGGCGTCAACATTGTTGCGCGGAACCGACGATATGGTCCGCATGGTTGATGTCCGGGATTTTCTGGCTGGGCAAAACTGGTTCGATCTGATGCAGTACCGGCTGGGTGTCGAACCGGGAACGCTTATGCACTGGTCGCGCCTCATAGATGCGCCGATCGCCGCGCTTGTCATGATTGGAAACGCACTTGGACTCGGCGACGCTGAAAAATTTGCGGCCATCACTTGGCCATTTTTGACCTTTGTCGCGGCATTTGCAGGCCTGCTCGCAGGCGTAAAACGAGGCAGCGGATCGTCAAACATACTGCCTGCACTTGTCATTGGCGGCTTTGCGCTGGCTGGCTCCGGTGTGTTTGACAGCGGCGTCGTCGATCATCACAACGTTCAGCTTGCCTTGACAATCTGGCTGATCGTCGCGCTTCTGCCGTCGCGGCGGCCACAGTTCGATCTCGCCGCAGCCGGCGTCATCATGAGTCTGATGCTGGCGGTCGGCATGGAATCAATTCCGGTCGTGATTGCGGGCGCCTGCGCCATCGCGGTGCGGCTGATGATAGAGGGTGAAGATCTCGCCGAACCCGTGCGCGGCTTCGGGCTGGCGCTGGCGCTGTCAATCACAGCGCTGTTTTTTGTCCTCGTCGGGCCACAGTACTACAATTCAAAATTCTGCGATTCTTTTTCCTCGTTTCAATTGCTTTGCGCCGGTGCCGGCGGGCTTTTGCTCTATGGCGGCCTGCATCCGCTGGTTCGGAAATATCTCCCCGCGCCGTTTGTCAGCGCGCCGCTTCTTGCGGGCCTTGGCGTTGCGGCATTGGCTTTGCTGTTCTTTCCTGATTGTCTGCGCGCGCCGGGCGCCGAGCTTGACCCCAAACTGCGGCACTTCTGGTTTGACCTGGTGATCGAGACCCAGAGCTTCTTTCAAATTGCCAAGACCGACCCATGGCTGCTGCCTTATATGCACGTCTTGCCTTTGATCGCCGGCGTGGCGTCGATCTGGCTGATCGCCAAGGGGCAGCTTCGTTCGGTCTGCGCGCCGCTCCTGATATTCATTGCCGTTACAAGTGCCGTGGCGCTTTTTCAAATGCGCGGCACGCAATATGCTGTCCCTGTCGCAGCGTTGGCGCTTTCCATCATGGTGACGCGGTTTGCAGATGAATATGGGCAGAAAAAGCCGGTGCTGCTTCTGGGCGCGATGCTGCTGAGCTGCAAGATGGTTTGGAAGATTGTCATGATTGGCGCAATCGCTGTGTTCAGCAATGGCGTGACCGGCCCATTGATAGGCTCCGGCAAACCGGGTCCGTCGGCGCAATGCGAATCTGCTGCGTCAATAGCCAGCCTCAATGCCCAGCCAACTGGCTCGATTGCCGGATCAAACAACCTTGGGCCGCTGTTTCTCTTGTCAACGCCGCACCGGGTCATCGCCGGTCCTTACCACCGCAATGTTGACGGAAATCTGGCCTGGATCAACGCCATGACAGGCACGCCAGATGAAGCGCGCGCCATTTTGCAAAAGGTCAAGGTGTCGATTCTGGCGATTTGTCCAACCGAGGCAGATGAATCCAGCCTCTCTGCCGAGGCTCCAAATGGCTTTCTGGCGCAGTTGATTTCAGGAAAATCCTTTGACTGGCTTGAGCCGGTGCAAGGCACAATGGACAAACCCCTCAAACTTTGGCGCATCGCCGGTTAGGAGTCCGGACGACATTCGTCTCTGGCGGCAGGTTTGCCCGTTGAAACCTGCGCCCAAAATGCCAATTATCGCCCTGCTGACATCATTTCGGCATTGAGAATCCCGCCGCCGCGCCTTGCAGGCCCGCCGTGACCTCCTTATATGACCCGCAACAGTTCGATTCACCTGCGGGTCACAACAGCGACCTGCCCGTTTCGCGCTAGAATTAGAGTTCTGACACATAACATTTGGAGCCGCCTCCGGAACGCCGTTTTGGGTTCAGGCAGCTTGCAAAAAGGAGAGACAAAACATGGCTAAAGTCATTGGCATCGACCTCGGCACCACAAATTCCTGCGTCGCCATCATGGATGGCAAAAATCCGAAAGTCATTGAAAACGCCGAAGGCGCGCGCACGACGCCATCCATGGTCGCCTTCAATGACGACGGCGAGCGCCTTGTCGGCCAGCCCGCCAAGCGCCAGGCGGTGACCAATCCCGAAGGAACGCTGTTTGCCGTCAAGCGCCTGATGGGCCGCCGCCACAATGACCCGCTGGTCGAGAAGGACAAGGGCCTCGTTCCCTACAAGATCGTCAAGGCCGACAATGGCGACGCCTGGGTGCAGCCCAACAAGGACAAATATTCGCCTTCGCAGGTTTCAGCCATGATCCTGCAGAAGATGAAAGAGACGGCGGAAGCCTATCTTGGCGAAACTGTCGATCAGGCCGTCATCACCGTTCCCGCTTATTTCAACGACGCCCAGCGTCAGGCCACCAAGGATGCGGGCAAAATCGCCGGCCTTGAAGTGCTGCGCATCATCAACGAGCCGACAGCCGCCGCGCTCGCCTATGGCCTCGACAAGAAGTCAGCCGGCACGATCGCCGTCTATGACCTTGGCGGCGGCACGTTTGACATTTCCATTCTGGAAATCGGCGACGGCGTCTTCGAAGTGAAGTCGACGAACGGCGACACGTTCCTCGGCGGCGAGGACTTTGACAACCGTCTGGTCCAGTATCTGGCCGGCGAGTTCAAAAAGGATCAGGGCATCGACCTGACCAAAGACAAGCTTGCCTTGCAGCGTCTGAAAGAAGCGTCCGAAAAGGCCAAGATCGAGCTGTCATCCGCGACGCAGACCGAAATCAACCTGCCCTTCATCACCGCCGACGCGTCCGGTCCGAAGCATCTGACGCTGAAGCTGACGCGCGCCAAGTTCGAGAGCCTGGTCGATGATTTCGTCCAGAAGACCATCGAGCCCTGCAAGGCCGCGATGAAGGACGCCGGCGTCAAAGCGTCTGACATTGACGAAGTTGTTCTGGTCGGCGGCATGACCCGCATGCCGAAAATCCAGGAAGTCGTGAAAGCCTTCTTCGGCAAGGAGCCGCACAAGGGCGTCAACCCGGATGAAGTGGTCGCCATGGGCGCCGCCATTCAGGCCGGCGTCTTGCAGGGCGACGTCAAGGACGTTCTCCTGCTCGACGTGACGCCATTGTCGCTCGGCATTGAGACGCTTGGCGGCGTGTTCACCCGCCTCATCGACCGCAACACGACGATCCCGACCAAAAAGAGCCAGGTCTTCTCCACAGCCGAGGACAGCCAGTCGGCCGTGACCATCCGCGTTTCCCAAGGCGAGCGCGAAATGGCGGCGGACAACAAGATGCTCGGCCAGTTTGATCTTGTCGGCCTTCCCCCGGCGCCGCGCGGCATGCCGCAGATCGAAGTCACGTTCGACATCGACGCCAACGGCATCGTGCAGGTTTCGGCCAAGGACAAGGGCACCGGCAAGGAGCAGCAGATCCGCATCCAGGCCTCCGGCGGCCTGTCGGACGCTGACATCGAGAAGATGATCAAGGACGCCGAAGCCAACGCCGATTCCGACAAACTCCGCCGCGAGCTGGTCGAAACCCGCAATCAGGCCGAGGCGCTGGTGCACTCCTCCGAGAAGTCGCTGAAGGAGTTCGGCGACAAGGTCAGCGAGCCAGACCGCAGCGCGATTTCTGATGCGATCAGCGGGTTGAAGGCTGCCGCTGAGGGTGAAGACGTGGAAGACATCAAGGCAAAGACGCAGGTCCTGATGGACGCGTCGATGAAGCTTGGTCAGGCCATGTACGAGGCCCAGTCGGCGCAGGCTGAAGCCGACGCTGCGTCCGATGCAGCCAAGGATGCTTCGAACGACGACGTGGTTGACGCCGATTTTGAAGAAATCGACGACGAGGACGAGAAGAAAAAGTCGGCCTGACGCGCGTTTTCGCAGATGAATATGGCTAACGCCCTGCACTTTTCCCGGCGGCTGGAATCAGCCGCCGGGATTGATATAAGGAGCGCATTGCATGCTGCGGGAAAACATGGCCAAAGCTGATTTTTACGAAACGCTTGGTGTCGCCAAAGGCGCGGATGATGCGGCGCTTAAGGCCGCTTACCGCAAGCTTGCAATGAAGTATCATCCCGACCGCAATCAGGGCGATGCGTCGGCCGAGGGTAAGTTCAAGCAATTGAGCGAAGCCTATGAGACGTTGAAAGACCCGCAGAAGCGCGCCGCCTATGACCGGTTCGGCCACGCGGCGTTCGAGCAGGGCGGCATGGGCGGCGCCAATGGCGGCGGTTTCGCCGGCGGCGGGTTTGCCGATATTTTCGAAGACATTTTCGGCGAGATGATGGGCGGACGCCGCCGCTCCGGCGGCGCCAACGGCCGCGAGCGCGGCGCGGACCTGCGCTACAATATGGAAGTCTCGCTGGAAGAGGCCTATGCTGGCAAGACCGCGCAGATACGCGTGCCCTCCGCCGTCACGTGCGACGAGTGTTCCGGCTCCGGCGCCAAGCCCGGCACCCAGGCGACGACCTGCGCCACCTGCGGCGGCGCCGGCCGTGTGCGCGCCGCACAGGGCTTTTTCTCGATTGAGCGCACCTGCCCAACATGCAATGGCCGCGGCCAGGTGATCAAGACGCCCTGCCCCAAATGCGCCGGGGCCGGGCGCACCACGCAGGAGCGCGCGCTGTCGGTCAACATTCCCGCGGGCATCGAGGACGGCACGAGAATACGCCTGACCGGTGAAGGCGAGGCCGGTTCGCGCGGTGGGCCTGCGGGCGATCTATATATTTTCCTTTCGATCAAGCCGCATGAATTTTTCCAGCGCGACGGCGCGGACCTTTATTGCAAAGTGCCTATCTCGATGGCCACCGCCGCGCTTGGCGGCCAGTTTGAGGTGGCGACGCTCGACGGCACGCAGACCCGCGTCAAAGTGCCGGACGGCACGCAGAGCGGCAAGCAGTTCCGCCTCAAGGGCAAGGGCATGCCCGTTCTGCGCCAGCCGAACATGGGCGATCTTTACATTCAAATCGCCATCGAGACGCCGACCAACCTCAACAAGCGCCAGCGCGAATTGCTGGAGGAGTTCGAAAAGATCTCCTCCAAGGAGAACAATCCGCAGTCGAACGGCTTCTTCTCGCGCATGAAGGACTTCTTTGAGGGCCTGAGCGAATAATATTCGCGTGACTTGTCTGCCAAAGCGCCAGAGTCTATCGCCTCAACGGCGCGACTCGCTTTGGAGGATTTCATGACCCATGTTCCAGCCGGTGGAAAGGCCTCCGGCCTGAAGGAAGGGATCGGCTTTCTCAAAGCTTGGCTGCGCCAGCCGAAATCCGTCGGCTCCGTTTGGCCGACCAGCGCTCCCATGGCGCGTAAAATGGCCGGCGTGATCGATCTTTCCTCCGGCCTTCCCGTGCTGGAATTGGGCCCGGGAACCGGCACGATCACCAAGGCTATTCTGGCAGCGGGTCTGGCGCCGGAACGGCTCTGGTCGCTGGAATATTCCCACGAATTCGCGAAGAATCTCAAGGCCAAGTTTCCCTCAATTCATGTCATTGAGGGCGACGCGTTTGAGCTTGCCGCGTCTTTGGGCGCCGGATCGCCTTCCGAGTTTGACAGCGCCATCTCAGCCCTGCCGCTCCTGAACTTCCCGCTTCCCGCCCGCATCGCCTTCGTCAATGGCGTGCTCGATCTTCTGCCAGGCGGGCGCCCGCTGATCCAGTTTTCTTACGGTCCAAAATCACCCGTGCCGCCGGGCTCCGGACGCTTCAACGTCAGGCGCGCCGGCATGGTTCTGCGCAACATTCCGCCTGCCCAGCTCTGGGTGTTTTCACGGCCCTGACGAAAGTTCAGCCGCGCGCCGCCATTGTGGCGTTCGCCCACCAGACCATGTCGTCCAAAAGCGCGGTTGCCGCAGGCAGAAGGTTCGCCTCAACCTCCTCAATCGGCGCATTGGCGCCCATCGGATGCACCTTGAAGAAATCTCCGCCGCCAATATGCACGCCGTTGCGAACCGGAACCATCTGCAGTTCGACTGCGATGGTGCGCAAATGCTCAACCGCGCGCGCCGCGCCGACCGAGCCGTAGCCGACAATGCCCATCGGCTTGCGGACCCATTCCTTGTAGGCTTGGTCAAGGGCATTCTTGAGCGAGGCGGGAATTGAGCGGTTATATTCCGAGGTGACAATAATAAAGCCATCAAACCCAGCAAGCTTGTTCTGCCATTTCACCGCGTTCGGGTCCTGGCTTGGCATCCACAGGTTCGAGGCCATTTCGTTGAAAAAGGGCAAGTTGAAATCGCGGATATCAACGAGTTCGACGCTCATGTCGTCACGCTTCTGCGCCTGCTTGAGAATCCACTGGGCGGGCTTGTCCGCAAAGCGCGTTGCGCGCGTCGAGCCGATGATAAGGGCGATATGAGGTTTCTTCGAGGGCATGGGAGGCTCCGTTCCGGTTGAAATCAGTGCGCCGCATATGGGCCTTGCGCCGCGCCGCGCCAAGGCGCAGGGCGGTTGATGCACTGTTCAGGATATGGAGAAATCGCGCTCAGCTGTGCGCGAAAATATCCTCTTCCTCCCAGCCGGCCAGATCAAGCTTGGCCCGCGTCGGCAGGAATTTGAAGCAGGCGTCCGCCATCGCCGTGCGCCCTTCGCGCGCCAGCCGCTTCTCCAGCTCGGCCTTCAGCCGGTGCAGATAAAGAACGTCGGAGGCCGCATATTCGAGCTGCGCCTGCGTCAGCTTTTCGGCGGCCCAGTCTGACGACTGTTGCACCTTGGACAGGTTAACCTCGAGCAGTTCGGCGCAGATGTCCTTCAGCCCGTGCCGGTCCGTATAGGTCCGCGTCAGGCGCGAGGCGATCTTGGTGCAGAACACCGGCTCGGGCATCGCGCCGACATGATGGAACAGGACGGCCAGGTCAAAGCGGCCGAAATGGAAAATCTTGGTGATTTTTTTGTTCTTCAAAAGCTTCGCCAGATTGGGCGCGGCGATCCTTGCCGTTCGGTATCTGCACCACATCGGCCGATCCGTCGCCCGGCGACAGCTGCACGACGCAGAGCCGGTCGCGGTGGGGTTTAAGCCCCAGCGTCTCCGTGTCGATGGCGACCGCGTCCACATTGTAATGATCGAGATTGGGCAAATCGCCCCTGTGATAACGGATTGTCATGGCTCAGCCTTTCGCAAAAGCGTCGAGGATGCGCGCCCAGGAGCGCGCGCCTTTCTGGAATGATGTCAGGTCATATTTTTCATTCGGCGAATGTATCTTGTCGTCGCCCAGCCCGAAGCCGATCAAGCAGCGACGGCATGCCGAGCAGACGCTTGAAATCGCCGACAATGGGGATTGAGCCGCCCATGCCGATCATCGCCGCCGGCTTCGGCCATTCGTCCGACAGCGCCTGTTTGGCCTTGTCGATGAGCGGCGAGGAAAACGGCAGCTGCGTCGCCGGCGCCCCGCCATGGTTGATGAACTCCACAGAACAGTCCGCCGGAATGCGCGCCCGGACAAACTGCGCGGAATGCGGCACGGATTTTCTCCGGATCCTGCTTGTGCACAAGGCGGCAGGAGATTTTTGCCGAGGCTTTCGCGGCGATGACGGTCTTGAATCCCTCGCCCTGATAGCCGCCGGAAATGCCGTTGACCTCAAATGTCGGCCGCGCCCAGACAAGCTCAAGAATTGAGCGGCCCTTTTCGCCGGCGGGATGCGCAAGGCCGACGGAGCCAAGGAAGCTCTCACTGGTCAGCCCTAACCCTTCCCACATTTTCAGCACTTCGCCCGGCGTCTCCTCAACGCCGTCGTAGAAGCCGGAAATCAAAACCTTGCCGTCCGAATCATGAAAATCGGCGAGTATCCGCGCAAGGATATGGATAGGGTTTGCCGCTGCGCCGCCATAATAGCCGGAATGCAGGTCGCGCGAGGCGGCGGTGACGATGATCTCCTCCTCCATCAGGCCGCGCAGGCTGGTGGAAATCGCAGGCGTTTCCGGGTCCCACATATTGGTGTCGCAGACCAGCGCCACATCGGCTTTCAGCTCATCCGCATTAGCCGCGAGGAACGGCTTCAGCGACGGCGAGCCGGATTCCTCCTCGCCTTCAAACAAAATAGTGACCCGGCAGGGCAGTTTGCCATGCGCCGACTTGTAGGCACGGCAGGCTTCGACAAAGGTCATCAGCTGGCCCTTGTCGTCCGCCGAGCCGCGCCCGAAAATTTCCTGCGATCCGTCAGCGCGTGTCTTGAGCCGCGCCTCAAACGGATCGCCGTCCCACAGGTTCAGGGGATCAACCGGCTGCACGTCGTAATGGCCGTAGAACAGGACATGCGGCCCCTCGCCGTCATGATGGGCGACGACCATCGGATGGCCCGACGTGTCGCGCACGGAAGCGTCGAAGCCGATGCTCTTGAGATCGTCCACAAGCCATTCCGCCGCTTTGCGGCACTCTTTGGCAAAAGCGGGGTCAGTCGAAATCGATTGGATGCGCATCAGCGCAAACAGCCGCTCCAGCGCCGCGTCCGAAGCGGCGTCAAGGGCGGAAAGAACTGGTTCCAGATTCATGTCAATTCCTGCGAATCAATTTGGGGACACTAGCGCAGACTTCTTCCGAGAAAATCCGAAATCGCGCAGTCTTGACATGCAGCGGGCATTTGGACATTTTCCGCATGCTGCGCGCAGGGGTAGATTTCATCATGACGTTTTCACGGAGGCTGCTTGATGAGACATTTCGCGCCTTGTCGCTCAATCGCCAAATGACCCTTTTGTTTCTGGCGGCCAATGTGGCGCTGCAAATTTTTGATGAGCTTGTGGGGCCCGGTGGAACTGCAGGCCAACTCATCCTGTTCAGCTTGATGGCGATTTGCATCCACCAGGCTGTGATAAAGACCGACTTCAAGGTTGCAGTCTTCACGCCCAGTTCGATATTATGGGGCTACGGTTGGCGCCTCTTGGCCATGTGGGCTCTGGCCGGTGTGCCTGCTTTTATTTTGACATTTTTGTTCCCAATTCCAGCAGAGCGCGAAAATCTCTTTGTTGGATTGTTCGCGATCATCTTTTTGATTCTCTATGGATTGGTCCTTTCCATGTGGGGGACAGCGCTGCCCGCTGTCGCGGTCGGGGGCGACTCCGGATTGGCAAGTGCAACGGCGCGCGGGAAAAAAACTATCGGCTATTCCGCTGCGCGTTTCTTCCTTTGCCTTGGACCGCTTTTAGTTGCGGGCTTCGCGCTGTTGATCTTTCTTTCAGGGAAATTTGACCCTGCCAATGTTGGAATTTTTGGCGGACCAATTGGGATAAATATTGTGCCCCTGATCTTGGCATTGATCGGATCACTGCTCGGCCTCTTCAACACTGCGCTTGCTTCCACAATACTGTCCCGCGCCTACCTTATCGGCGAAGCGGAGATAAACGCATCCAAGTTCTGACCGTCCAAAAAAAAGGCCGCCATGGAGGAGGGGGGTCCATGGCGGCACTGGGGTACTCTCTACCAATTGCGCGGCAGTCCGGAGAGGGGGGTTGGACTGCCGCATGTCCGGTCGGGCGGGGGACGTGCCGTTCCGGACACCGGCTATAAACGCCGATCTGATCTATTTGGTTCTCCGATTATGGCGATTCAAGGACACTAAAGATTAACGTTTCGTAACGATTGCGTGATGCTCCCAGGCAGGGTTAAATCACTTGCATGAAACAAGGTGATCACCTCTTCCTCGTCGACGGCTCCGGCTATATTTTCCGCGCCTATCACGCCCTGCCGCCCCTGACGCGCAAGTCCGACGGCACGCCCGTTGGCGCGGTGTCGGGCTTTTGCAACATGCTTTGGAAGCTGGTGCTGGAGGCGCGCGACACGTCGGTTGGCGTGACGCCGACGCATTTCGCGGTGATCTTCGACTATTCGTCCAAGACCTTCCGCAATGAGATTTACCCCGAGTACAAGGCCAACCGCACCGCGCCGCCGGAGGACCTTGTGCCGCAGTTCGGCCTGATCCGGCAGGCGACCGTCGCCTTTGATCTGCCCTGCATCGAGATGCAGGGCTTTGAGGCCGATGACCTGATCGCGACTTACACGCGCGAAGCCTTGGCGGCGGGCGGCGATGTGACGATCATCTCCTCCGACAAGGACCTGATGCAACTCGTCGGCGAGCGCGTCACGCTCTACGACACGATGAAGGACAAGCGGCTTGGCATTGCGGACGTGATCGAAAAATGGGGCGTGCCGCCGGAGAAGATGATCGACCTGCAGTCGCTGACCGGCGATTCCACCGACAATGTCCCCGGCGTGCCGGGCATCGGGCCGAAAACGGCGGCGGCGCTTTTGGAGGAATATGGCGATCTCGACACGCTGCTGGCGCGTGCCGGGGAGATCAAGCAGGAAAAGCGGCGGGAGGGCATTCTCGACAATATCGAGAAAATCCATCTGTCGAAAAAGCTGGTGACGCTGAAACAGGATGTGCCGCTGGAGGTGCAACTGGAGGCGCTGGCGCTGGACAAGCCGAACGGGCCGAAGCTGGTGGCGTTTCTGAAAGCCATGGAGTTCACCACGCTGACGCGGCGGGTGGCGGAGGCGACGGGCACGGATGCGTCGGCGGTTGAGGCGGCGGCGGTTGTTGTTGAAGGCGGGCGGGATGCGCATGGGCCGGATGTGGGGGCGGGGGACGGACTTCCCCCCTCCGCCGCGCAAGAGCGCGGCCCCTCCCCCACAAGGGGGGAGGTTGGGCGCCCAATCTCCCCCCTTGTGGGGGAGACGCCCGCGCAGCGGGCAGAGGGGGGAAGTCTGCGGACGCAAGGCGCTCTCACTCCGCAATCCCTCGCCAAATCCCGCGCCTCCGAAGCCCTCGCCGCCAAAATCGACACGACCGCCTACACCTGCATCCAGGACCTCGAAACCCTGCAGCGCTGGTGCGACGAGGCCATCGAAACCGGCATCGTCGCCTTCGACACCGAAACCAACTCGCTCGACGTCATGCAGGCCGACATGGTCGGCTTCTCACTCGCTTTAGCTCCTGGCAAAGCCTGCTACGTGCCTCTGTTGCACAGGTCCGGCAACGGCGACCTGCTCGGCGGCGGCTTGATTGAGGGGCAGATTAAGCTCTCCGATGCGCTGCGAATTCTCAAGCCGATGCTGGAGCATCCGGCTGTCCTGAAAATCGGCCAGAACGTCAAATTCGACTGGCACATGTTCAACCTCTTGGGCATCACGGTCGCGCCCTTTGACGACACAATGCTGATGTCGTACGCGCTCGATGCAGGCGTCACCGGCCAGGGCATGGACGCGCTGTCGGAAGTCTTTCTCGGCCACCAGCCGATCTCCTACAAGTCGCTGACCGGAACCGGAAAAGGCAAAGTCACTTTCGACCAAGTGCCTTTGGTGGAGGCCACCGCCTATGCCGCCGAGGACGCCGATGTGACGCTGCGGCTCTGGCGCGTCCTCAAGCCTCGCCTCGCCGCCGAGGGCATGACCAGCGTCTATGAGCGGCTGGAGCGGCCGCTGGTCGATGTCATCGCCCGCATGGAGGAGCATGGCATCGCCATCGACCGGCAGATATTGAGCCGGCTTTCCGGCGAGTTCGCTCAAAGTCGCTGCCGCGCTGGAACACGAAGTCTACGAGCTGGCGGGCGAGAGGTTCAATCTCGGCTCGCCCAAGCAGCTGGGTGACATCCTCTTTGGCAAAATGTCGCTTCCCGGCGCGAAGAAAACCGCCACGGGCCAATGGTCCACTTCCGCCGACGTGCTGGAGGACCTCGCTGCGGAAGGCCATGAATTGCCGCGCAAGATCGTTGACTGGCGCCAGCTGACCAAGCTTAAAAGCACCTACACGGACTCGCTGCCGTCCTACGTCAACCCGCGCACTAAGCGGGTCCATACGAGCTTCGCTCTGGCCTCCACCACAACGGGCCGCCTCTCCTCGTCCGATCCAAATATCCAGAATATCCCGGTGCGCACCGCCGAGGGCCGCAAAATCCGCACGGCCTTCATTTCCGAGCCCGGCAATCTCCTCATCTCCGCAGACTATTCTCAGATCGAGCTGCGTGTCCTCGCCCATGTCGCCGACATTCCGCAGCTGCGCCAGGCCTTCGCCGACGGGGTGGACATCCATGCGATGACCGCGTCTGAAATGTTCGGCGTCCCGGTCGAAGGCATGCCGTCCGACGTGCGCCGCCGCGCCAAGGCGATCAATTTCGGCATCATCTACGGCATCTCGGCCTTTGGCTTGGCCAACCAGCTGTCGATCCCGCGCGAAGAGGCGTCGGCCTATATCAAGAAATATTTCGAGCGCTTCCCCGGCATCCGCGGCTATATGGACGGGACCAAGGCTTTCTGCCGCGACAAGGGCTACGTCCAGACCATCTTCGGCCGCCGCGCGCATTTCCCGGAGATCAAAAGCTCCAACCCGCAGGTCCGCGCCTTCAACGAGCGCGCCTCGATCAACGCGCCCATACAAGGCTCGGCGGCGGACATTATCCGAAGGGCGATGGTGCGGATGGAAGCGGCGCTGTCGGCGAAGAAGCTCACTTCAGTGCGCATGCTTTTGCAGGTGCATGACGAGCTGGTCTTCGAAGCGGCAGACGCGGACGTGGAAGCAGCGATACCGGTCATCAAAGAAGTGATGGAAGGCGCGGCTTTCCCGGCGGTCAATCTCGCCGTGCCGCTGCGGGTCGATGCGCGGGCGGCGCGGAACTGGGACGAGGCGCATTAGCTGCCCCCGCCGTTTTCCCCCTTCACCCCCGCTGGCCGTCATCCCGGAATCGCGCAGCGATATCCGGGACCCATTCTGGCGAAGAACGAGAGTGTCCACCTTTTTCCAAGCGGAGAGTGTCCGGCATGGGTCCCGGATATTGCTTCGCAATTCCGGGATGACGTTCCGGTGGGGGCGTGTCAAATGGCATTGAAGCGCGCCGCGTCCCTCACGGACACGGATTCATGTGCAGATGATGGATCGCGTCAATCCGCTTCAGCGCTTCCGCCGATAGGGTCACATCGGCGGAATCGAGACATTCCTTCAGCTGCGCCATCGTCGTTGCGCCGATAATGTTCGAAGTCATGAACGGACGGGAATTGACAAAAGCCAGCGCCAGCGTCGCGGGCGACAGGCCAAGCTCCGCCGCCAGCTCGAAATAGGCCTCATAAGCCACATTCGCCCCCTGCGTTTCATACCGCTGCAGCCGCTGGAACAATGTCTTGCGCGCCCCTTCGGGCATCGCGCCATAGCGGTATTTCGCCGTAAGATAGCCCTGCGCCAGCGGCGAATAGGCAAGCAGCGAGATGTCTTCGCGCACCGACACTTCCGCCGCGCCCGCCTCGAAGGTGCGGTTGACCAGAGAGTAGGCGTTCTGCACGGACTGTGGGCGCGGCAGGCCCAGTTTCTCCGAAGCGTGGGCAAATTTCATCATGCCCCAAGGGCTTTCGTTGGAAAGCCCGATGGCCCGCACCTTGCCCTCTTTGACAAAGTCCGCCAGCACGGCGAGCTGTTCCTCAATGCTCGTGTCATCCTCCCGCGTCTCATACATTTTCGCGTGATAGGCGGTGGGGATCGAACCCCAGGGCACGGGCGCTCGGGAAAATGCAGCTGGTAAAGGTCGATATAGTCGGTTTTCAGCCGCTTCAGGCTCTTGTTCACCGCCTCGCTCATCTGCGCCCGGTTAAGCCGACTTGGCGACTTGTCTTCTCTGAACCAAGTCATCGCCGAGCGCCCAACCACCTTGGTCGCAAGAATGACCTTGTCCCGGTTCTTCCGCGCCGCAAACCATGTGCCGATGATTTCCTCGGTCCGCCCCTGCGTCTCCGGCTTTGGCGGAATGGCGTAAAGCTCCGCGGTGTCGAAGAAATTCACGCCGCGCGAGACGGCGTAGTCCATCTGCTCATGGCCCTCGGCTTCGGTGTTCTGCTGGCCCCAGGTCATGGTGCCGAGGCAGATCAGCGAAACGTCAATGCCGGAGCGGCCGAGTTTACGGGTTTGCATGATTGGACTTTCGGGAGGCGGATCTGTTTCGCCAAATTGGCGCGGCGTGCGGCAATTTGCAAGGGGAGGCAAAAAATTCAAACAAAATCTTGTGCCTTGTGCCGTTACGAGGTACAGGCATTGGATGATTGTGAGTTTTCGGCATAAAGGACTTGAGGACTTCTATCAAAACGGCTCGGCGCGAGGCGTTCGAGTTTCACACCTGGCGAAGCTCACATTGATTTTGACCGCGCTGGATGCAGCGGAAACGCCCGAACATCTGAGGCTTCCCGCCTTCAAGCTGCATCCTCTCAAAGGAAAATTGCAAGGATATTGGTCGGTTTGGGTAAATGGCAATTGGCGAGTGACATTTCGCTTTCACGGGCAGGACATCGAACTTGTCGATTATCTGGACTATCACTAGGAGAAAATCATGATGAAGAACCCGGCCCATCCAGGAACAGTGTTGAAAGAAGCCGTATTCGAGCCGCTCGGACTAAGTGTGAGTGATGCTGCCGAAAGACTGGGCATGTCGCGGCCTGCGCTGTCCCGCGTCCTAAATGCCAAGGCGGCTGTCAGCCCTGAACTTGCGCTCAGACTGGAAGCAGCCGGCGTGAGCCAAGCCAAGTTCTGGCTGAACATGCAAATCAACTTTGATTTGTCGCGGGCGCGGTTGTCAACGCGTCCAGAGATAAAGGCCATTCAAGAACAGGCCGCCGCTTGAAGCGCGCCGGTTTGCATGCATGGTCCAGCCTTATGTCAAATGAACTTGCGCGGCGGCAGCGACACAAATTGTGAGAACCTGTTCCGCATCCGCGCCACAAAGCGGAATGAATTTCCTGTGCCGGACAAAAGCGCGGCGCGGCAAAGCTTTCCTCTTGGCCGCGTTAGGCTAGTTTCGGCGCAACGCAAATTTGGGCGCAGAATGCTGAAACGGTTCAACTTCCGCCTCATGGCGGCGCTGATCTTCGCCTTCGCCGCGCTCCCGGCAGCGCAAGGCCGCGCCGAAACTGTGTTACTGAATGTATCCTATGACCCAACGCGCGAGCTGTTCCGCGAGTTTGACCGCGCGTTTGTCGACAAGTGGCGCGCCGACACCGGCGAAGAGATCAAAATCCTCGCCTCACATGGCGGCTCCGGCAAACAGGCGCGGGCGGTGATCGACGGGCTTGACGCCGATGTGGTGACGCTGGCGCTCGAAAGCGACATCAACGCCATCGTCAAGAAAGAGCGGCAAGATCAGCCCGGACTGGCGCAAACGCCTTCCACACAATTCGACTCCCTACACATCGACGATTGTCTTTGTGGTGCGCAAGGGAAACCCGAAGCACATTCAAGACTGGGATGGCCTTGCGGCGGATGGCGTCGGCGTCGTCACCACCAATCCGAAAACCTCCGGCGGCGCGCGCTGGAATTATCTGGCGGCCTGGGCCTGGGCGCACCACGAATTCGGCGCGATGAGATGAAGATCAAGGCCTTCATCGCCGCGCTTTATGGCAATGTCAGCGTGCTGGACGCCGGCGCCCGCGCATCCGCCACGACATTCGCCCAGCGCGAAATCGGCGATGTTCTGATCTCGTGGGAGAATGAGGCCTATCTTCTGCAAAAGGCCTTCCCGGATTCTGGCCTCGAAATCGTGCTGCCTTCCATCTCCATTCTCGCCGAGCCCCCTGTCGCCGTCGTTGACGCCAATGTCGATGCGCATGGCACGCGCAAGGCGGCGGAAGCCTATCTGCAATATCTCTATTCCAAAGAAGGCCAGAACATTATCGCGCGCCACAAGTTCCGCCCCGCTTTGCCGGATCTCGTCGATGCCAGAGCCGCTGCCCGCGCTCAGTCTGGTGACCATCGACGATCCGATGTTTGGCGGCTGGGCCAAGGCGCAGCCTTATCATTTCGGACCGGGCGGCGTGTTCGACCAGCTTTATGCGCCGGGTGGATGAGATGACCGTCTGGTCCGCAAACCCAATCTCAAGTTTTCGCAAGCCCAGCGCCTTGCCCGGCTTCGGCCTGTCTCTCGGTTATACGCTGACTTATCTGACGCTGATCGTGCTGATCCCGCTGGCCGGACTGATGCTCAGCGCCGCCACGCTCAGCTGGGATGAGTTCGCCAGCGTCGCGACAGACCAGCGCGTCGTCAACGCGCTCATCGTCTCCTTCGGCACAGCCTTCGCCGCCGCCCTCGTCAATGTCGTCTTCGGCGTGATCGTCGCCTGGGTGCTGGTGCGCTATAATTTTCCCGGCAAGCGAATTCTGGACGCGGTGGTGGACCTTCCCTTCGCCCTGCCAACCGCCGTCGCCGGCATTGCACTGACCGCGATCTACGCGCCGAACGGCTGGATCGGCCAGCTTCTGCAAACGCATTCGATATCAAGATCGCCTTTACCCCCGTCGGCATCGTAATTGCGCTGATTTTCGTCGGACTGCCCTTCATCGTGCGCACGGTGCAGCCGGTGATGGAGGAGATCGACCGCGAGGTGGAGGAGGCCTCGGCGACGCTCGGCGCATCGCGCTGGCAGACGATTTACCGCGTCTTGCTGCCGGGTCTCGCTCCCGCGATTCTCACCGGCTTCGCGCTGGCGTTTGCGCGCGGCGTCGGCGAGTACGGCTCGGTGATATTCATCGCCGGCAACATTCCCTACGTCACCGAGATCGCTCCGCTGTTGATCGTCATCAAGCTCGAGGAGTTCGACTATGCCGGTGCCACCGCCATCGCCGTGATCATGCTGGTGATCTCGTTTGCCATGCTTTTCGTCATCAATCTGATTCAGGCCTGGAGCCGGAAGAGGTACGGCAATGGCGCGTGAGCTCAATGAACAGCCGCTGCTCATCCGGCCGCGCCGCGCCACGACGGAAAGCTACCGCTGGCGGCTGATTCTCATCGGCGTCGCTCTCGCCTACCTGGCCTTCTTTCTGATCCTGCCCCTGATCGCCGTCTTCACCGAAGCGATGCGCAAAGGGCCGGGCGAATTTTTCTCCGCGCTCGCCGATCCCGAAGCCATTTCCGCCATTCAGCTGACGCTGCTCGTCGCCGCCATCGCCGTGCCGCTCAATCTCATCTTCGGCCTCGCGGCCTCCTGGGCCATCGCCAAATATGAGTTCAAGGGCAAGGCCTTCCTGACCACGCTGATCGACCTTCCTTTCTCCGTCTCGCCGGTCATTTCCGGCCTTGTCTTCGTTCTTTTATTCAGCTCGTCCAGCTTCCTCGGTCCGCTGTTCAGGTCATGGGGCGTGCAGGTGATCTTCGCCGTCCCCGGCATTGTGCTCGCCACCATCTTCGTCACCTTCCCCTTCGTGGCGCGCGAGCTGATTCCGCTGATGCAGGAGCAGGGCACGGCGGACGAGGAGGCGGCTTTGTCGCTCGGCGCGTCCGGCTGGCAGACGTTCCGGCTGGTGACGCTGCCCAATATCAAATGGGGTCTGCTCTACGGCGTGCTCCTGTGCAATGCCCGCGCCATGGGCGAATTCGGCGCGGTGTCGGTGCTCTCCGGCCATATCCGCGGCCTCACCAACACAATGCCGCTGCACATTGAAATCCTTTACAACGAATACAATTTCGTCGCCGCCTTCGCCGTCGCAACGCTGCTGGCCGTATTGGCGCTGGTGACGCTGGCGCTGAAGACGCTGCTTGAAATCCGCTACAGCGACGAGCTGTCGGCGCTGCGCAAACATTAGGAAGCTTGATGGAAGTCCGAGTCAAAAACGTCCGAAAAGAGTTCGAGCATTTCGCCGCGCTCAACGATGTGTCGCTCGATATTCAGTCCGGCGAGCTGATCGCGCTGCTCGGCCCGTCCGGCTCCGGCAAGACCACGCTGCTGCGCCTGATTGCGGGCCTTGAGTTTCCCACCGAGGGAGCGATTTTCTTCGGCGATGAGGACGCTTCACGTAAGAGCGTGCAGGAGCGCCATATCGGCTTCGTGTTTCAGCACTACGCGCTTTTCCGCCATATGACAGTCGCCGACAATGTCGGCTTTGGCCTAAAAGTGCGCCCCGGCGCCGTGCGTCCTTCAAAAAAAGAAATCCGCGCCCGCGCTGTCGAGCTTCTGGATTTGGTGAAATTGCCGGGGCTTGAGAACCGCTATCCAAACCAGATCTCCGGCGGCCAGCGCCAGCGCGTCGCGCTCGCCCGCGCCATGGCGATTGAGCCGAAAGTGCTCCTGCTTGACGAGCCGTTCGGCGCGCTCGACGCGCAGGTGCGGCGCGAACTGCGCTCCTGGCTTCGCGAGATACACAATAAGACCGGCCATACAACGGTCTTCGTCACACATGACCAAGAGGAAGCGCTGGAACTGGCCGACCGCGTCGTCGTCATGAACAAAGGCAAGATCGAGCAGGTCGGCACCCCGGACGAGATTTATGACCATCCCGGCTCTCCCTTCGTCTTCGGCTTCATCGGCGAATCCTCCAGGCTTCCCGTCACAGTCGGCGGAGGCCAGGTGCGCTACCGCGGCGCACAGATTGACACAGCTACTGAAGACATGGCGGCGGGCGAGGGCACCCTGTATTTCCGCCCCTATGATATTGAGTTGGTCGAAGGCTCCAGCGCCGCCATCGAGGGAAGAATAATCGGCCGCCGCCGCACCGCCGGCACGCGCCATATCGAGCTTGAACTGACAGGCGGTGACCGGATGGAAATTGAACTTTCACCCGACCACCCGACGCCGCAGGGCGGCACGCTCATGTTCCGGCCGAAAAAATGGATAATCTTTCCAAACCCGCCGGCGCACGACTTGACCATCTCCAATGCCGCTCCTAGTTTAGAATAATTCCAAACAAGGATTCTTCCGATGCTCTCCCGTTTCTTCGGCCCCTCCCGCCGTTCGTTCGACGACCTGTCTGAGCAGGAAATGCTGGCGCTGGCGATTTCGTCCGAAGAGGATGACGGGCGGATTTACCTTGCCTATGCGGATGGTCTGCGCGAGAAGTTTCCGCAGTCGGCCAAAGTGTTTGAGGACATGGCGGAGGAGGAGAGCGGCCACCGGAACCGGCTGATCGCGCTGCACAAGAAGCGCTTCGGCGACGTGATTCCGCTGATCCGGCGCGAGCATGTGCGCGGCTATTATCGAGCGCCGCCCCGACTGGCTGGTGCGCCCGCTCGGCATCGAGAAAGTCCGCGACACAGCGGAGATGATGGAGCGGCAGGCGCAGCGCTTCTATATCGAAGCCGCCGCCCGCGCCGCTGACGCCGACACGCGCAAGCTCTTGGGTGATCTGGCGCTGGCGGAACAGGCGCATGTGTCGCTGGCCAAGCGGCTGGGCATCAAGCATGTGACCGATGACGCCAAAATCGAGGAAGCCGCCACCGAGCGCCGCCAGTTCATCCTCACTTATGTGCAGCCGGGCCTCGCCGGTCTGATGGACGGCTCTGTCTCGACGCTCGCCCCGATTTTCGCCACAGCCTTCGCCACGCAGAACACTTGGACGACCTTCCTCGTCGGCTTGTCGGCATCGGTCGGCGCCGGCATTTCGATGGGCTTCACCGAGGCCGCGCATGATGACGGCAAAATTTCCGGCCGCGGCTCGCCCGTCAAGCGCGGACTTGCCTCCGGCATCATGACCGCAATCGGCGGCCTCGGCCACGCGCTGCCTTATCTCATCCCGCATTTCTGGACTGCGACGACCTTGGCCGGGATAGTCGTGGTGGTCGAACTCTTCGCCATCACCTGGATCCAGAACCGCTACATGGAAACGCCCTGGCTGCGCGCCGCGCTGCAGGTGATCCTCGGCGGCTCGCTGGTGCTGGCGGCGGGTGTGTTGATTGGCAATGCGTGAAGCATCCAACGCATTGCGAGGAAAGCGCTTGATGCTTCAGTGCAGAACAGATCTCACGGATATTCGCACTTGCCCTGGACGGGCTGGCCTTCGGGGCCGGGGTCGCCGGTTTCAGTCCATTTGCCTTTGCCGTCGCAGTACGCGATCATGAGGTTGCAGGACGCTGCATTGTTGCAGGTCTCTGTGTGACCCTTGCTTTGTCCGCCGCCCGGATTGGCGGCAAAGGCGCCGGGACGGGGCTTTGCGGTTGAGGCCTTCAGATTGCCGGCCTCGGCGGCACTGAAGGCGGACATGGCGGCGAATGCGGCGATAGCTGCGGTTAGGAAATGCTTTTTCATAATGTCATCCGTTTTTGGTTTCACAGCGGCAGTCTCTGCTGCCGATGATAATGAGTGGCGCAGGGCGGCTGAAAGGTTCACGCGGAACAAAAAAGCCTTTAACGCACGCAGTTAACCGCCCGTTCACGGTCGATTCACGATTGTCATGTAAAGTGATCTTCAATCGGAAGGGACATCCGAGCGACAGGGACATTGAGGACCATGACAATTTTCAAGCGTATGCGCGCATTCGCATGGGCGGCGAAGGAATTCGTCGCGCCAAGCTATCATCCGGAACTGCACTATATGCGCGGCCCCGGCCCAGCCTGCGCGCGCCGGGCGACGCACTGACGGCCGACTTTCAGCTTCCCGCCAGCCCGCTCTTCAAATATTCGGCGAATTTCGCCTCATAATCCTTGTGCCAGCGCGACAGCGCCGGACGGTTTTCAACAATGTCGCCCGCAGCCCACGCAATGCGTAATTCGTCCATGCGCCGCGTCACGCTGTTGTCTGGGCACAGGATATAGAAATCGCCCGCCGACATTGATTCAATCATGAAATCGGCCACCTGCTCTGGCGCCCATGCTGCTTCCGGCTTCTCCTGCGCGCCCGTCAAGCCGGTGAAAGTGAAGCCGGGAATAAGGAGATGCGCGGAGACCCTGCCGCCTGGCGCGTTCCGCAATTCATGCGCCAGCGCCTCAGTCACCACCTTCACCCCGGCCTTTGACACATTGTAGGCCGTCTCGCCGGGCGGGCAGGTGATGCCCTGCTTGGAGCCGGTGTTGACAATGGCGCAGTCCGTGCCCTGAGCCAGCATGGCGGGCGCAAATGCCTGCACGCCGTTGATGACGCCCCACAGGTTCACATCCAATATCCGCCGCCACTGGTCCGGCGCGCCAAATATAGTGCCGCCGCTTCCCCCAATACCGGCATTGTTCATGAGGAAGGCAACCTCCCCGAAAGCCGCATAGGCGCTGTCCTTCAGCCTCTCGACATCCTGCGCCTTGCTGACATCCGCCGGAACAACGATGACATTTCCAGCAGTGCGCGCAGTTTTGGAAACCGTTGCCGCCGCCAGCTGAAGCGCCGCTCCGTCAATGTCGGATAGGCAGACTTTCATGCCAAGCGCGGCGAGCTTTTCGGCGACTGCAAGCCCGATGCCGCTGGCGGCTCCGGTGATGACGGCTGCTCTGCCGGGAGTGAGAGCTGGATGCAGCGGCATTCTAATTCCTCGCAAGTTTTTTCCTACCAACAGACAAACCCGCCATCGGCGATCAAATCAAGCCCCGTCACGAATGAAGACGCCCTGCTCGCCAGAAAGACCGCCGGCCCCGCCATTTCCTCCGGTTCCGCCAGTCTTCCCATCGGCGTGTCGCGGGCGAACGTTTTGTTCATCCCCGCCACCGCGCCGCGCCTGTTCATCGGCGTCAGCGTGTATCCGGGCGAGATCGCGTTGACCCTGATGCCATGCGCCGCCCATTCCACAGCCAAGCTTCTGGTCATGTGAATCACCGCCGCCTTGGATGAATTATAGTGCGCCTGCTTCAGGCCCCGGTTGGCGATGGTGCCCGACATCGACGCGATGTTGATGATCGAGCCGCGCCCGCGCGGGATCATCACGCCCGCCTCCGCCTGACAGCAGCGGAACACGCCCGTGACATTGACTTCATAAAGATGTTCCCAATCTTCAACGCTAAGCGTCTCCGCCGCCCCCGCGCCGCCGATCCCCGCATTGTTGACGGCGATGGACAAGGGGCCAAGTTCGCCGCCCGTCCTCTCAATCGCGCTTTCAATGTCGGCGGCGTAAGTGACATTGCCACTGCACAGGATTGATCTGCGGCCGACCTTGCGGATTTGCGCCGCCGTGTCTTCAAGCCCGCCTTTGGACTCGTGCCCGAAACAGGCCACATCCGCGCCCGCCTCCGCAAGCCCGATGGCGATCGCCTGACCGATGCCGCTGCCCGCGCCCGTGACCAGCGCAATTTCACCTGCAAGACTGAACAAATCTGTCATGACGGAACCTCGCCGCCGGACCTGTGCATCGCCCCTCAATGCCGAAAGAGAAACGCCCCGGATCGCTGTGGCAACCGGGGCGCAGGGTTGTTGCTATTTTTGAATGCAGGTCGAGACGGTGTCCTTGGTGCATTCGTCAAGGCCGGTGAAGATAGGATCGTCCACCTTCTCGCCCTTGACCAGCGCGATCATCGCGGTCGGGGCCTTGTAACCCATTTCAAACGGGCGCTGACCGACCAACGCCGTCACAAGCCCTTCGCCTGCGATCGCCACTTCATCGCCGATCGTGTCGGCGGCGGAGATGACGAAATCATTGCTGGCGATGCGCTCGGCCAAAGGCTTGAACAAGTCGCGGTACGGCTGCGGCGCGCCGAACAGCGGCCAGCCGCCCTCGATGGCGAATGCGTCGAGTTTCGGATTGGCGGCGAGAATGTCCGTCATCGCCTGAACGCCCTTGGCGCCGTCATCATTGGTGAACACCGGGCAGCCCGCGACTTCGGTCCATCCGCCTTCACCGGCCAGCGCCGCAAGGTCTTTTACTCCGCTCAGCGCATCGCGCGTGCCCTGGGCGCGGCGCAGGATGTTGTCAGCGCCGGGATTGCCCTGGATGGTGCAGACCGTGCCGCCGTTCGGCTTGGCCTTCTTGATATACTCGCCGATCTTGAAACCCATCAGATAATTGTCGGTGCCAAGATAGGTCTTGCGCAGGGCCGAGTCTTCCTTGGCAAGGTCGGCGTCCAGCGTCATGATCGGAATGGTCGGATTGGCGTTTTTCAGCGTCTGTGCGATCAGCTTGGCATTGGACGGAGAAATCGCCATGGCGACGGTGTCGGCCTTGCCGAGCATGTCCTGCACGATCTGCGCCTCGCCGGCTTCGTCCGATGTGGAAGCCGGGCCGGTGTAGAAGCACTCATATTCTGAATCGGCGTTTTCCTTGTTCCACTTCTGGCAGCCCTGATTGATCGCCTCAAAGAAGGGGTTATCGAGGCCTTTGACGACAATGACGAGCTGCTTCTTCGCCAGCGCCGATCCGGCGCTGAGCGCCAGAACCGCAGCGGTGAGCATGAGCATTTTCTTCATTTTCTCTCTCCCGTTAAACTGACAGGCGCGGGGCGCTCCTGCCGCGAAAAACCAGTGCATCTAATAACGGCTATTTTGCCGCGTCAATTGCTATTTATCAGACAATACCGATTTTAATGAAAATAAGAGCCCTGTTGGTTGACGGCGTTGCGGGGCTTGTCTAATCCTTGAAAAAGCCTTGGCCGGGAGCGCATGGGTGGCGATTTTCGAACTCAGCAATATTTCCAAAAACTTCGGCGCCATCCAGGCGGTCAATGACGTGTCGCTGTCGTTTGAGCCGGGCGAAGTCATCGGCCTCATGGGCGACAATGGCGCGGGCAAATCAACTTTGGTCAAGATGATCGCCGGCAATTTCCGCCCGAGCCACGGCTCGATGCGCATGGAAGGCAAAGAGCTGATCCTTCACAAGCCGGTCGAAGCGCGCCAGCACGGCATCGAGATCGTCCATCAGGATCTGGCGCTGTGCGATAATCTCACTGCGGCTGCCAACGTCTTCCTCGGCCGCGAGCTGCGCGCCGGTCCCGGCCCGTTCAAGGTGCTGGACTATGCCGGCATGTACAAGCGCGCCGGACAGATTTTCGCCGAGCTGAAATCCGAGACGCGTCCACGCGATGTGGTGAAACAGATGTCCGGCGGCCAGCGCCAGGCCGTCGCCATCGCCCGCACGCGGCTGTCAAATCCGAAAATAGTGCTGATGGACGAGCCGACGGCGGCGATCTCGGTGCGCCAAATCGCGGAAGTGCTCAATCTCATCAAGCTGCTGCGCGATCAGGGCATTGTCGTGGTTCTCATCAGCCACCGCATGCCCGATGTCTTCACCGTCGCCGACCGCATCATCGTGCTGCGGCGCGGCCGGAAAGTCGCGGACAAGACAATAGCCGCAAGTTCGCCAGAGGAAGTCACCGGCCTCATCACCGGCGCGATTGAGCATGCATGAGCAAGGACGGACATGACCCTTTTCCTCGACAAAACAATTGAACAGAAACAGCAGACCTGGCTCGCCGAAAAACTCGGCAGCCAGACATTCTGGGTGTTCGTCGCCGTCGTGCTCGCCTGCCTGTTCCTCTCATTTGCGACGGACTCCTTTGCCACTACCAAGAACCTCTACAACATCACCCGCAACGTCACTTTCGTGGCGATCATCGCGCTCGGCATGACGCTGGTCATCATCACCGGCGGCATCGACCTGTCGGTCGGCTCGGTCCTGTGTCTGTGCTCGATGGTGCTGGGCGTGGTCATGCATGCGGGCTACGGCATCGAAATCGGCATTCTGGCCTCTATCGCCACGGCGCTGGGGGTCGGCGCGTTCAATGGCGCTCTGATCGCCTATCTGGGTTTTCCTCCATTCGTTGTGACGCTCGGCATGCTGTCAATTGGGCGCAGCCTTGCGATGGTGGCATCGGGCAACACAGTTGTTTTTGAGTTCGGCCCCGACCACGAAAAGCTTCTGGCGCTCGGCGGCGGCGCATGGTTCTTCGGCATCGCCAATCCGGTCATTTATATGATCGTGCTGGCGCTTATCACCGGCTTTGTGCTGCGCTGGACCAAGTTTGGCCGCTACCTCTACGCCATCGGCGGCAATGAGCACGCGGCGACGCTGACCGGCGTTCCGGTGCGCAAGATCAAAGTGGCTGTCTATATGATATCGGCGCTTTCAGCGGGCATCGCTGGCATTATCCAGACCGGCTGGCTCGGCGCGATCACCACCAACATCGGCACCGGCCTCGAACTGCAGGTCATCGCCGCAGCCGTCATCGGCGGGGCGAACCTTGCGGGCGGCGTCGGCACGGCAATTGGCGCCCTGATTGGCGCGGCGCTGATTGAGATCATCCGCAACAGTCTGGGTCTTCTCGGCATCAACGCATTCTGGCAAGGCGTCTTCATCGGCGGCGCGATTCTTCTGGCGGTTCTGTTCGACCGGGTGCGCAATTTCCGCCAGAGCGAATAAGCTCGGACTGGGGCATATGGAAAAGACGAACAACACGGGCTGCAAAGCCTTTGCGCAAAGACGCGCCACCCGGCGCAGCGCCCGCGCGCGGCAGCCGCCGCATGGGCGGCAGCGTCCATGAATCCATCGCGCAGGAAATTGGCATGAGGATTGTGCGCGGCGATTATCCGCCCGGCGCGGTGCTGCCCAACGAAGCCGCTTGGGCCGCAAGTTTCAAAGTCTCGCGCTCCGCCGTGCGCGAAGCTGTGAAAATGCTGATGGCGAAAAACCTTCTGAGCTCACGCCCGAAAATCGGCAGCCGCGTCGAGCCGCGCGAGCGCTGGAACCTGTTCGACCGCGATATATTGACATGGTACTCGCAGGGGCCGGACCAGCGGGGCTTTCTCAAAGCGCTGCACCAGCTGCGCTATATCATCGAGCCGGAAGCGGCGGCGCTGGCGGCGGAGCACCGGTCGGTCGAGCAGATGGCCGTCATCAGCGCCGCCTGCGCCGACATGGCCACAGCGCAGTCCCTGCCGGAGCGCACCGAGGCCGACGTGCGCTTCCACCTCGCCATTCTGAAAGCGTCCGGCAACGAGCTGCTCTTTCCGCTTGGCGTGCTGATTGAATCAGCCCTCGACAAGCTGTTCCTGTTCGTCACCCGCGAGGCCAAAGACCTGCATCACGCGCAGAGCCTGCACAATGTCATCGAACGCTGCATCCGCCTGCAAAAGCCGCAGGCCGCGCGCCTCGCGGTGCGCAAGCTGATGGACAACACAAACGCCATCAGCGCGATTATCGAGAGCGGCGGCGGGCGTTAACAATTAGGGTGCAGTCCAGTGCACTCATTACTGAGTCCGCTGCCTTCCGTTCCGTTCGTCCGCCTCACTCCACCTCCGCCCGCCATTTCCGCTCCATCCGCACCTTGCCCCCCTGCGTCACCGTCACGCTCCCCTGATACGTCCCCGCCTTCCATCCCCCCGGCGGGCGGCGTTTGCCGGTGAACAGGAGATATTGCGCCTTGCTGCGGTCGAGCGTGACGGAATTGGACAGATCGGCGCGGTCCGGGCCTTTCAGCGTCACGGTGATCGTGTCGCCCTTGGAAAGGTTGATCGCCCAAAGATAGACAACAAGCGCGGGCCAGTCTTTGGCGGGGTTTCCCGCCCTGACCTTGCCGGTCTCAAGGTCCGCGAGATCCACCTTGCCGTCATGGAACCCGGCCTCGATCAGATCGCTGCTGCCGTCTTTGGCGAGCGCGGCGGCGGCCTCTTCGCTCCAGAGCGGCCTTCCCTCAATGCCGCAGGCGGCGCCCACAGCCGGACCGCCGTCAAACGGGTCGAGCGGCTTGCCGTTTTGGCGCACGGTCAGGTGCACATGGGCAAAGCCCGCCTCGCCCGAGGCGCCGACCTCGCCAAGCTTTGCGCCCGCCTCAACGGCATCGCCCGGCTTTGCTGTGACCGAGCCTTTGCGCATATGGCAATATTGCGTTTCCCACCCTTCGCCATGGTCAATCACCACGCCGTTGCCGCATTCGCGGCCCTTCACCGCCGCGCGGCCGGCCTCGTCCCTGACAAGACGGTCCTCAACTCCGTCGCGCGCCGCCTTGACCCGCCCTGCGGCGCTCGCCACCACATCGGCGCGCGAGGCTAAGTCCCGCACGCGGAAATCCGTGCCGTCATGGCCTTCATAGCTCTCATGCCCGCACCGGTAGTCCTGCGCGCCCTGGCCTGAAGCCTGGCCATGCGCGGGATACTGCTGAATCCAGCAGTCGGAACCGAGCGAACAGGCGATGGGCAGGCCGAGCCGAAAGCGGCTCGGCGCGGGCGGGGAAGGCCGCGAGGGCAAGGAGCAGGGAAAGAAGCGGGCCAAGCCGGGACATGGGCTAAGTGTCGCGGAAAATGCCTTCGCGCGCAAGGCGGAGCCGCTCTCACCTGATTTCCGGCCGGTAGCCCTCCCCGCCCCAGTGCCGGATGCCGCCGGCCCCTGTTTCGGCGCGGGATTGTAGTGGCGGGCGAGCCTGGCGAGCGCGGCTTTCAGCATCAGCTTGGCGGAGCGCTGCGGCCATTGCCGCTCAAGCTCCACCTGCTCGACGCCTTTCAGATAACAGCATATGTCGGTGAGCACGCCGGAAAGCTCGGGGCCGACCGCGTCAAGCGCCTTGTCGAGGCGCTGGCGGGCGGCGAGCGCCTGATCGGTGAGGTTGGCGAGGCCGTCACCGCCGCCGCGCCTGCCGCCTGAAACGGCGGCGCTCCAGTTGGCCGAGACGCGCTGCATCAGCATGCCGCTGGTGAAATCGGCGCGCAGGCGCTCGCCGGCGTTATATTCGTCAATGGACAGCAACGCCGCGCCGTCCTTGCCCTTGCGCCGCATCAGGGAGGCGAGCGGCGATTCATCCAGGTTCAGCGCCACCGTCTGCGCCCTGCCCTCCACCATGACTGTTGCAAAGCCGGTGGCCCGGCCGTGTCATGCCCTCGCCCTTCATGATCAGCGCCCCCCGCCGCGCGCGAAAGCGGCTTCGGCGATGCGCTCGATCATCAATATGACGCGCTCGAAATCCGGCTCGTCGCGCAGGTCTTCGATCAGATGGCAGGCATGGGCCACGGTCGAGCGGTCGCGCTGAAAGCCGATGCCCGACCTCGATCATCGACAGGCCGGCGATGACATGGGCGACATACATGCCGATCTGGCGCACGCGGCAGATTTCCGCGCGGCGCGTCCCTGCGCCCGCAGCTCGCGGCCCGAGACGGAGAAGCAGGCCGCCAGCACGTCCTGCATCGCCTCGCAGATTTCACATCACTTCGTCGCGGCGCGGACCGCCGCGCGGGACCAGCCGCCCGGCAGGATCGGCGGCAGGTTCGTTTCTGTTTTGTTCTGTCGCACAGCCGCGTTCTGCTTGCATCATCGTCACGGCAGGACCCTTTCTGGTCATAGGAATAAATTCTTTTAACCTGAACGGCAAGGTGGGGGATAGAATTTTTGAGAATAATTTATAACGCATTGATTTCATTGTGATTTTTTTTTTTCTTGAGATTTTTTATCCCCCTGTTTCCGGCTCGGCCTTAGACTTTGCCGGTCAGGAGACAGATCATGAACAGACATATTCTATTGCGGGAAACCGCAGCGTTCCGGCAAAACCGGGCGCAGGAGGCGGAAAAATTCGCGAATCAATGCCTGCCTGCAGCTGGCGGGCGCGCCGGGGCTGGAGGCGCTCGGCGGCGCCGGGCCGGTGAAGCTGGCGCAGTATGCGCGCCGGCTGCAGGCTCGGCATCGCCAAAGAGCGGCGGCGCGGCCTCTTGCGGCATCACCGCTATGACCTCAACCGCCACATCGCCATCAAGCGGGCGCTGGATGCGGTGACAGGCATGGCGCAAACGAAAAACGGCGCCGCAGCGCCGTTTTGAAGCATTCCGACGTTGAAGCTCAGGCGGCTTTGCGCTTGCGGCCGAGGCCCATTGTGCGGGCAAGGTTGGAGCGGGCCTTGGCATAGTTCGGCGCCACCATCGGATAGCTCGCGTCCAGTTCCCACTTCTCGCGGTACTGTTCCGGCGTCAGGCCGAAATGCGTCATGAGGTGGCGCTTCAGCGATTTGAAGCGCTTGCCGTCCTCAAGGCAGATAATATAGGCGTCGGTCACCGACTTCTTCGGGTTGACGGCCGGCTTCTGCTTTTCAGCAACCGGCACCGGCTGGGCCATTTCGCCCATCTTGCCCAAGGCGGCATGGACATTGCCGATCAACGCCGGCAGGTCGCCTAAAGGCACAGAATTGTTCGACACATAGGCAGCAACGACATCCGCCGTCAGCTCCATCAGCATTTCATGTCTTTCGTTTGCATCGCGCGCTGAGTCAGTCATTTCTCTTCTCACTTGTTTTGATTGCGGACCGTTTCTTGTTTCAAGCTGATTACAGACTGTGTTTACGCTTCCCTGCGCAATCTGGATCAACTGCGGCTGTCTATTTTATGTATTTGCGGCATTTGTCAAATTAATTCATGTAAAAATGCTACATATTTGTCGTTTTGTTCAGCATGAAAACAGATTAACACGCAAAGTGATGCGGCTTTAGTTGTAGTTTCCGAGCCTGCAGACCTTGTCCGCCTGCACTTTTCAGACAGGCGGTTGTATTCCGCGTTTTCACACACGGTTTACCCAAGGGCATCGAGAAGCACATCTGTATCAAAGCAGTACAAGTGACAACTTGAGCTGCCGTCCAAGGCGCGCGCGCGTGCCCCGCCGGTCAGCACGCTTGCGGGCAGCCTGGCCGGCCCTACCTTCGCAGCCGCAGCAAATGCCGGGACAGGCGCATCATGAGCCAGCCAAAATCACCAAGACCGATGCCGAATGGCGCGAACAGCTGACGCCGGAACAATATCACGTCACGCGCAAACACGGCACCGAGCGCGCCTTCACCGGGCCGAACTGGGACAATCACGAGAACGGGCATGTACAGCTGCATCTGCTGCGGCAAAGAGCTGTTCGACGCGGACACAAAGTTCGATTCCGGCACCGGCTGGCCGAGTTTCTATGCGCCCGTCGAAAAAGACGCCGTCTCGGAACATGTGGACCGGGGATTCTTCATCCACCCGCACCGAAATCCGCTGCGCCGACTGCGACGCGCATCTGGGCCATGTGTTCAATGACGGGCCGAAGCCGACGGGGCTGCGCTATTGCATGAACGGGCAGGCGCTGGGGTTTGAGAAAAAAGAAGGGTGAAGAAGGGTCGCCTTGTCTGTCGCACTACTCGCCGAACAATATCCGTTCGTATTCCTGTGCCCCGTGCAAAACGTGCAGCACATCGACAGCTTCGGCGCCAATTCGAAAGCAGATCAGATAATTTCCGTGCACATTGCGGCGGGCCCGCTCTCTTCGCGGCCCGGCAGGACCGGATATATTTTCTGCATCGCTTCAAGCCTCTGACAGCTTTCGAAGAGTTCAGTGACAAAAAACTCAGCCCGAACCGGGCTGTCCTGCATGATGAAACGCCCAATGCCGAGCAGATCAGCGAACGCGGCCTCGGTGATGACAACCTTCATTCAGTTGAGCTCTGCGCCGGCAGCCCCAGATCCTCACGCAGCCGTTTGAACGCGGTCTCCAGCGGCGCGACTTGCCCGGCATTGGCGTCGGCAATGCCTTTGGCGAGTGCTTGGTCAAGCGCTTTCAGCTTCTCGGCGCGGTCCTTTTCCGCGCGAAAACGCGCGCGCAGCATGTCGCGCACATATTCGCTGCTGGAGGCGAAAGCGCCGCGCCGCGCTTCCTCACGCACGAAACTCTCCAGCTCAGGCGTGAGGGTCAAAGTCATTTGACCTGCGGGTTTCACCGGATTTTCCTCGCCTGTTGACAGTTGAAAGTGCATAACACTTCTTTACACTTCCATCAACGGCGGGTCTTATCAATACGGCCGCATAAACTTCATCCGCACCCAGCCCTTCACAAACATGCCGTTGCCCTTCGGATCATGCCAGAGCTGGCACCAGGCGTTTTTGACAGCGCGCGCTGTTTCCATTTCGGCATGGTCTGAATGTTCTGCAGGTTGACGCCGTTTGTGCAGGGGCCGGTCATGGAAAGCACGGTGCCGTTGGCATAGGCGGCCTGTTTCTGCGACTGCGGCGACGGGTATTTGCGGGCGTTGAGCAAGTCGCCCCAGGGCACGTTCGTCACCTGCCAGGCGGCGAAGGCGGAGGCTTGGGCGGGGGCGGCGAGCGCGGTCAGGGTGAGCGCGACGGCGGCCAGTTTCATCAGTTTGGACATTTGATCATTTCCTTGTGTTTCACGTTGGCATTGCGCTCCACTGATCAAAACCCTACTTCGTCTCGACTGAACCGCACATGAGTCCCGCATTCATGTGCCATTCATTGGAAAAGCCATGACTCGCCTTCGACCCCGCCCTCGCCCCGCCCAAAGCGGCGAAGAAGCCTTTGACCGACGTGCGCCACGGCATTTCCCGCACCGATGATTACGCCTGGCTGCGGGCGGACAATTGGCAGGACGTGTTCCGCGACACATCCCTGCTCGACCCTGATATCCGCGCCCATCTTGAGGCGGAAAACGCCTATCAGCAGGCGCAGATGGCGGACACGGCTGAGCTTCAAAAGACAACTGTTCGACGAGATGAAAGGCCGCATCAAGGAGGACGATTCCTCCGTGCCGATGAAGGACGGGCCGTTCGCCTATGGCACGTCGTTCGTCATCGGCGGCCAGCATGCGCGGCATGTGCGCACGCCGCGCGCCGGCGGGGCGGAGGAACTCATTCTTGACGGCGACAAGGAGGCGGCGGGGCATGATTATTTCCGCGTCGCGGGCGTCGGCCATTCGCCGGACCACAAGCGGCTGCTCTGGTCCTATGACGACAATGGCTCGGAATTCTTCACCATCAAAGTGCGCGACCTTGCGAGCGGCGCGGACCTTGCCGACGTGATCAGCGACACGGGCGGCGGCACATGGGATGCGGCGCGCCAAGCGGCTTTTTCTACACGCTGCTCGATGCCAACCACCGGCCCGTCGCGATCAAATATCACGCCTTGGGCGCGTCCGGCCCGGACCGCGTGATCTATGAGGAGAAAGACCCCGGCTTCTTCATGGATGTCGGCGGCTCGCGGCTGAATGATTTCATCTTCATCGGCATCAATGACCATGAAACCACCGAGTACCGGATCCTGCCCGCCAATCAGCCGGACGCCGAGCCGATGCTGGTCGCGGCGCGCGAGACCGGGGTTCAATATGACCTCAATGAAGGCGGCGATGTCTTCTTCATCCTGACCAATGCGGATGGGGCGAAAGACTTCAAGATCATGGAAGCGCCAGTGACTTCCCCCAGCAAGGAGAACTGGCGCGAAACAGTGCCGCATGTGTCCGGGTCGGCTGATCCTGTCCGTCATGGCGTTCCGCGATTTTCTGGTGCGGCTGGAGCGCGAGGAAGGCCTGCCGCGCATCGTCATCCGCGACCGCACGTCCGGCGAAGAGCATGCCATCGCGTTTGACGAGGAGGCCTTCTCGCTCGGCCTCGGCGGCTCGTTTGAATTTGACACGGACATCATCCGCTTCACCTATTCCTCGATGACGACGCCCTCGCAGCTTTACGACTACAATATGCGCAGCCGCGAGCGGACGCTGTTGAAGACGCAGGAAGTGCCGAGCGGCCACGATGCCGCCAATTATGTCACGCGCCGCGTCATGGCGTCGGCGCATGATGGCGAGAGCGTGCCGGTGTCGCTGCTCTACCGCAAGGACACTGACGCTCGACGGCTCCGCCCCCTGCCTGCTCTACGGCTACGGCGCTTACGGCATGTCCATCCCGGCAAGCTTCAACACCAATTGCCTGTCAGCCTGGTCGACCGGGGCTTTGTCTACGCCATCGCCCATATCAGGGGCGGCAAGGACCGGGGCTACCGCTGGTACGATGACGGCAAGATGGGCAAGAAGGTCAACACGTTCAAAGACTTCATCGCATCGGCTGAGCATTTGATTCAAGCGGGCTTCACGTCGAAGGGCAAGATCGTCGCGCATGGCGGCTCGGCGGGCGGCATGCTGATGGGCGCGGCGGCCAACATGGCGCCGGAGCTTTTCGCCGGCATCGTCGCCGAAGTGCCGTTTGTCGATGTGCTCAACACCATGCTCGACGACACGCTGCCGCTGACCCCGCCCGAATGGCCGGAATGGGGCAATCCGATCAGCTCGGAAGCGGACTACAGGAACATCGCGTCCTATTCGCCCTATGACAATGTGTCCGCGCAGCCCTACCCGCCTATCCTGGCTGTCGCCGGCCTGACCGATCCGCGCGTCACCTACTGGGAACCGGCCAAATGGGTGGCGAAGCTGCGGGAGATGAAAACCGATGCCAATCCGGCCCTCTTCAAGGTTCACATGACCTCCGGCCATGGCGGCGCGTCTGGGCGGTTTTCGCGGCTGGAGGAAGTGGCGTTCAGCTATGCGTTTGCGGTGAAGGCGGCGCAGGGACAGACGAAGTAGATATTCGGGAGGCTACCGCCCAAGCTCCTCCGCAAGCCCAATGATAATTCCCTCAGGGCCGCGGATGTAGCAGAGCCGATAGGCATCTTCGTAACGAACGACGCTGTCGACAAGCTGCGCGCCGCGTTTGATCAGCCTGGCGAGCGTGTCGTCTATGTCCTCCACTGTGAACATGGCGCGCAAATAGCCCAGCGCGTCCACTGGCGCGCTGCGGTGATCTTGCAGCCACTTTCGGCGCGAGGAACCGGGACAACTCGATCCGGCTGTGGCCATCCGGCGTGCGCATCATAGCAATTTCGACGCGCATATTGCGCAGCCCAGTGACGCTGGTCAGCCCAGCTCACCCTCGATTGGCGCACGCATTTCGAGGCTGAGGCCGAGTTCGGTGAAAAGATTCAATGTCGCGGCATCCTATGTCTTCGACAACGATACCGATATTGTCCATGCGTTTGACCGTCAACTCATCCTCCATCGGACGCGGCAACCGCGAATTCGGAACAGCGTATAAGCTCAGCGCGCAGGGGTCAATGCGCGCTCAAGCAGGCACATAGGTCAGCCTTATCGCCTCGCCGCCAATCCGCTCGCTTGACACAAGACGCAGCGGCTTACTTGGGCCGGGGAAGAGCGGCGTGCCGCTTCCGAGCACGACTGGGTGATAGTAGAGCCTGTATTCGTCAATGAGGCCAAGCTCGCCCAGGCTGTGCGCCAGGACAGGTCCGCCAATATCAATCTCGCCGTCGAGCTTTTCCTTCAACCCGCTGACCACCGCCCCGATGTCACCTGCGACAAGCGTCGCGTTTGGACCAACGGACTTCAGCGATTGCGAGGCGACCCATTTCGGCACGGCCCGCCAGGCCTGCGCAAACTCGCGTTCGTCCGGGCTCCATTCGGCATGGTCTTCGTCCCAGTAGCGCATGAGCCCATAAAGGCGGCTTCCATAGACGCTGGCCGCCGCGCCGCGCACCGCCTCTATCCAGTGGCGGAAGAGCGCCGGATCGGGCGCAAAAAGCTCGTGGTCGACATAGCCGTCCAGCGACAGGTTCATTGCGAAGACGATCTTTGCCATTCTGCACATCTCCAAGGTTAGCCAAAGTAACATGAGCCGCATTGCCCGGACCAGACCGTCATGAACCGCCCTCCCCTTGCGGCAAGCCCGCATTCGGCGCTTAATACCGACGGCAAAGGAGGATCAAATCATGACTTCTTGGCGGCTTTTTGCGGCTCCTGTTCTGGCATCCTGCTTCA
>CAWDIY010000011.1:0-49824 GCA_963802455.1 uncultured Alphaproteobacteria bacterium | reverse complement strand
ATGTTGTTGTTTTAGAAGCATATTTTATTTTGTTCTTTTTTCGTTTCGTCAATTGCGCCTTGTGCGTGCGTAGGTCAGACGGCCAGTGGCAGAATAGCTGACGCAGAATCGCTGTTCAGGGGGATAGCTTCGGCTCCCAACAAACGCGCTTCTTGTTTCCGGACGTTCAGCCGCTAAAAGAAGCCCATGAAACACCAATCCACCCTCCTCGCCATCGGCGGCGCGCACACTGACCGGCGCGGCCAGATCGCGGGCGAACATGCGCCCGGCGCGTCGAATCCGGGAACAATGCGCGAAGAGATCGGCGGCGGCGTGTTCAATGCGGCGGCGGCGGCGCGGCAGATGGGCCTGCGCGTCAAGTTTCTGTCCGCGCGGGGCGGCGATGCGCAGGGCGAGGCCGTTACGCGGGCCATTGAAGATGCCGGGTTTGAGGACCTGTCCTCCACATTCCTCGACCGGCGCACAGCCACCTACACTGCTATCCTCGACAAAAACGGCGATGTCATCACGGCGCTCGCAGACATGTCGATCTACGAAACCGCCCTGCCCCGGCAGATTTCCCGCAGAAAGACCCGCGACGCCATCGCCGCAAGCGATGCGGTCCTCGCCGATGCAAACATGCCCGCCGAGTTGATCCGCCGCCTGTTGGCGTTCTCGCTGGGGAAGCCCGTTTTCATAATCGCGATTTCGCCGGCAAAGGTTGTGCGGCTTCGTGGACTTCTCGGCGGCCTGCATTGTGTGTTCATGAACATGCGCGAGGCACGTGCTTTGGCCGGCATTGAGACTGAGGAAAAGATGCGCCCAGAGCAGATCTTGGCACTGCTGGCGGATGCAGGGTTGCAGCGCGCGGTGTTGACCAATGGTCCAGGGGACGTGTTTCTGCTTGAGCGGGCAGGCGTTTCATCCTTGACGCCGCCTGCGCCGACGCAGGTTGCAGATGTCACCGGCGCGGGAGACGCCCTTGCGGGTGTCACGGTGGCGATGATGCTGCGCGGAAACGGATTTGCCGCCTCGGTCCGTGCCGGAATTGCCGCAGCCGTCACCAACATCGAAAACAGCAATGCCATCGTCAAGCTCCAAAAAAGCCCGCGCTTTTCTGAGCTTCTGAAGATTATGGAACGCCAAGAGGATCAGATCGATGCCTGAACTGCCGGATTTTGTGGATGTGGCCGCCGAAGTTTCCGAGGCTTTGAGCAAGGGTGCGCCCGTCGTGGCGCTTGAATCCACGATCATCACCCACGGCATGCCGTTTCCGGCAAATGCGGACATGGCATCGAAAGTCGAAGCAATTATTCGGCGCGAGGGCGCGGTGCCGGCAACTATCGCCGTGCTCGAAGGCCGCCTGAAAATCGGCCTCGCAGACTCGGAACTGGCAAGTCTCGCCAAGGCAACCGGAACGATGAAACTCTCCCGTGCCGACCTCGCCTTTGCAATCGAGGCTGGCCGCACCGGCGGCACGACGGTGGCCGCCACCATGCTTGCCGCCGCACTTGCCGGCATCAAAGTCTTCGCCACCGGCGGCATTGGCGGCGTGCACAGGGGGGCGGAGCAGAGCTTCGACATTTCCGCCGACCTGGAGGAGTTCGCCCGCTCGCCGGTCATCGTCGTCAGCGCGGGCGCCAAGGCGATTCTGGATCTTGAGAAAACATTGGAAGTGCTTGAAACTAAAGGCGTTCCGGTCGTCACCTTTGGTCAGCACATGCTCCCCGCCTTCTGGTCGGCAAGCTCACATCTGCCGTCGCCGCTGCGGCTGGACACAGCTGAGGATATTGCCATCTTTCAAAAGCGGCGCGAAGCGCTCGGCATAGGCGGCGGAATTCTGGTGGCGAACCCCATCCCGGCCGCCGATGAAATTCCCGCTTCTGAAATGAAGATTTTCATTGAAGCTGCGCTGGCTTCGGCAAACGAAAACGGCGTCACGGGCAAAGCCGTTACGCCGTTTCTCCTGTCGAAAATTCTTGAGCTGACCAAAGGCCGGAGCCTGACGGCCAATATCGCCTTGGTGGAGAACAATGCGCGCCTCGCCGCGCGCATCGCTGGAGCGCTCGCAGTTTGACACCCGCCGATGCTGTGGACGAGGGTGCGACGCGCCAACGGACTCATTCTACCTAAGCGGCTGTCCTCTGCGGCAAGCGGATCAAAACAGAACTGCAGCTTGCGCCGCCGGGACTGTGTCGTTAAGAAATGGCAACACAGAGGTCGGAGGCAATCGAATGCGCATTAATCCTGCTGCCATGGCATTTGCCGTGGCAATTTCCTTTGTGGCAACCGACGCCTTCGCGCTGACCAATTGCCAGAAGCTCTACGCACGCTACCAAGATGCGCCCGGCCACAAAGCTTTCGCCACTACTTTAGGCAATAATCCGGGACACCATCCAACATCATGCAGCTTCATCCCCGGTCAAACGCTCAAGCGGTTGGCCGAAAAGAAGGCCGTTGCCGAATGTAATCAAATCCGGCGCCCCAAGGACGGCGGGCGATGCAAGGTCATCAACTCGAAGTAGCTGCGCTCTGCACTTACCCCGCTTCTCCTGAACTATTGGTCTTCCACATGATTTGGGGCCCCAAAGGTCCATGGTGAAATCCGGACTCGTTTTGAAATAGGCTGGGAGTCTTCTTCACCGCCGCAGCGCACAGCGCGCTTAAGGAAAAAATCAGCGCACCCAAGCTGCGTGAAACGCGGCAGCTTGGGTGCCAAGGCGCTGACTGCTTAGCTCAGCGGCGAAATCTTGATCTCGACGCGCCGGTTCTGCGACCGCCCGGCTTCATTGTTGTTGCTGGCGACCGGCTGGCCCTCGCCTGCGCCCTGCACATAAAAGCGGCGGCTGTCCACGCCCTGTGTCGACAGATAGCTTGCCACCGACTGGGCGCGGCGCTGCGACAGGTCGAGATTGTAATCGTCCCGCCCTTGCGAATCTGTATGGCCGTAAATGTCGACCAGCGACTGCTTGTACTTGTTGAGCACCAGCGCCACTGAATTCAGCGTCGGGTAGAAGCCTGTGTTGACCTGATCCTGATCCGTCGCGAAAGTGATGTTGGACGGCATGTTCAGGATGATCTGGTCACCGACCCGGGAGACGGAAACGCCGGTTCCCTGCAGCTGGGCGCGCAGTTCAGCTTCCTGATTGTCCATAAACACGCCGACTCCCCCGCCGACCAGCGCCCCCACGCCGGCGCCGATCAAGGCGTTCTTGCGGTCGTCTCCGCCCGCCAGAAGCCCGACGCCCGCGCCTGCAAGCGCCCCAAGCGCCGCGCCGCCTGCCGTGTTCGAAACCTTCTGCTGCCCGGTGTAAGGGTCTGTGGTTGTGCAGCCTGCAAGATAAACGGCTGCAAGCGCCGCAAGTGCGAATTGCTTTTTCATGATGGTCCCCATCTATTGGCTTTCGCCGGAATCGTAAGCGAAGAATAAGTCAAAATGCGGCAGCAATGCGATAGTTAAGGCCATCGTCCACAGGCGGCGGCGGTTTTGCCGCCCGCCGCGCCGCCAGCAATCAGCGCCCGCCAAGTCCGGCGCCCACACGCGGCATTTCAAAACGCGCAGCAGCGTCCGAAAATTTCCGCCAAGGCGCTGAAGGAAGGTGAAATTTCCAAAGTTCAAAACCGGTGCCCGCTTGTTGGACAGAATGGGCAAATCGCTTGAATCGAAGCTGCGGTGACGCTTGCGGAATTAAGCAGGCAGCGGTGAAATTAATTCGGTAAGCGTCACCGAATTTCGAAATTTCCGTGTCTCACTTATGGGGCGCAGTCCACAGCTTTTGCCCGCGCGTACGGAAATTATTAAGCGTCTCCCAAAACGAAAAGTTTAGTGATCCTCAGATAAGTTAGACCGGTCAAAGACGGAAAGTCAGGAATTCGCAATGTCCGGGTTGATAAAGGCGCTGTTTGCGCTGCTGTTGGTCTATTTCAACTTCATCATTTTGAGCAGCTTGGGAAAAGACTTTGTCGTCTTGGCCGAAGGAGTCAAAGCGCCTGTTTCCACCGCCTATGATCATGCAGAGCGGCCGGAATGCACAGTCTACAACGGTTTCATGGTCACCACCTGTGACTTTGAATACGCAGCGGTCGCCAATCCGAAAGACAGTCACTCCCTGCATACTATGATCCTGGGCAATTTTTCGGCGGACGAGGTCTACTACGTGGAGTTTGCCAGTTCGGGGATTGTGTCGACCAATTATCAGCTTGATCACATGCTAAGCCGCACGATCTCGGCAATTATCGTGCTGTTCCTCAACGCGGCCATGATCCTCGGCGGTTTCATGCATGGCGGCGCCGGCAAACAGCCACAAGCCCGCAGCCATGATGCGGAAGGTGTTCCGCAATCGCGGGCCAATGCTGCGCCTGTGATTGCTGCGAGAGCGCCAGGACCTGTTCAGCGCAGTGGCAGTTTTGGACGCCGAGGGGCATAAATCTCATGCCTCGCCCCGGATAATCCAATCGTTGAAAATCTCGTCAGCACAATTACGAATTAAATTACGGAAATTACCGCGAAACTCATCAAATTTCAAAACCGTCGCGCGGTAGGCCAAAGCAATGAAAAATTCACGGTCGAAGCCTTCCTGACCGAATTCAACCGCGTTGCACTTGGTTTGTGAATTCATCGTCGGCCAGAGTCGGAATGAGTTTGAGGAAGAAACCGGCGGTATTACGAATTCTTAGACTGACTATTGGCTCATGTTTCCGTCGAGCATGTCCTTGACCGCGCTCGCCAGCTGTTTCAGCGAAAACGGCTTGGGCAGGAAGCCGAACTTGGCGTCCTCGGGGAGGTTTTTGGCGAATGCATCCTCGGCATAGCCTGAGACGAAGATGAACTTGATGTCTGTGTATTTCTTGCGCAGTTCGCGCAATAGGGTCGGCCCGTCCATCTCCGGCATGACGACGTCCGAGACGATAATGTCCACCTTGCCGCCGAGCTCTTCCAGCACTTCCAGCGCCTCGACCCCGCTCGCCGCCTCATGCACCGTGTAGCCGCGCGACTGCAGCGCGCGCACGCCTCCCATGCGCACCGAATCCTCATCTTCCACCAAGAGCACAATGGCGGAGCCGGATAGATCGCGGGCGACCGAACCTGCGCCGTTTTCCGGGTCTTTTTGCACCGGACGCGCATCCGCTGCCGTATCGATCGCAGCGGCGCTGGCGGAGGGCGTGTGGCGCGGCAGAAAGATGCGGAAAACTGTGCCCTTTCCTTCTTCAGACTCGACATAAATAAAGCCGCCGGTCTGCTTGACGATGCCATAAACCATAGACAGGCCAAGTCCGGTGCCCTTGCCCACTTCCTTGGTGGTGAAGAACGGCTCGAAAATTTTCTCTCTTATGTCTGCGGGGATGCCGCTGCCATTGTCCTCAACTTCAATCAGCACATAATCGGCCGGCACAAGCTCGCGGTATGCCAGATTGGCGCACTCGGCCTGCGGCAGATTGCGGCTGCGCACCGAGATTTCCCCCCCGTCCGTCATGGCGTCACGCGCATTGACGATGAGATTGACGATGACCTGCTCCAATTGGCCGACATCGGCGCGGATCGGCCAAAGATCGCGGCCATGGTCAAGCTTGAGCTTCACATTGTGCCCGGCAAGCCGGGTCAACAGCATGCGCAGATCGGCCAGCACGTCGGTCAGGCTCAATACTTCGGGCCGCAGCGTCTGCTTGCGCGAGAAGGCCAGGAGCTGGCGCACCAGGGCGGCGGCGCGGTTGGCGTTCTGTTTAATGTTCATTATGTCCTGGAAGGACGGGTCGGAGGCGGAATTATGGTTCGCGAGAAGCAGGTCCGACGACATGATGACGGCGGTCAGCACATTGTTGAAATCATGCGCGATGCCGCCGGCAAGCTGCCCGACCGCCTGCATTTTCTGGCTCTGCGCCATCTGCCCTTCAAGCGCCTTTTGCTCGGTGGTTTCAACGGCATACACAAAGGCCGCCTCATCGGCGGCTTCCTCGGCGCCTTCGGCAACCGCATTGAAATAGACTCTCAGATGCCGCGCCTCATCGCCTGGCAAGACAGACTCCAACGGAGCGATGTCGGCCTGGCCAGCCATGGCCATGTCGAGCTTTTGACTGAAAAGCGCGCGGTCCCGCTCATGAATGAGCGAGTCCAGCCTCACATGCAGGTCCACCGCCTGCCTGTCGACAATGCCGGCGAAAGTTTTGAGGAAACGTGCATTGGTGCGCAGCACCCGCCCGGCCCTGTCCACTGCGGCGATGGCCATGGGCGCGGAGTTGAAAAAGCGTGTGAAGCGCATTTCAGAGGCGGCGGCGTCAGACGGCGGCGACGCGCCGTCGCTGCGGTTTAGGACGATTGTGCGGATGGACCCTGTTGTTCCGTCCTTGCTGGCCTGCACCCGCTGATAAAACCTGACCGGCAGCGCCTGGCCGTTTCGCTTGGCCAGATCAAGGTCAATGACCGCCGTCTTCACCCCGCCAGGTTCGGCGCGCACCGAATCGATCAGCGCCATGCCGTCGCCCGCCACAATGTCCGACACATCGACTGCGCCGGACTGGAATTGAACAAGATCAATGCCGAGCCATTCGGCGAGCGTCGAATTGATGTAAGTGATCGCGCCTTTCGCGTCGGCGGAAAAGAAGCCCGCCGGCGCATGGTCGAGATGGTCAATCGCGTCCTGCAGGTCGCGGAAGAATTTCTCCTGTTCGGCGCGCTCTGAGGAAATATCAGAAATCTGCCAGGCGCTGAGAGGCTCCCTTTGATCCGGCACAGAGAGCGCACGTGCGCGAAGCCTGTACCAGCGGCTCTGTTCACCAGCCGCTGCGCCCAGCGGCTTGGATAGGCGGAATTCCTCGATGCCGCCGACCCCGTCACGCAGTTTCTGGCTGAGCCGGTAAATCACTTCCGGAGCCTCGGCGTCGGCGGACAAAATGCTCTCCACGCTCCGCACCTCCGTCGAGCCTTGCGCGCCGGTCAGCTTGGCGTAGGACTGGTTTGCGTAAACGATGCGGCCCTTTGCGTCGCAGATCACGGTGCCTTCGGCGGACCCATCGACAAAGGCCTTGGAAAGCTCGGAACCCGAAGAGCGTGGCGCAATTCTGATGAACCCGATGACTGAGGCGAACAGATAGAAAATACCGACCACGGCAAAGATGCCGAGCACGCCGAGGAGGAACGTTTCTCCAAGCTTATCGCGGAAAAACACGAACACCGCCGCCACGGCGATCAGCGCCGCGCCCAGCGCCAAAAGCCCCGCCGTGGCGCCATGGCGGATCTCCCGGTCGATCACCGGTGCCGGATGTGTGTCGCCCTGATTTTCTGCAGCCATGCGGACAGGTCCTGTTTCACCGAATCACGCTGATGAATGACGGTCCTCTCTCTTATGCCAAGCGCGCCGCAAGCTGCCAGCTTTGGCCGCCATTTCACCGCTTTTTGTGTGGACTTCCACGCGGTTCCCGATCCTAGACTTTGCCTTGCCGCGCATTTCATTGAAGAATAGGATTGAGTTTTCCGCTGGGGAACAGGAGTGTCGTCGTATGAATGACTGGATCGCTGCTTACGTTGGCGCTGAATCGGCGCAGACTGTGACCTACGGACTGATGGGCGTGGCGGGACTTGTCGGTCTGCTCATCCTCTACTGGCTGTTCAAGAAACTGCGGCATGGCACTTTTATCTCTGGCGGGCGCAATGCCGTGCCGCGGCTCGCCGTGCAGGATGCGACACCGGTGGACAGCCACCGCAGGCTGGTGCTGGTGCGCCGCGACGATGTGGAGCACCTGCTGCTCATCGGCGGCAACACCGACATTGTCGTCGAGCAGAATATCCGCATTGGCGGCCCGGCCCAGCGCAGCGTTCCAGAGCCGGCGCTGCGCGAGCGCCCCATGGCAGAGCCCGCAACCCGCCAGCTGCCGCCATTGCAGCCTGCGCCGCCGCGCGCCGCCCCTATGCCGCCGCCCGCCCGCCCAGTGCAGCCGTCTGCGCAGCGCCAAGAGGCCCGGCTGGATCCCCTGATGCCTTCGCCCGCGCCCAGCCGTGAAGCTCCGCCCGTGCAGCCCGCGCCCAGCCGTTTCGAACAGCGTGTTCCCCTTGAGCCAGCCGAGCGGCCGTTTCCGTCAAGCCCGAGCCCAGGCGCAGACCGGACGCCCGCCCGCCCGGCGGAGCCGAATCTGGACGATGAGCTGGAAAAAATGATCGGGGAATTTGACGTCTTCTCACAGCCCAAGCAGGGATAATCGGGCCGCTCCATGGCCTACGCCGCAAAGACATTCCCAACTGATGCGAAAGTTAAAGCGTTCCTGGACGGTTTGGACAATGCCAGACGGCGTGAAGAAAGCGGTCAGCTGCTAGAAATAATGCAGCGGCTGTCGGGCGAGCCCGCAATCATGTGGGGGCCGTCGATTATCGGCTTTGGCAGCTATCACTACACCTATGCCAGCGGCCGTTCCGGCACATCGACGCGCATCGGCTTTTCGCCGCGCAAGGCGGCGATGACGGTCTACATCATGCCGGGTTATGACAATAAAGCCGCGCTGCTCGAAAGGCTGGGGCCGCATTCGGTCGCCAAATCATGCCTTTACATCAAGGACCTGAGCAAAGTTGACGCAAGGGTCCTGGAGGAAATCATCTCCTTGTCTCTCAAGGAGATGGCCGTGCGCTATCCGTGAGACTGGTGCGGACTATTCGTCCCGGTAAACCTTCTCGCGCCGTTCATGCCGCTCCTGCGCTTCGATCGAAAGCGTCGCGATCGGCCGCGCGTCGAGGCGTTTCAGGCTGATCGGCTCGCCTGTCTCTTCACAGAACCCATACGTGCCTTCGTCCAGCCGCTGCATCGCCGAATTGATCTTGCCGATCAGCTTGCGCTGCCGGTCGCGGGCGCGCAGCTCAATGGAGCGATCGGTTTCTGAGGATGCCCGGTCTGCGAGATCTGGATGGTTGGTGTTTTCTTCCTGCAGCGCGTCGAGTGTTTCACGCGCCTCGCGAAGAATGTCATTCTTCCATGACACAAGCTTGGCCCTGAAATAAGACCTCTGCTGCTCATTCATGAAAGGTTCGTCTTCAGAAGGCCTGTAGCCGTTTTCCGCCGTCCGACTCATCTGCAGCATTACCCAATCCTATCCTCGCTGCGCGCCCCTATATTCTGGCGACGAAAATCAGGCAAGCAGGGAATGCAAAATTCCGCCCTGCAATTTTTGCCTGATTGCGCTTGGCGCTTTGCCGCAAACCAGAATAAGAGAAGAAAAAAGTCAGCGGCGTTCAAGCGGGAGTTCCATGGCCAGCCTCTATCTGCTGCGGCACGCAAAAGCTGCCCCCGCCTCCCCCGGCATGAAGGATTTTGACCGTCCGCTGGATGCGCAGGGCGCGCGCGACGCGCGGCTTATCGGCAAAGCTTTGTCGGAAAAAGGCATTAATCCGCAGACAATTCTCTGCTCATCGGCACTGAGGACACGTCAGACGCTTGAGGAAATTGCGCCATTTCTGCCAATTGCCGGCGAAACGCGGTTTTCAAACGCGCTTTATTCGGCGGATGCGCAAGGCTACCTTCGGGAGATCAAATCCTTCGCTCACAGCAGTTCCCTGATGGTCATCGGCCATAATCCGTCAGCGGAGGAGCTGGCGGGCTTTCTTGTCTCCACGAAAGACCGGCAGGCGGCTGACCTTGTTTTGCAGGGCTTCCCGACCGGCGCGCTGGCGCATTTCGAGTTTGACGGCACATTGGCGCGTCTCAAGCCGCATTCCTGCGCGCTCACCGCCTTCCTGCGCCCAAAAGACCTGTAAAATTCAGCTGGCTCTGCCTATATGCGGCCAGCCAATCAGGACCGACCGTGCCTCTCACATCACTCGCTGACGAAGCCAAAATAGCGCTGGACGGATTTTCCGACCGGCTGTCCTCGCTTGCCGCGCCATCGCTGCGGCTTGGGGTAACGGGCCTTTCGCGCGCTGGAAAGACAGTGTTCATTGCCGCTTTTGTGCACAATCTCATCCATGGCGGCCGCCTGCCGCTGTTTGAAGCACAGAAGAGCGGGCGCATTTCCAAAGCCTTTTTGGAGCCGCAGCCGGACGACGCTGTGCCGCGTTTCGACTACGAGAGCCATGTGCGCGAACTTGTCGACGGCCGCCTCTGGCCGCAGTCGACGCGGGCGGTGTCCGAACTTCGGCTGACAATCAACTATGAATCCGCCTCAGGCTGGAACCGCTTCTTCTCGCGCGGCTCACTTTCGGTGGACATTGTGGACTATCCCGGCGAATGGCTGCTCGATCTGCCCCTGCTCGGCAAAAGCTATGCGCAGTTCTCGGCGGAAGCTCTTGAGCTTGCCGAGCTGCCGCTTCGCAGCGATCTTTCAGCCGCATGGCGCGCCCTGTCGGCGCAAAGCGATCCCGATGCGTCCGCCGACGAACTCAAAGCCAAGCAACTCGCGGAGGGCTTTACGGACTATCTGCGCGCCTGCCGCCAGGACGGCAGGGCGCTCTCCGTGTTGCCGCCCGGACGCTTCCTGATGCCGGGCGACCTTGAAGGCTCGCCCGCCCTCACCTTCGCGCCCCTTCCCGGCTTGAAAAACCAGGCAGTCCGCGCTGGCACGCTCGCGGCCATGATGGAGCGGCGCTACGAGTCGTACAAAACCCATGTCGTCAAACCCTTCTTCCGCGAACATATCGCCCGGCTCGACCGGCAGATTGTGCTGGTCGATGCGATGCAGGCGATGAATGCCGGGCCGCATGCGCTGGCCGACCTTGAGCGGGCCATGACCGGCATTCTTGAATGTTTCCGCCAAGGCAAAGCAGGCATTCTCACGGGCCTTTTCGGTCACCGGATAGACCGCATCCTGATCGCCGCGACGAAGGCCGACCAGCTGCACCATGAAGGCCATGAGCGCCTGCAGGCGCTGGCGCGGCGGCTGGCGGACCATGCGATTGAGCGCGCGAACTTCACCGGCGCCGAGATTGACGTTCTGGCGCTTGCCGCCGTGCGCTCAACGCGCGAGGGCACTGTCAAACACGGCAAGGAAACGCTTCCCGTCATCATCGGCGTCCCGATGCAGGACGAGGAAGTGAACGGTCAGAAGTTCGACGGCAAAGCCGAAACCGCCTTGTTTCCCGGCGACTTGCCGAAGAATCCGGATTTACTTTTCGAAGTCGCCAAAGGCGCGGAGCAGGCCGTGGCCGACACACGCTTCGTCCGCTTCCGCCCGCCCGCGCTTGAGACCACAGCCAGCGGCGTCACGCTTTCCCTGCCCCATATCAGGCTGGACCGCGCCATGCAGTTCCTGATCGGAGATTATCTGGCATGAACAGTGAAATGCCCAGAAAGCCTGTCGCGTTCGCCGTGCCTTCGCAGCGGGACGCTGCCCCGGAGCTCAAGACTAAGCGCGCGCCCGCCGCAGTGCCGGTTACCGCCGTTATCGAAGAAACTGTGGATATTTTCAATGAGTTGGAGCCCCCGGCGGAATTGACCGCCGCGCCGCTTAGGAAAGCCGGCTGGAGCGCCGGCCGCATTTTCCTGGCAAGTCTCGGCGTCATCATTTCATTCGCAATTGCGCTTTGGACCGACGCGCTGATGGCCCGTCTTTTCTCCAGAGCGGACTGGCTCGGCTGGACCGGCGTCACCGCGCTCGCCGTGGCGCTGGCGGCATTGATTTTCATTCTGACGCGCGAATGGATCGCGCTGCGGCGGCTGGATTCAGTCAGCGTAACGCGTGACGCAGCTGAAAGAGCGTATGAAAACAATGATGAAACGCAAGCGCGGCGGATTATCGATACTCTCGCCGCTCATTTGAAGGCGCAGCCGGAAACGGCCAATGGCCGCCGCATTCTGAATGAAACCAAAGGCGAGATCGTCGATGGCCGCGACCTGATCCGCCTTGCGGAAACCGAACTCCTCGCCCCGCTCGACCGCAAGGCCTCGTCTCTGGTGATGAACGCCGCCAAGCGCGTCTCAGTCGTCACCGCAGTTAGCCCGAGCGCGCTGGTCGATGTCGGCTATATCCTGTTCGAAAGCATCAAGCTGATCCGAACCCTGAGCGAGCTTTACGGCAGCCGCCCGGCCACCCTCGGCCTGTTGCGCCTCGCCAGGAATGTCGTTGCGCATCTCGCCGTCACCGGCACTGTCGCCATGGGCGACAGCCTGATCCAGCAGATGCTCGGCCACGGCATCGCCGCCAAGCTCTCCGCCCGGCTCGGAGAAGGCGTCATCAATGGATTAATGACCGCCCGCGTCGGCATCGCCGCGATGGATTTGACAAGGCCCTTGCCGTTCAAGGCGGAGAAGCGGCCGGGAATGAGCGATTTTCTTGGCGAGTTGACCAAATTCGGCTCGAAACCGGCCAAGGATTGAGCCAGCCCGACAGCCACACACAGGTCAAAAACGCAGCGAAATCCGACCGGAACAACCATGCATTAACCATTCGCGTTCATGGTTAGAATGCTGATTTCAATGATTTTCCGCCTCGGAAGAGTCCGCCACATGACAAGTCTGTTTGCCCGCCTTCTATCTGTTTTCCTCACTGGCCACTGGCGCTCGCAGCGCCAGCTATTGCCAGCGAAGATTCAGCCTTTTTCAAGTCGGTTGAAGGCAAATGGCAGGGGCCGGGCGAGATTGTCGCCGGCAAATACAAGGGCACCAAATTCGTCTGCACGCTCGACGGCACAGCACCGGGCGGCAAGACGGGCATCAATATGGACGGCACCTGCCGCGTCGGTGTTTTTGCGCAGGAAATGAGCGCCAAGATATTGAAATCAAACGGCAATTACTCCGGCGCGTTCCTTGACGGCGCGGCGGGCAAGGGCCTCGACATCCTGTCCGGCAATGTCTCCGGCGACCGGGTGACCATGTCGCTCAACCGCAAGAAACTCAATGGCGCGATGCTGGCCCGCATGGAAAATCCCGACCTGATGCACGTCACCATCTCGGTGCGCGTCAACAAAGACATGGTGCGCGTCATCGGCATGAGTCTCACTCGGATTGATCAGACCTCGACGGGCTCGATTGCCAAAAACTGAGCCGGATCAGGCTTTTGCCCGCTTCTCTTCCATAACGATCCCTACCCGGCTGATTTCCCGCGCACGTTCTGAAATCGTTTTTCCATTCAAAATCTGATCCGGCGCAATCTCCGCCAGCGGCACCAGCACGAATGCGCGCTCGGCGATGCGCGGGTGGGGAATGACAAGGCCCTCCTCCTCAAGTTTCCTGTCGCCGAAAAACAGAATATCAATATCAATGCTGCGCGGCCCCCAGCGCTCATTCCTCACCCGTTTCAAGGTCTTTTCGGTCTGAAGACAAAGCTCCAGAAACGCTTGCGGCTCCAGCTGCGTCGAGACCTTGGCGCAGGCATTGATGAAATCCGGCTGGTCAGTCTTGCCCCAGGGCGGCGTGCGCCAGAATGACGAGACGGCTTCAATGCGGCAATCCTTATTTTGGCCGATCATTTCCAGCGCCTGATGAATGCTTTTTACCGGATCGCCGAGATTGCCACCAAGGCCGATCAGCACTGTTTCAAAGCGGCCGGACAACCGTCACCTCGACATAGTCCAAAACCCCCGGAACCGGCGCGTTCGGCTTGCGCACGGTGATTTCGGCCCGCTCGATCTGCGAAAAATTTTCGCGCAGCGCCTCCGCCACTTCCAGCGCCAGCGACTCGATCAGATAGCGCCGTTTGCCGGTGATGATGCCCTCAATCACCTGAAACGCCTTGCCGTAATCCACCGTCGCCTCAATCTTGTCCTTCGTCAGCGCGTCGCCCGGATCGACGGTCAGCACCGCGTCCACATAGAAGCGCTGGCCCAGCACCTCCTCCTCGCGCATGACGCCATGGCGGGCGAAGAAGGCGCAGTTCATCATCCGGATTGTGTACATCTGATCTCAGCCCCGCAAAGGCCGCCCGGTCAGCGCCTTTTTCGATGCCAGCATAGCATCGGCGACCAGCAATGCATCCCTGTTGATTGCGACATCATGCACCCGGAAAATGTCGGCCCCCGCCAGCCGCAGCAGGACGGAGCTGGCGGCGCTGGCCACATCCCGATCTTTGGCTTCCCGCCCGGTGACGCCGCCGAGGAAGCGCTTGCGCGACGCGCCGGCGAGCAGCGGATAGCCAAGGTCGCAAAGCTCGCGGAACCGCGCCATCAGTTCAAGGTTTTCGGCATCGGTCTCCTTGGCGAAGCCAAATCCGGGGTCAAGCACGATGCTCGCGTCGCGGATTCCCGCCGCTGCGGCAATCTCCAGCGACCTGCGCAGGAAAACATACTGATCCTCAATCACATCCGGCAGCTTCTCCCTGCCCCGCCCGGTATGCATGACGCAGACGCCGCTGCCCGTTTTCCCCGCGACTTTGGCAACACCCGGATCGCCTTGCAGCCCGGTGACATCATTGATGATGTGCGCGCCATCTTTCACCGCCAGCCGCGCGGTTTCAGACCGGTACGTGTCAACGGAAATCAGGAGGTCCATCTCAGAGGCCAAGGCTTCAATGATGGGCAGCACCCGCGCCTGTTCGGTCGCCGCATCAACGGGCGAAGCGCCGGGGCGGGTTGATTCACCGCCGACGTCGATGATCAGCGCGCCCGCCGCCTGCATCGCCTTGGCGTGGTCAATCGCCGCATCCGCGACATTAAATCTGCCGCCATCCGAGAAAGAATCCGGCGTCACATTCAAGATGCCCATCAGCACGGATGCGCTGCCCAGCTGCAGGCTCCGTCCATGGCCAACTTGCCAGACTGTCATCATCAGGGCGGCTCCGCGCAAAAATATTTCCGCTTTTCGCCGCACAGCGGGCACAGGTCAACGGCAATTTGCCATAATTGCAATTTACTCTATATACTTCGATCAGGCATTAATTGGGTGCGAGAACAGGAATGCGGCTGCGCAGCTTGCTTTGCTTATTGGCGATCAGCGGCATGAATATGTCGGCTGAAGCTGCGAGCATTGACAAGAAATATTCCTACTTCAACATTTACGGCAAATCCGCCGAGGATCTCGACCGCGAAATCGCCAAGCGCGGCCCCAAGCTTCAACTGACCGGCACACGACATCCCGGTGCCACTTCGATGAATTTCGGCCTGAAGACCAAAATTTCCAACGACGGAACCTATTGCAAACTTGAGCGCGCCTTTGTCACGCTCGACCTGAAAGTCACGCTGCCGCGCTGGAAAAACCGCCCGCGCGCATCCGAGGACATGGCGATCATGTGGGACACGCTCTCCTCCGACATCAAGCGCCATGAGGAGCGCCACGCGCTCATCGCGCGCAGCTATGCGATAGATCTTGGAGCGGGCGCTGGAAAGCCTGCCGCGCGACCGCGATTGCAAGCGCCTTCAGGCGAAAGCGGAGACTGTGGCAGACAAACTGCTTTCCAATCACGCTAGCGCACAGGCGGATTTTGACCGGGTGGAATCGATCAATTTCGAGGCAAGGGTCGCCCGGTTGCTGGAATACAAGATCGATCAGAAGCTGAAGAGCCAGCGTCAGTGACCCGCTGAAGCCAGCGTCCGGCTTTCCCCGCCAAGCATCTTCCACGTCATCCATGCCGCGGCCAGCAGCGCCAGCGTGGATATCAGCGCCATCGTGTGAAACCCGGTCATGAATGTCTGCCGCGCCGCTTCAACCATCGCCGCGCCCTCCGTTCCCGGCAAACTCCTGGCCGCCTCCAGCGCGCCGCCGAGGCTGGTGCGGGCGGCTTCCGAGGCTTCGGGCGACAGGCCGGGCGCGATATTGCCGCTCATGAAACTCCGGAAAATCGCCGTGCCGAGACTGCCCATCAGCGCAACGCCCAGCGCCCCGCCAAGCTCAGAGCCGGTCTCCGAGACAGCCGAGGCGACGCCTGCCTTTTCCGGCGGCGCGGAACCGACGATGAGCCCGGTCGTCATGGTGATGACCGGAGTGAAGCCGGCCGACATGATGATGTTGGCCACAATGATGAGCGCGAAATTGCTTGTTGCCGCAAGCAGAGCAAGGCCCGCCGCCGACACGACGAGACCGGCGGCGATCAATGAAGTGACGCTCATGCGCGCCATCAGCGCAGGCGTGGCGAATGACATGAGGGTGAAAGCGAGCGCGCTGGGGACCGACCAAAGCCCCGCCATTAAGGGCGACAGGCCTGCGACCATCTGCAGATATTGCGCCATGAAGATGAATGTGCCGAAGAGGAAGAAAATGCCGATGAAATTGACGGCGATGGCAACGCGGAACTTTGTCAGCTCAAATAATTTTGGGTCGATGAACGGCTGTTCCAGCGCGTATTGCCGGCGCACGAAAACCACCAGCAGGGCAATGCCAGCCAGCGCGATCAGCAGGGGAAGCGCGGCAAAACCGCTCTCCGCGATTTTCTTCAGCCCGTAGATGACCGACAGGATGGAGATGAGCGACAGGAAGATGCTCGGAAAATCAATGCGGCCCGGGTTTGGGTCCTTGTGTTCGGGCAGAAGGAATGGCGCGACGGCGAGCAGGAGCAGCATCACCGGCACATTGGCGAGGAACACCGAGCCCCAGGAGAAATACTGGATCAGCACCCCGCCCACCAGCGGACCTACAATGGCCCCCGCCGAATAGGCCGCCACCCACATGGAGATGGCAAACGCCTGCTCCTTTTCGTCGCGGAACATGTTGGTGATGAGCGACAGTGTTGAAGGCGCGATTGTGGCCCCCGCAACGCCCAGCAGCGCCCGCGCAGCGATCAGCGTGGCGGGCGTGTCTGCGAACGCCGCGATCAGCGAGGTGATCCCAAACACCGCCGCCCCCGCCATCAAAAGCCTGCGGCGTCCGATCCGGTCGCCCAGCGAGCCCATGGCCACGAGAAACCCCGCCACCATGAAGCCGTAGACATCGATGATCCAGAGCAGCTCGGACGCCGTTGGCTTGATGTCCGCGACCAGCGTCGGCACAGCGAGGTTGAGCACCGTCAGATCCATCGAATAGAGCATGCAGGGCAGCGCGATGACGGCGAGGCCGATCCAGTCTTTGCGGGTTGCCTTTGGGGCAATGGTGGCCTCGACGGCGCTCACTTCTCCGCCAGCGCCTTCATGTTTGCCAGCCCCTTCTCAAAATCCGGGCCGACCATCTTCTCCATCGAGAAGAAAATATGCATAACCCGCTGCATCAGGCCGAGCGGGCCGTGCATGGCCCAGCTCACCTTCGTGCCTCCGTCTGCGGGCGTGAGGTCGAAATCGGTGATGTTGCTCGCCTTGAACGGTTTGATGAAATCGAGCTTCAGCGACACCCGCTTGCCCGGGTTGGCCTCAGTGATCTCCATCCGCCCCTGCCCGGTCTTCTTCCCGAGCCATTCGTAAATTGTGCCGACGCCCGACGACGCGCCGCTGTAGTTGCGCTTAAGGTCGGCGTCGATATTCTCCCAGGGCGACCAGCCGGTCCATTGCTTGAAATCCTGGATGAGGCCGAAAACCTTTTCCGGCGGGGCCTTGATCGTCGTGGAGCGCTCGAGCCGGAATGTGTTCGGCCTTGTCGCGGCGTAGATCAGGAGCGCCAGAACGGCGAGGATGAGAATGTAGAGAATGGTTTTGAGGATTTCCATGACGGCCTCCCGATGCTGAGTGAATCCCGGCGACGTTACGCCTTTGGCGGATGTTCCTCAAGCTGGTCCGGCGCGCCTGTCCAGCCGCCGCGCTTTGTGTTAAATCTGACGCGCGCGCTGAACCCTTGGAAAAATTGGAAAAGCATGGATTTTGCCAAGAACCGGCGGTGATGCGCGCCATCCTTGAAAGGGCAAATAATGAAAAAATTCGTCATCGGCTGGGTGACCTTCAAACCTGAGAAGCGCGACGAGCTTATGGAGGCCATACAGGATTTCGCCGCTGCGACGCGGCAGGAGAAGGGCTGTGTTTTTTTCGAAATCAATTTGAGCCGGGAGCAGCCAAACTGCACTGTCATCGCCGAATGTTTTCAAAGCGGCGAAGCGCATGATGAGCACCACAAGACGCCGCACGCGAAGGCGTTTTTCGAAAAAACAGCCGGGATTCTCGTCGAGGGAAGGTTTGAGAATATCTTGTCGGACAATGTCGTGGCCGACATTGTGAAGTTTTAGCGCAAGGACCTTTTACTCCGCCCGCGCGGAGCTTTGAAGGTGCGGAAAATGGTGAAAACATCGCCGCTCATGTCGCCGCCTTGTTGCGCTCGATCACATCCATGGAGCCGGTCTCTTCGTCCACATCAAACTCGCCTGTTTTCAGCGGCCCTGCCCGCTCATAAGTGGCGATGATGTTGCCGCCTTCGGTCACGGTCGACTTTGTGAGTTTCATCGTCCCCGGCATCGCGCCGGAGCCGAACAGCCGTTTTCCCGACCCAAGCACGACCGGGAAAATGAACAGGTTATATTCATCGATCAGGTCATGTTCGATGAGCGTCTGCAACAGGCCCGGGCTGCCATGCACCTGCAATTCGCCCTCATACTTCGCCTTCAGCGCTGCAACATCGCGGACGACATCAGCGACATGCGCGGAATTGTTCCACTCAAAGCTCGTCCGGCTGCGCGAGGCGACATGTTTCGGCAGCCCGTTGAGCTTCACCGCGACCGGATCGTTCTCGTCCGTCACTTTCGGCCATGACGCGGCGAAAATGTCATAGGTGCCGCGGCCGAGCAGAAAGGCGCTGGCGCGCGGGAAAATCTCCATGATCGCCGCGCCCATGCCCTCGTCCGCATGCGGCACCAGCCAGCCGCCATGCCTGAACCCGCCGCTCGTGTCCTCGTCCGGCCCTCCAGGGGCCTGCATGACGCCGTCAATGCTGACGAAAGCGGCGATGGTGAGTTTGCCCATAATGTTTTCCTTCCAGTGAAATTTCAGCCCTCGCGCGCAATGCGCTCGCGGCGTTTCAGTTCGGCTTCGCTCGGGCTGGCAAGCTCGAATGTGCCGATGGGAACCGCGCCCGCCGGCTCATATGTGGCCATCAGCACGCCCGTTGTTGACACATCGCTGCTGATAAGTTTCAGGCCGTTCGACGGCGTGCCTTGGCCGAACAGGCGCTTGCCCTTGCCGAGAATGACCGGGAAGGTCATGACAAACAGGCTGTCAATCAGCCCGGCGGACAGAAGCTGCGGATACAGCGTCGAGCTGCCCTGAATGAGCAGCGTCGGCCCCTCGCCCGCTTTGACTTTCTTCACCGCCTCAATACCGTCCAGCCGGTGGCTGTTCTGCCATTCGAGCCTGTCATTGCCGCGCGTCAGCACATATTTCGCCGCCTTGCCGAACGCCTGCCCGATTGGATCGTCCTGCGGCACATAGGGCCAGTGCGCCGCGAAAATCTCATAGGTTTTGCGGCCGATCAGCAGATCATATGGCTCATTGAACAAGCCGCCCATCGCCGCGCCCATCTTGTCGTCCCAGTAAGTCGCCGACCATCCGCCCAGCTCAAACCCGCCGGTCGGGTCCTCCGGCGGGCCGCCCGGGGCCTGCATCACGCCGTCCAGGGAGAGAAACACGCCGCCGATGATCTTGCGCATGTCACTTCTCCACTAGCTTTCAGCCCCGCTCGCCCAAATGCGCGGCGAGTTTGTCGAAATTCTGCTGATTGGCGGCTTCAATGAAACCGATCATCTCCTTGTTTTCACCCATGTTCTGCGAGTCCATGGTCCAGATCAGCTCGGTCTGCGCGCCGCGCGGGATGAATTCCATCGTCAGCGTGAACACATGCATCGGCCCCTTGTGCAGGAACGAAATGCGGTTCGGCCGGTCGATCTCGATGAACTCGGAATCGTTCTCAAACGCGCTGCCGTCAGGCGCGTGCATCGTGTGACGCCACGCGCCGCCGGGGCGGAAGTCGAATGCCTCGATTGTATTGGTGAAGCCCTGCGGACCCCACCAGATCTTCAAGGCCTCCACATCGGCGAATGCGTCGAACAGTTTTTCCGGGCTGTGGTCAAACAGCCGCGAGCTGACGACCTTGTAGGGAACGGCTTCAGTCATTGTGCGCTCCTATTGCTTCTGCGCTTCCGCCAGCATTTCGTCCCACGTCTTCACCTTTGTCTGCCCATTCAAGAACGGCAGCACTGCGGCGGCAAGCTCCGGGGCGAAGAAAATGTCGTAATGTGTGCGGTTCGGAATGATCGCCAGACGGTTCTGCGACATGGTCTCGCGCATCCAGCCCGCATCGCCCAGACCGCCGCCGAGCAGCTGATAGAACTTGATCACATGTTCGGGCCGGTACATGTCCGCGTCGGCGAAGACGAGCATGACCGGCATTTTCAGTTTCGCCACATCGCCCGACCAGTCATATTCGCCGCGCATCAGATTGCCCATCTGGTCGAGCAGCTTTGGAAAATCCTCCACCTTGGGCGCGACCGCCGCGTAGGATTTGATACATCGGCGTCTCCGCCATCATCGGCGCCATATCAGCTCCGACCGTGGCCTGCTGCTTGCGCATGTCGGCGTAGAAACCGTCTGAGGCGTAGCCCGCCGAAACCAGCGCCAGCCGCCGCACCGCGTCCGGATGCTGCACGGCGAGCCGGAACGCCACGCCGCCGCCGAAGGAATAGCCAAGGACATCCACCGGACCATAGTTCAGCTGCTTCAAAATCGCCGCCATGTCGTCGCCGATGGCGATGAGATCGATGCTGCGCTCGCCCAGCGCTGTGCGGCCATGCCCTTGCAAGATCAACCGCGATCACCTGCCGGCCCTTTGCGAGCGTCGGCAGAACGGGGCCGAACATGTCAAGCGAGCCGAGACCGCCATGCAAGAGAAGGAGCGGCTCGCCAGCGCCGGAGATTTCGTAGTAATATTTCAGGCCGTTGACCTCGGCATAGCCGGTCTTCTTTTCCTCTGCGGCGAGCGCAGACGAGCGGCAGCGCGGCGGCGGCGAGGATTGCGGCGGAGGCCTTCAGGAATGTGCGCTTCAACATGATCTTCTCCACTTCTCCGATGCTTGTTAACCCTCACCTACAGCGTCGCGGCCACAGCCTCGAGCTGACTGGCGCATGTGCCCCAGCCGTCATGGAACCCCATTTTCTCATGTGTGACTTTGTCTTCAACATTCCAATGCCGCGCGGTCGCCGTGTAGCGCGTCTTGCCACCTTCATCCTCGAAGGTGAGGATTGCCGTGAAAAACGGCTTGGCCGAGGGCACCCAGGCGCTGGTGTATGCATCGGTCCAGACCAGTTTCCGGTTGGGAATGACTTCCAGATAAACACCGTTCGCCGGATAGTCCTGGCCTTCCGGCGAGCGCATGGTGACAATCATGGAGCCGCCGGCGCGCACGTCGAGCTTGGCGAATGGCGTTGACCAGGGCTTCGGCGCGAACCATTTCACCACATGCTCTTCCTCAGTCCAGCAGCGGTAGACTTTCTCGCGCGGCGCGTTGAGCAACCGGGTCAAAACAAGCTCGTGTTGTGCGCTGGCATCAGTCATTTGGTCTTCTCCTCTTCCTGCAAACTGTTCAGATAGTCCTCAAGCCGGTCGAAACTGCCTTCCCAATAGCGGCGGTATTCATCGAGCCAGCCGGTCGCCTGTTTCATCGGTTCGGCGTTGAGCTTGCACGGTCGCCACTGCGCGTCTCTGCCCCGTGAGATCAGCCCGGCCTTCTCAAGCACCTTCAAATGTTTCGACACCGCAGGCAGGCTCATGGCAAACGGCGCGGCAAGGTCATTGACCGACGCTTCCCCCTTCGACAGCCGCGCCAGTATAGCGCGTCGCGTCGGGTCGGCGAGCGCGGAGAATGTCACGCTCAGCGGATCGGATGGCACTGCAATGAACCACTCGGTTAATTAACTTAATAGTTAAATAAAACCTGTTTTGCGGAAGAGTCAAGCGGGAAATTTCAAGAAGGCGCCGCGCCCATCAGCGCTGCGGGAGCGCATGATTTCCACGCGCCCCCGCAATATACTTCCACGCCAGGCCAATGCCTATTTTGCCTCGGCAAACATCCTGTCAAGATTGGCGTATCCGGCCTCCATGCCTTCCGCCATGCCGGTTTCAATCGCCGCCTGCCGCGCCTCGGCGGTGGAATAATTGATCTTCTGGGACATGAGCGTCTTGCCGCGCTGCTCGGCGAAGGTGACGACATTCATCGTCTCGGTGCCTGCCATCACTTCCGTGTGGCGGAATCTTTTTGGCGCGTCTATTTCGAGATATTGGCCGCTCACATCAAAGCTGCCCTCCTCCGGATGCGCCCATTCGCAGCGGTACCGGCCGCCCACACGGAAATCGATCTCGCAGACCGGCATCGTCCAGCCGGGAGGGCCGAGCATCCAGCGGCTGAACAGTTCAGGCTTGGTATGGGCGTCAAACACCATCTGCGCCGGGGCGCTGAACAGGCGGGTGAAAAGAATTTCAGTCCCGCCGATCAGCTGGAGTTCCAATTGTCCTGTTTTCTGCACTTTCGTCGCTCCCTTCCTGTTATGCCTGCGCTATCGCTTTCGACCCCCGTCCCTTGCCCCGTTTGGCCGAGCCTGCATCTCCTCCAAGAGCGCATCAAGCCGCTGATAATTACCTTCCCAGACCTTGCGGTAGCGCTCCAGCCAATCACTTGCCTCTGCAAGCGGCCCGCCCGCGATCCGGCACGGCCGCCGCTGCGCGTCCCGGCTGCGCGTGATCAGGCCGGCGGATTCCAACACTTTCAGATGTTTTGAAATGGCCGGCTGGCTCATGGCGAACGGCTCGGCCAGATCCATCACTGACACCTCGCCATCCGCCAATCGTGCCAGAATGGCCCTTCTAGTGGGATCGGCGAGCGCGGAGAAAATGGCGTCGAGATCAGTGGGCTGCATGATAAAATGCCGAATGGTTATATAACTTTTTAGTTATTTAAAACTCATGGCGGTCGTCGTCAAGCCCAAAATGGCAATTTCGATCAATACCCCCGCCCATGCTCCCGCACGAATGCCAGCTCCTCCGGCGTCGAGATTCGACCGAGATGGGCATTCCGATGCGGGAAGCGGCCGAATTTGCGGATCAGGTCGCGGTGTTTGGTCGCGAAGTCGAGGAATATCCGATGCATATCTCGCATGTTTTCCGGGCCGTTCACAGCCGCATCCGCCGCCATCAGCACGGAGTGATCTTGTGAGGCGGCGTCCTCATGGTGCTGAAACGGCAGGGAAAGCAGATCGCGCTCAATCGGAAAGAACCGGTCGAGGCCGCTTGCCACGAGCGCCTTTGTGATTTCCCGCGCCTTTTCGTCAAATGTGAACTGCTTGCCGGAATCGCGGAAAACATTGCGGGGAAACTGGTCAAAGAGCACCACAAGCGCAACACCCTCCTCGCGCGACAGGAGCCCAAGGTCCCATTCCATCGCTGCGGCCTCGTGAATAAACGGCTCATACCTTTCGCTTATATGCCGATCGGTCTCGTCGGACTTGCGGAACCAGAGTTCGCCGGTGTTGGGCAGGTGGTCGCCGGGCGATTTCAGCTCGCCGAACCAGTAGCTGTGAATGGCCTGGAGAGTGCGGTTGGGCATTTCATTTCTCCTTAAAGGCAACATGCCATAGCAGCGTGAGATTAGCCCGAAAGAACGAAATTGGCGACCTGAGAGTCAGTTCAGCAACGCTCGCCGCCGCTCCTCCAGAAACGCCCGCTCCCCTGCATTGCCGGACAGTGAAACCGCCGTTTCATAGGCGCTGTGCGCCTCTGTGATCCGCCCCAGCCTTCGCAGAAAATCCGCACGCGCCGCATGAAAAGGCTGGTAGGCGCCAAGAACTCTCCTGAAGCTCCAGTATGGCGTCCAGCCCCGCCTTCGGGTTTCCCGGAAAAGACAGCGCCACGGCCCGGTTGAGGAGGAACACCGGGTTCGGCGACAACGCATGCAGCCGCTCATAGAGAAGCGCGATTTCCCGCCAGCGTGTGCCCTCATGGCTCGCCGCCTCGGCATGGACGGCGCTGATTGCCGCCTGCAGCTGGTAGATGCCGGGACGGCCTCTGGCGAGTGCGCTCTCCAGCAGCGCAATGCCTTTATTGGCCTGCGCCCGGTCCCACATTTTGCGGTCATGATATTCAAGCGGCACAAACGCCCCGTTCTTCGCCAACCGCGCGGCGCGGCGGGAATGATTGAGCAGCATCAGGAGCAAAACCATCGGCACATTTTCAACAAAATTGCCGTGCCGCCTGATGCGCTCGGTCAGCTGGTGATTGCCGCCGTCGAGCAGCGAGATTTTGGTTTTGGCCCGCAGCATGGTGACATGGATAGACAACGCAGTCACCAGAAGCGCGAGCGGGGCTGCGTACAGCGCGGTGACATGAGGGATCATGATGTTTCCTTCCGTTCCAAAGCAGCGCGGCGGAAGCCTTGCCTGCTTTAAGAACGAATGGAGGCGGGCTAAATCGACATGCATGAAAAATATCGCGCCAGCCAGTCGGACTCAGACCTCGGTCACTTCGCTCCGCCGCGCCCCCACTGCCGCCTGCAGCAGCTTCAGCCGCCCGGCCACCACTTCGCTGTCCGGCACGTGCGCCGCTCTCCCCACTTCAAGACGCAGACAGCCAGACTCCAGATGAAGACGTGAACTGGCAAGGACCTCCGGCACGCCGCCGGACAGCCGGTAGCCGAGCAGGATGGCGCGGCCCAATATCTGGGCGCGGCGGCGCAGGCTTGGGCTCAAAAGGCCAATGGCGGGCGACAGCCAGGGCGCGTCAGGTTTGCCGACATAGCGGGCATGTATCGCGGCGGCGACGAACACGCGCTCGGCGTGCTCAATGCCAATGAAAGGGAACTGCAGCAAGCGCCGGAAACTGTCTTCGGCGCGAAGGTCCGGATGATCGCGCCATGACAGGTCCGACAGAGCGCAGACGGCGACGCGCAGCCGTGTTTCCACTGGCGTCTCGCCAGGGAACAGAGCCGCCGTCCAGGGAATGAGCGCGGGGGCAAAGGCCGGAACGCGGGCAAGCGGCAGGCCGATCAGCCGCGCTCCCTCGACCAGCGGGTCCAGATAGCGTTCGTCGCGCGGCAGCTGGGAATAAATCCAGCCCTCCCGCAGGCCAAGCGCGGAGAAGACCAGCTTCTCCGGCCTAAGATTTTTCAACACCCGGTCCAGCGTCAGCGCAGCGGCCGGCATTGTGCGCGCGCGCCGCTCCGGCACTCCGGGCAGCGCCGCCAGTTTGGCAGGCGGGAGTTTCAGGAGATATTTGCAGAAATCCCGCGCATCTTTGGCCTCCAGCGTATAGCCGTGCACGGTCTGCACCGGCGCAGTGACCGCGCTCATATGAACCGCCGCCAGCGAGCGCCAGCTTCCGCCGACTGCATAAAAAACGGGTTTGGCCAGCGCGGGTGGAAGATTCTCCCGAAGGATCGCGTCAACCTGCCGCTTGGCTTCGGGGACCCCGTTTGCCAGAAGGGCCTCCACCGGCAGCGCGCCAAGCGGCATTGAGGTCCAGCGGTCGCCCGCCTTGTCATCCAGCGCTTCGCAGACTTCGAGGCTGCCGCCGCCCATGTCGCCGACAATTCCCACAGGCCGGTAAAAGCCGGAAATGACGCCAAGCGTTGAGAACTTCGCTTCCTCAGCTCCGGTCAGGATGCGGACATTCAGCCCGGACGCATTGGTGATCGCCGCTGAAAGCTCTGGCCCGTTTGAGGCGCGGCGAATGGCTTCTGTCGCCGTCACATCAATCCGGCTGACGCTCATGGCATCCGCAATCGCCCGGAACCGCCGCACTGCCTCCACTGTCCGCCGAAATCCCTCGGCGTTGATCGCCCCCGTTTGGGCGAGACCATCGCCGAGGCGGCAGAGCGACCGCTCGGTGTAGCGCGGCAAAGGCGCGCGGCCGAGCTGGTCATAAACGACCATGCGAACGGAGTTTGAGCCAATATCGACAATTGCGTAGGGCGGACGGTTCGTGCGCCCGGACTGACTGGCATAAAGGTCAAGCGGACGGACTGGAACGGCATCAGGAACGGGCGATTTACTTTTTGCCATGAGGGAAACCATGCCGGAACGCGTCAGATGTCAGACGCTATGATGGCGGCGGGGTTTCGACAAGGTCATATTAAGGGCTACTTGGTCCGCGCGGCTTTGGTCAGAAAAAGTCCTGCTATTTCAATGACACAGAGTGCTGTCCTCAGAGCGACCGCAGCCAAAAATGTATTCGGCTTGCCGTTAAATCTCGAAGCCGCGGTCCTCTCCGACGCCGAGCTTCTTCTGCAGGTTGGTCGAGGAGGTCGTGTACTGAAACACAATCCGTTCGCCCGGATTGCAGATGCGCTTGGCCGCCTGCGTCATCAAAGCGGCTTCGTGGAAGCCTGACAGGATCAGCTTCAGCTTGCCCGGATAAGTGTTGATGTCGCCAATGGCGAAAATGCCGGGTTCGGAGGTCTCGAACTTCTCGGTGTCCACGGGGATGAGATTTTCATGAAGATTGAGACCCCAATCCGCGATCGGGCCCAGCTTCATTGTCAAGCCAAAGAACGGCAGCATCCTGCTGGCGGATATAGACTTTTCGCCGTCGGCGTTCTTGATGGTCACGCCTGTCAGCTGACCATTGCCGCCTTCAAGCCCGGTCACCTGCCCGGTCTCGAATTTCATTTTCCCGGCCTCGACCAGCGCGAACATCTTTTTGACGCTGTCCGGCGCTGCCTTGAACTCCGGACGGCGGTGCATCAGCGTGACGCTCTTGGCGACTGGCTGAAGGTTGAGCGTCCAGTCGAGCGCTGAATCGCCGCCGCCGACGATCAGAACGTCTTGGCCCTTGAACTCCTCCATGCGGCGCACAGCGTAGAACACGCTCTTGCCCTCATAGGCCTCAATGCCCGGAACCGGCGGGCGCTTTGGCTGGAACGAGCCGCCGCCTGCGGCGATGACCACCACCTTCGAATGAAAAACCTCGCCCTCGTCCGTGACAGTGCGGAACGTGCCGTCAGGAAGTTTGGATAACTCATTGATCATCCTGTTGAAATGAAACTCAGGATGAAACGGCCTGATCTGCTCCATCAGCCGGTCTGTGAGACCCTGCCCCGAAATTTCCGGCCATGCCGGAATGTCGTAGATCGGCTTTTCCGGGTAAAGCTCGGCGCACTGGCCGCCGGGACGATCCAAAATATCAATGAGATGACATTTGAGATCGTAGAGGCCGAGCTCAAACACGGCGAACAGGCCCACCGGCCCTGCCCCGATAATGACGATGTCGGTCTCGATCACTGCGCTCATTCTCAATACATCCACTTTTGCCGCTCAAGCAGCCAAAACAGGCAGTCTTGAGCAAAAATCACCATGAACCGCATCTCAGGCTTTGGAAAAGCAATCAAAGTGCTCAAATGGCAGGTGCTTGCGGAATATTCATCCGAAAATCGGGCTATGCCTTAAGCTTGCCGCTCCGGAACAGTCACAACAAGCCCATCCAGCTCATCACGCACCTTGATCTGGCAGGAGAGCCGCGAGTTCGGGCGCACATCGTAAGCGAAGTCGAGCATGTCCTCCTCCATCGCCGCCGGCTTGCCCGTCGCCGCAGTCCATGCATCCTCAACATAGACATGGCAGGTGGCGCAGGCGCAGGCGCCGCCGCATTCGGCCTCGATGCCGGGCACGGCGTTTTTGATCGCCGCTTCCATCACGGTCGAGCCATTGATTGCGCTGACATCAAAGCGCGTGCCGTCATGGGCGATAAAGGTCAGTTTCGTCATGATAATTCCGTCGGAAATTCCCGCGTGGAGATAACGGCTTATCCCCGCATGTCAATGCGCAAACGCGAAGATGGATGTCCTCAGCGGTTCACCGAAGCAGCGAAATCGCATGTTCTGACCGCCATCTCGTTAAGCTTTTCCACGAAAGTCCGGTCAAACGGCGACTTCTCAATTTGCTCGGCGATGTCTGCGAGGGGAAAAGCCCCGACGCTGCGGCCAGTGCCTTTCAAGGCATGCGCCAGCCGCCTTCGCTCACTGGCGTCCGCCTTGCCGAATGCCGCCATGCTGGAGGTGAGCTGCTTGCAGAACATGTTGAGGATTTCGATCTCCAGCGCCCGGTTTCCCATGGTCTGCTGGTATAAATGAGCCAAATCAAGCGGTCGCGGAGATTTGGCGGCATGGGCGCTGGCGGATGCTTCCGCCGAATTTCGGGAGAGCGAAGAACTGGCCATTAGAAGACTCCAACGCGGCCGCACAATGCCGCATACATATCATGACCGGACTGAAAAGGGGTTAACGCCCGGGGAAAACACAGGCGGCGGTCAGACCTTGAGAAACCCGGTTTACCCACACAAAAATTAACCTTCTATTTAAACTTTTAATCATCCGCCAACTTTGCTGTTTGCAATCCCCGTCCAGCCAAGTACGATGGAAAATGGGATGGAAGGTGTTTTTCGGGTGTGCGGCCCGCAAAGGCGGCCTTTTTTATTGGTAAGAATGGCTTCTGTTATGGCGCGTAAAACGACACCAGAAAAGATCGATGCCGATGTCGGCGATGCTTTGGAAAAGGCGCTGGCGGACAAATTGTCCGAGGCGGACATTAATCTAGACCTGTCGATAGAGGATTTGGAAACGCAGATTTCCAAAGCGACCAAAGAGCTGCAGACTGAGCACAAGGATGCGGTAATGCCGGAAGCGGCAAACGCCGGGCCTGGCAAAAAGTCATCCGCGTCCACTTCAAAACCTGATGCCGCGTCCCCGGCAGCTGACATCGCCGCCGCCGCACAAAGGCCGGTCCAGCGCCCTGCCATCCGAGAGCCGCTCGCCGGAACCCCGGTTCCCAAGCCCGCCAACGATGACAGCCTGCGCGACCATGCCCGCTCGCTGCGAAATCTTAACCGCCGCCTGCCGCGCACCATTTACTGGCTGACGGGCCTGCTCAGCCTCGGCTGGCTTGCCGGCGGCGGCGCGCTCGCCTACTCCTTCTATGGCGCGGCCATCACGAACCTGCCTCTCCTCCAGCGCTTTATCGGCACCCCGGCCGGAGCAACCGTCATCGCCGGGCTGGTGTTCCCCGTCATTCTGTTCTGGGCCTTCGCCATTATGGTGCGCCGGTCGCAGGAGCTGCGCATCGCCGCCCAGACCATGGCCGAGGCTGCCTTCCGTCTGGTCGAGCCCGAAACCGTCGGCCAGGAGCGTGTCATGACGGTGGGCCAGGCCGTGCGCCGCGAAGTCGCCGCCATGAGCGAAGGCATCGAGCGCACGCTTGCCCGCGCCGCCGAGCTCGAAACCTTGGTGCACAGCGAAGTCACAGAAATCGAGCGCGCCTATACCGACAATGAAGTGCGCATCCGCTCACTGGTCGAGGAGCTCGGCCATGAGCGCGACTCCATCATTTCCCATGCCGACCGCGTCCGCGCGTCAATCTCAAGCGCCCATGAGCTGCTGCGCGACGAGCTGTCGGCGGCAAGCGACCTCATCCACAACAATGTGATGAACACTTCGACCCAGCTGACGATGGCAATCAATCAGTCAGGCGAGTTGCTGGTAGAGCGCATCAACCAGAGCGGCGGCGCCATTCATGGCGCCATCGACACCCGATCGGACGACATCGCCGCGCGCATGTCCACCTCCGGCGAAGCCTTCGCCTCGCTGGTCGACAGCCGCATCGCCAAGTTGAACGACCAGGCCGAGTTCCTGACGCGCGCGCTCGCCGGCACATTCGACAGCCGCGAGCAGGCCATAGTCGGCCTGTTCAACGGCGCCACCCAGACATTCTCCGACCGGATCGCCGAACGGTCCGACTTGATCGTCAGCCAGCTGAACACCGTGACGACAAACCTGAACGACGTGCTGCATGGCGGTGCCAATGAAGTACTGGCGCTGGTCAACTCCTCCACTGAAAACCTGACCGGTGAAATCAACAGCCGCATCTCGACGCTGGAAAACGCCGTCGTCACCCGCGGCAAGGCGCTGATCTCCGAGTTCGAAACCCGCGCCAATGCGCTGGACAATGGCACAGAGCGGCTGAACGCGGCGCTGGACACCCGCGCCCGCATGATCAACGAGACCCTGCTTGAACGCTCCAAAGACATTTCCCGCACTTTCGCCGACGGTCAGGAAAAGAGCCTTGCGCTCCTTGCCGAGACCCGCGTCGGCATTCAGGGCAGCCTGATCGAGCAGACCGAAGAGCTGCGCAAAGTTCTGGAAGAGCGCATCACCGACATAACCCGCACAGTCAGCGACGGCCATGAATCGACTCAGCAGCTCCTGACCAACACCCAAAGCGCGCTGAAATCCGGCCTCGGCGCCTTCTCCAGCGATCTCGGCTCAATGCTCGATGCGCGGCGGGCGTCCTTTGAAGTCTCGGTCAACAATGCCCGTGACACAATCGAGACTGATCTCGCCCGCGTCGAAGAGCTGCTCTCAAGCGCTGGCGCTGGAATCAGCAGCAATCTCAATGCGTTCACGACGACATTTGATTCAGTTTATGAGACCCGGCGCTCGGTGTTTGAAACCTCGCTCAACGGCGCGCGGGCTGGATTGGAATCCGACATGGCGCGCGCCGAGGAGGCGCTGCGCGGTGCCAGCGATGATCTGCGCGAGACAATTGGCGGCTTCGCCGACGATCTGGGCTCGGTGATTGAGGGCAAACGTTCCGCGCTTGAGCGCTCGCTCGACAGCGCCCAGGGCCGCCTGTTGGCCGACCTGTCGCGCACCGAGGCGCTGTTTGACGACGCCGGCAATGCGCTGAGCGAAAAGGTGGCGATGTTTGCGGGCAAAGTCGGCAATATTCTCGAATCCCGTGAGGATGCGTTTGAGAAGAAGTTCTCCGATGCGAGAGCCAGCCTTGAGATCGACCTTTCGAGAACTGAAAATCTTCTGACGCGCACCTCAGAGGATCTTCAGAGCGGGTTTGCAGCGTTCAACGGCGGGCTGGGTCAGCTTTTGGAGGACAAGGAATCCTCATTTAATGCCAGCCTCGAGGCGACAAGAAACAGCATCGAATCCAATCTCGCCCGCACCGAGGAAATAATCAGCCGCGCCAAGGAAGGCTTGTCTGAGAATTTCTCCGGCTTCACTGACAATCTTGACGAAGTGATCGAAAGCCGGCGCGTCTCGCTGTTCGGCACGCTTGATGAGGCGAGGCGCTCTTTCACCTCGGCCATCACTGATGACCTCGACCGGATTTCCACTTCGCGCATCGATATGGAAAATGTGCTGCGTTCCGAGATCGAGAAGATCGAGCTGGCCTTCGGTGACCAGACGGGGGCCATTGAGGAGCGCACCACGACCATGCGCCGCGCGCTCGAAATGGGCGTCGAAGCGGTCCGCAAGGCGCTTGAGCAGAGCGCCGGCACTGTCGCTGTCACGCTGCGCGACAAGGTGCGCGAAGCCGCCGACGATCTGTCGGCCGAAGCGGCGCGCGCCAGCGGCATCATTGAACAGCAGAGCGCCGATTTCGTCGCGAGAATAGATTCCCGCCTCGCCGACACTGAGGAAAAGCTTGGCGCGCGCGCGCAGGCGCTGTCCGGCGCGTTTGACGAGCAGGACGAAAAGATCATGCTGCGCACCGCCCAGTCGGCGCGCACCCTCCAGAACCACGCAGAGGGCATCCTCTCGGCGCTGGGTCAGGTGGACGAGCGCTTATCGACGCGCGCCTCGGACGCAGCCCAGTTATTCGCCGGACATTCCGATGGCGTCATCAGCGCGCTGGATGAAGCGGATCAGCGTATCATGGCGCGGGTGCATCAGGTGTCCGCGGAGCTTGACGCCCGCGCCAGCGATGTCGAGCGCCGCCTCGCCTCAAGCGTGGCTTCCTCAGTTGGCAGCCTTTCAACACTCAATGAGCGCATCGGTGAGCAGGCTGACAATGCCGCTCAAGCGTTCGAGCAACGCACGGCGTCACTGACAAACATGCTTGACGAGCGCGCCGGTGACGCTGAGCGCCGCCTTGCCTCCAGCGTCTCCTCCTCGGTTGGCAGACTTGCCTCGCTGAACGAGCGGATTGCCGAGCAGGTGGATTCCGCCGCAGTCACCTTTGACAAGCGCACCGCCGCCCTTTCCACCATGCTCGACGACCGCACCCGCGAACTGTCGCGCTTCATGGAAGAGACCGCCCTGCCGATCGTCGACCGCATGGCTGAGAGCGGCATCACGGCGGCTTCGCAGCTTGAGGAGGCGACCAAAGCCGCAAGCGAGCGCCTTCGCCGCGAGAATGCCTTGCTTGTCCAGGCGCTCGCCAGCCGCACATCTGAGACGCTTGCCGCAATGGAAAGCGCCCGCACCGAGCTCGACACCGGCGTCACCGATCTCATCGACCGCCTGTCGGCTTCTAACATGAATCTGGGCCAGTTGATTGAGCTTGCCACACGCAATCTCGGCAGCGTTGACCAGCGGATCGCGGAATCCTCCGCCTCACTTGCGGCAAATTCGGCCACTCTGTCCGAACAGGCCGAAAAGGCAACTGGCAGCATTTCCACGACCAACCGCATTCTCGAGACAAATGTCCACCGCCTCACCGACATTTCCTCGCAGACGCTCAAAGAAGTCGCCTCCATCGCCAGCCGCTTTGACGAACATGGCCGCGTCCTTGCCTCGGCGTCCGACCTGCTGAACGCCGCGCAGGCCAGCCTCTCCACCACGCTGGAAGACCGTCAGGCCTCGCTGGAAAACCTGGCCATAGGGCTGGTGAAGAAGTCGGAAGAAATTGAATCGACGCTGCGCTCGTTCGAGACGCTGGTCACCTCCGCCTTCGAACGCGTCGAAAACCGCTCGGTGGATTCCTCCGAGAAAATCCGCGCCACCGTGTCGGAAGTCGTCGATCAGGCGGCGGGCCGGTTCGCTGAAGCGACTGAGGAAATGCGCCGCACAGCCGGCTCGATCCGCACCGAGCTTGAGGCGACGCGCAACGAATTGAAGCGCGGCGTTCTTGAACTGCCGGAGGAAACCCGCGAGTCAACATCCAAAATGCGCCGCGCAGTGTCCGAGCAGATCAATGCGCTGAAGGAACTGTCCGACATCGTCGCGAAGACCGGCCGCATGTATGACGCCGCGCCCGCCGCCGCCGAACCGCGCGCTGTGTCGCTGCCCGTTCCGCCGACAATGCGCCCGGTTGCGCCCCAGCCTTCACAGGCGCCCGCCCCGGCCCTGCGCGGAACAATGGATGCAGGCGCCGCTGTGATGCAGCCGCGACCCGCGCCGCAGCCTGCGCCTGCCCGCGAGCCTGTTGCGGCCAAGCAGACAGGCTGGGTCTCAGACCTCCTGCGCCGCGCGTCAACTGACGAAGAGGCCCCGAAGCCGGTTGAGGCCCGCCCGCCGCTGCACGTGGTTGAGTCGCTCAATTCCCTGTCCGTCGATATCGCCCGCGCCATTGACCACAATGCCTCGGTCGAGCTGTGGGACCGCTACCGCCGCGGCGAGCGCAATGTCTTCACCCGCCGCCTTTACACAATCAAGGGCCAGCAAACCTTCGACGAGATCCGCCGCAAGTACCAGACCGATTCAGATTTCCGCACCGCCGTGGACCGCTATGTGGCCGACTTCGAAAAGCTCTTGGAAGACGTCGCCGCCAGCGACCGCGACTCGATCATGACGCAGACCTACCTGACATCCGACACTGGCAAGGTTTACACGATGCTGGCGCATGCAAGCGGTCGGATACGTTAGCGCTCGGTCAAATGATCGCTGGGAAGGCTCAGATATTCTTCCCGGCCCAGGCCACAAGATCGGCGGCCACGCCGGAAAAAGCCTGATCCAGCGCCTCGACGAACGCATTGTTCCCTGAGCCCGCGCGCACGGATGCCGCAAACGATTTCGAGGACCGGACCACGCCGTTTCGGTCGTTGAGCAGTTTTGCGCCAATTTCGACAACGGCCACCCCGTCTTCAATGCCAAACGCCCTGATATCGGTGATGATTTGATAGTCGATGGCCAGCCCCTCGCCCGGCCTGCCGACGCCGCCGAAACGCCCGGACTTCTCGAACGCCTGAATCAGCCGCGCTTGGACGATTTTCGGCAGCCTGTCGCTCCATTGCGCACCCGCCAGATACTGGATCTGTGAAACGCCGTTGCGCACCACGATGTTCTCGCTGTCCAGCGCCTTCAGGGCCTGCGGCTCCGTCACAAGCACCTGAATTTTGCCCTTGCGCGGACCGGCTTTGACGGCATCCGGCGTGGTCAGGTCAAACGTGTCGAGCGGCTTCGCGCCGCCGCCCGCCGCGCAGCCGCCAAGCAGCAGCACGCACAGGAAGCCCGCTTTGGAAAATTGGCTTGATCGGGAAGATTGCGGCAATGCCCTATCCTGAGACTGTTCGGATGCGCTTAGTCTTGATTGGGGATTGCCCGGGCGAAAGTCAACGCCGGTTGCGCCCGTCGGTGCGCGGAACGCTGTCTGTTCCACCGAAAATCAAACGGCTCGGATTACGTTCAAGGCTTGATATGGCGGATTCGATGCGCGCGATGGAGCGGCGGCTGTCCTGCACCGCTGATTCGACATCCTTGAGGCCCCGCCCCGAAAAGCGCGCCAACCCGTCAGTGATCTCACCCAGCCGCGAGTTCAGCGTGTCAGCGACTTTTCGGAACGCCGCTAAAGTGGCGCGCGCTTCTTCCGCCAGCCCCTTGCCGTTCGAGCCGCCCTCGCCCAGGAACCCGTCAACCTTGGCCAACACGCCGTCAAGCCGAACGCTCGTTTGGTTAAGTCTGCCGGACAAGTCTTTGACATTGCTGATAATCTGGTCAATATCCGCGCCGCGCCCGCCTATTTTTCCGGAGACTTTCGCAATATCGTCGAGCGCCGTCCTGGCAGTCTTGCTGGCGGTCTCGATATTTTCGAGTGTGGACTTCACCTTGTCTGGGCTGACGGCGGCGACCAGCTTGTCGACATTCTCAAGTGTCTTGCCTGCGGTTCCGGTGAAGCCGCTGACATTTTTCATGCTGTCCTGCAGGCTTGCGACAAGCTTATCAATCTCGCCAGAGGATTTCGCTAAATCATCGGAAATCTTGGCCGCATTGCCGATGATCTTGTCAATATCCTCGCCGCGCCCGCCAACTTTCGCGGAAATCTTTGAAATGTCGTCAAGCGCGGTGCGCGCCGTCTTGCTGGCGGCTTCCAGATTGTCGATGGCCGATGAGACTTTGGCGGGGTCAGCCGCCGCGATCAGCTTCTCCGCACCGGAAATGGTTTTCGAGGCAGATTCCGTAAATGCGCCGAAATTCTTGACGCCGCCCTCAACGCCGGAAACCAGCGCCTCAATGCGCCCCGAAGATTTTGCCAGGTCGCCCGAGACTTTCTCGGCATTGGCCAGAACCTTGTCCACTTTGGTCTTGTCGACGCTTTTCAACAGGTCCTCAGCCGCAGTCAGCGTCGAATCCAGCTTGCCCGACACCGCCCCCAGCGTCTTCGACAATTCGCCGACCGTCACCAGAAACTTGTCGATATTGTCTGAGTTCCTGGCCAGGGAATCGGAGAATTTTTGCGCGTTCGACACAGTTTGCGTCAGCGGCGCCTGGTTCAAAGAGATGAATTCATCGAGTTTTGTCAGGATGTTGTCGGCCCGAACCGATATTTCCTGGGCCTTGTCGATGAGATTGTTGACTGCCCCTGGCCCGGCGTCGATTTTGGCGGTCCCGCCCGCCGCAAGCGCGGCTTCAAGAATATTCTCACCCTTCGGATCACCGCCCTGCAGCTCGATATAGGCCTGGCCTGTCAGCCCCTGAAATCCCAGGGCCGCTTTGGTCTGCGGCGTGATCGGCGCGCGCTTGTCGACTTCCGCTGTCACAATCACCGCCGAAGGATTGTCTTTATCAATCTCCAGCCGCCGCACATCGCCCACCTTGATGCCGTTAAACAGGACGAGGCTTCCCACAGTCAGCCCGGTCACCGAGCCTGGAATGCGGATTTCCAGAGTGGCGGCGTCCGCCGAATTGCTGCCGCGGGCGATCCAATAGACGAAGCCAAACGAGGCGAGCAGCACCGCCATTGTGAATATGCCGACCAGAACGTAGTTTGCCTTTGTTTCCAACTAAGCTGTCTCTTTCACGGCAATCATGCGCGCCCGTTTTCCCCGGAAATAGGACTTGGTCCATTCGTCTTCCGATTCAAGCATGTCCCTGATCGTTCCCTGCAGGACAATTTTCTTGTTGCCGAGCACCGCGATTCGGTCGCACGCCGAGAACAGACTATCCAGATCATGCGTCACCATATAGACCGTGAGGCCCAAAGTGTTGCGTAAATTCACAATCAGCTCGTCAAAGTTGGCGGCTCCGATCGGGTCGAGGCCGGATGTCGGCTCATCGAGAAACACAATATCGGGGTCAAGCGCCAGCGCCCGAGCCAGTCCCGCGCGCTTGATCATGCCGCCGGAAAGCTGCGAGGGAAACAGTCCTGCGCTTTCCTGTTTGAGGCCAACCAGCGACAGTTTGAAGCGCGCCAGCTCACCCATCAGGCGCGGTGACAGATCGAGATATTCGCGCATCGGCACCATGACATTTTCGAGCACCGTCATGGCGGAGAAGAGCGCGCCATGCTGAAACAGCACGCCCATCCGCATGTCGACGTCAATCTTGTCCAACGCGCTGACATCCGAAAGGTCTTTGCCCAACACGCTGATTGTGCCCGCCTGTTTGGGGGTGAGGCCGAGAATCGTGCGCAAGAGCACCGACTTTCCCGAGCCCGATGCGCCCACAAAACCCAAGATCTCGCCCCTTCGGACATCAAGCGACAGCCCGTCAAGAACCACGGTGTCGCCGAACCCGACTTTGACGCCGCGCACCTCGATCAGCGTTTCGGCGCTGCCAGCCAATGAAGCTCCCGCTGTCTTCGCCCGAAGCTGTGGTTTTCGCAGCGTCATGCTCTTCTCAAAAATCAATCGCGGCATAGAACATGGCGAACAAGCCATCGACGACGATGACAACAAAGATCGCCTTCACCACTGAGGACGTGACCCGGCGGCCCAGCGATTCAGCACTGCCGCCGACCTTCATGCCTTCCGCCGAGGAGACGACACCGATGATGAGCGCCATGAACGGGGCCTTGATAAGGCCGGCGAAATAGGTTGTGAGGTCAACCACTTCCTCAAGCCGCGATACAAAAGCGGAAATGGAAATGCCGGAATAGGACTGAGCCACCAGAGCCGCGCCGACAAGTCCCGCCACATCCGAGACGATGGTCAGAAGCGGCAAAGCAATGACCAGCGCAACGAGCCGGGGGAACACCAGCACGCCGATGGGATTGAGTCCAATGACGGTCAGCGCGTCAATTTCCTCGCGCATTTTCATTGAGCCGATTTCGGCGGTGATCGCGCTGCCGGAGCGCCCCGCCACCATGATTGCGGTCAAGAGCACGGCAATCTCGCGCAGGACTAGAACGCCGACCAGATCAACGACAAAAATCTCCGCGCCGAAATAGCGCAGCTGAAATGCGCCCTGCTGCGCGATGATCGCGCCGATGATGAAGGACATCAGCACGATAACCGGCAGCGCGCCGACCGCCATCCGGTCCAGCTGATGCACAATAGCCGCAAACGAGACACCGTGGCTGCGCCCATGTTTCATTTGCGCGCCGCTGACAGTCGCGCCGAGAATATGCATGGAAAGGGCAAAATCGTGCTTCAGTTCGATGGCGGCATGACCGAGAGTCTCGAATGCTCTGGAAAGTGCGGAACGCCCTTCCCCCAATTGAGCGCCCTTCCCCAGCACTGGAACTTCAGCCGCTTCTTTTAAGAGGACTTGATGGCGATGTGTTGACCCAAGCACCGCAACCTTGCCCCCGCGAGCCGCAGCGGCGCGGGACAACCGTTCGATCAGCCATGCACCGGCCGTGTCCATACTGTCGATTTTTGACAAATCGAGGCTGACATTGCGCTCGTTGTGCATTTCCAGCGCGCGCATTTCGCGGTCAACCAGGCCCGCCGTGCGTGTCGTCCATGCGCCAGACAGAAAAACTCTCATCATTCCATCAGAGGACCGCTGTTCGATGCGCGGCGGCAAATCCGCGCCAGAATCGTCCTGAAAGTCTGCGGCCTGATTCAACATGGCGCGAACCTTAGTCTTCCATCCCCGGCCTGTCACTTGTACTTGAGCCTCTATCCACGATTCGGAAAGCTTGGCCGATGGCTCTGACAATCAACGCAGTTTCAGAAATTTTTCCGATTGCAGGCAGATTCATCATTTCCCGCGGCGCGAAAACCGAAGCGCATGTGGTGACGGTGACTGTGTCGGATGGCGCTCACACGGGGCGGGGCGAATGCGTGCCCTATGCGCGGTACGGTGAAACTGTTGAAAGCGTCATCAATCAAGTTTTCCTGCATTCGAGGGCTATTGCCGCAAAACCAGCCCGCGCCCGCCTCCAAACCTCGATGTCGCCAGGAGCGGCGCGCAACGCCATCGACTGCGCGCTGTGGGATTTCGAAGCCAAAGCAGGTGGATCAAGCGTCGATGAAATGCTTGGCTTCGGCAAAGCCGGGCCGCTGACCACCGCCTACACTCTCTCGCTCGGCACACCCGGTGAAATGGCGGACGCGGCGCGCGCGGCGGCGCACCGGCCGTTGCTCAAAATAAAAGTCGGCGGCGACGGCGATATCGAGCGGCTGCGGGCCGTCGCTAAAGCCGCGCCAAATTCCAAAATCATTCTCGACGCCAACGAAGGCTGGACGGAGGCCAATGTCGAGGACAACATGCGCGAGGCCGCCGCGCTGGGCATTGCTCTCATTGAACAGCCGCTGCCGCAAGGCCATGATGCGATGCTGCGACGCATCAGTCATTCAGTGCCCATTTGCGCCGACGAGAGCGCCCATTCATGCGCATCGCTGCAGGAGCTTGTCGGCCTCTACGACGCCGTCAACATCAAGCTCGATAAAACCGGCGGCCTGACTGAAGCGCTGAAAATGCGCGATGCCGCCAAGGCGATGGGATTCAAAGTCATGGCGGGCTGCATGGTCGGCACGTCGCTGGCAATGGCCCCGGCCCTGTACCTCGCGCAAGGCGCGGAGTTTGTCGACCTCGACGGCCCGCTGCTTTTGGCCCGTGACCGGGAGCCAGCGCTCCGTTACGACGGCTCGCTTGTTTTTCCGCCAAGCCGGGAGCTTTGGGGCTGATTATTGCTCGCGCGCATGCAGCGTGGAGAACCGATATCCAAGCCCAATTCCAGCCAGGGCGATGAACGCCATGACGGCAAAGCCCGCCCCCTTTGTCAGGTCATACAGCGGCCCCGAGGCGAACATCACGCCGGACATCATGATGCCATGAACAAAGACCGCCAGCCCCTGCGCGCTGCCCGACTGCTCCTCAGGGACCGCATGCGCCAGATAATTTTGCTGCGCCAGATAGGTGGCGCCAAACGAAAACCCGTGAAGCAGCTGCAAAAAAAAGAAGCCGCTGAATCCCATGCCTGAACTGCCGATAATTGGAAACAGAGCCCAGCGCAGCACGGCGACCCCGCCTGCGGCCAGAAGCACGATCTCCGGCCGCGATTTGCCAAAAATGCGCCTGTAATAATTGAACAGCACGATTTCGGCAAAAACCGGCGCCGCCCATAGAATCCCGACCAGATCGGCGCTGATGCCGCTTTCTTTCCAATAGATTGAGCCGAAACTGTACAAATAGCCATGGCTGGCCTGTATAAGGCCGGTGGCGAAGAGAAAAATCAGCACCGCAGGCCGGCGCAGCGATTTGGAACCTGCCGGGATCGGACCCGCGTCGGAAAGCCGCCGCCTTCGTCCGAGCCTTGGCATAAAACAGGCCGCCAGGAGCACTGTTCCGAAAGCGGCCATGATCATTGGCGGCACGGCGGCTGAGCTGAAGCGCTCAACGGCAAACCCCGCGCCGATGTTGATGGTCAGAAACGCCACCGATCCCCAAATGCGGATCGAGGCAAACTCGATGCCAAAGCGCCGCACGCCCGACAGCGCCATCGAATCCGCCAGCGGCACCTGCGGCGACCATGCCGCCGACATCAGGCACACAAGCGCAAGCAGACCGCCAAAAGTCAGGTCTGCGGCAAAAAATAACGACAGGATCAGTGCAAGCGCCGAAACCGCAATCATCACATGGGCGCGCTCGGGCGAGCGGTCGGCATAAAATGTGACGGGCGGCGTCGCAAAGATCCGCACCAGCACCGGAGCGGCCAGCAAAGTGGAAATTTCGACCGCAGAGAGGCCCTGATCTCTCAGCCAAAGCGGAAAAAACGCCAGATGCACCGCATTGGGCACAAACAGCGTCGCGTAAAGAAGCGAAAGCCTAAGCTCAAATCCCTCGGGCGTGGGCTCGGCGGCGTGCTGACTATCCCTTTTCATCCTTGTCCTCTGCAATGGTTTTGGGTGTCACCCCGGCACCCGAAATGACCATTTCACGGCGGCCACATGTCATTCCCCGGCGCCACAGGCACAGCGTCGCACGAGGCTGTTTCCGGGACGCCGTCACAGGCGATTGCATGCGCACCCCGGATAGTTGCGCCAAAAGCGCAGCGCTCCTGAAATATGAGCTGACCACTGTTTGATTCTCGCCGTGACATTAATGGTGTGTTAATGTTTGCACGTAGTCAAAGGTCCGCTTGGTTACCATATTCTTAACTCGATGTTTACAATCCCGCTCAGCGGGAGGCATGGAGGGGAGAGCTTGACGGGCGGGCGCGCGGGCAGGGTTTTGGAGTTTATGTGGTGGCGGCGAACCTAAGGTCCATAGCGTTATTCTTAACGATCCTCGTTGTCGCGGGCTTGGAAGCGGCGGGGGCCGCTTTGGCGCGCCCCGCCATTTGCTCTTTGCTGGATCGGCAGCTGGCGGCCTCCAGCGGCGGCGGCGGAAACGCATCCCGCTATGTGCGCGCTGCGGCCGCGCAAGGCGAACAGATTCAGATCGCGCGCCAGCAGGCCCGCAGCGCCGGCTGCGGCGGCGGGTTCTTAGGCCTTTTCGGCGTGGAAGAACGGCCAAAAAGCTGTAACCGCATGCTGCGCACCATCAGCCGCATGGAAGCCAACCGTAACGCGCTGCTGCGCAAGCGCGATTCTTTGTCCGGCGGCGGTTTTTCCGGCTCGCGGCGCGCCATCCTTGCCTCTCTGGAGCTAAACAACTGCAATGGCGCCCGCGTGACCAAAATCAGGGCGGACCGCAAACTGCCTGCGGCTGTCGAGCGGAATGACGAAGAGCGGGCAACACTGTTTGACAAAATACTCGAGGAAGGCCCGGTCCGGAAGACGCGCAAAGAATCCATCAGGGAGAGGAAGGCCATTCAGAAAGTGGCGAAGTCTGAAGAAGATGGCCGCCGCAGCGCCAGTTCCTATGTCCCTATGGACGCAAATGGCACAGTGCGCACGCTGTGCGTGAGAACGTGTGACGGATTTTATTTTCCGGTTTCTTTTTCCACAACCAAAGACCGTTTTTCCAAGGACGAAGCCGCCTGCGCGGCGCTGTGCCCGGGGGCGGAGTCTAAACTTTACTTCCATTCGATCCCGGATGAAGAGCCGGAGCAAATGGTCGACCTCACTGGCAAAACCTACATGTCAAGTCCCAACGCCTTCAAATACCGGGTTAACGGCGCGCGCTCGACGCCCGGCTGCACATGTCAAGCGGCGCAGACTGAGGCGATGAGCAAGACCGAAACTGAAGAACAGACGGCGGTGGATGCGAAGAAATCCAAAAAAGCAATGAAGTGGCTTCCATACCCTCAGGCGCGGCCGGATTGGCTCACAGACGCAGAGACAATGGCCAACCTTCGCGGCGGCCTCACATCTGGGCAGCTTGGCGATTTCCTTGGTAAGCCGGATGGCGCCGGCGCCACGGCCAGCCTTGAGCCCTCGAAAATCAGGGTCGTTGGGCCGGCATTCCTGCCTGCCCGGGCCGGCGAAGCCTATCCGCAGGCGCAAGCCCCGACAAGCATTCGCTAGGATTTGGGGGGGCTGGCTGCGCCGGAGTGATGTCCCACGCCAAATGGCGCCGGGTCCGGGGATCTCGGGAAATCGCCGCATTACGATTGTTTGCGCGGGATTCCGCGCTGGTCAACCCAACTGCCATAGAGCGCGACACTGAGGCCAAGCTCGGCGGCCTGCGCAGGGCAGAGGCGCGAGCGGTTGTATCCAACTGAAAACCCGCAGGCCTGAATGGCGGCGCGCACCAGCGCCGGGCGGTTCGCCGGATCCGCCAGCAGGTCGTCGACATCCTCCTGCACTTGGCTGACAAGCTCTCGCGGATGTGCCGAGAGCTCGGCGCCGCGCAGTTCGACAGCGCCGCGCCTCTGCATGGCCTCCTGCGCCTCTTGTTTGACTTTGGAAGTCTCGGGAAACCGCCGCGCTCCCGCCACAAGTGCGGCCTCGGTGAGCGTCGAGGCCAAAGTCCCCGGCGTTAGAAGCGACAGCCGTTCCGAAACTTGGTCGTTTCGCAATATGGCTGTCCCATTGGCGGACTGTTCAACCCTGAAATCCTGAGGCCGCTCGCGGAAAGTCGCGCGCTGAATGATGCGGCCCGCAAGGTAGGCCAGCGTGGCGACCATGTCCGCTGCCCTCGCTTCGGCGCGGCTGTCGATGTTCTGCACCATCAGCTGAAACAGCGCCCAGCCAAAATCGGGTCCGTCATAAGAAGCGGGCGTGATGTCAATCACGCCAGGCGGCATCCATGATCCGTTTATGCGCTGCAGTTTCTGCAATTTGTCCACCCGTGCACCGCGGCGAACCTACAACCAATATGAAAAAATCAGGTTAGTCACTCGGGAACAATTTTATCGATTAGGACCCGCCGCACCCGACAAAACTGATTCGGGACTATACGCCCGGCACGAATCGGGCAGCAATAGGCGTTTTTCTACGCAAATTGCCATTGGTCAAAAGCAAACGGGACAATGCTCTCCACGCTGATCTTTGCACAGTCGGCATGCTGAGGATCAATCAGGAAATTTGCGCGCTCGGGCGCAACGGCGCTTGGAACTTTCAAGAGCGCGCTCCGCCACACCGAAAGCCAATGGTCGCCAATGGTCTGGCCTGCGCTTGTGCCAAAGGCATTGTTGAATCCACACTAACGCATGCAGCGCATCAGGCGCGATATTTTCATCATGACATAATCATCGGGCGCAAGCCAGTGGCAGGGCGCGATTGATCCTTACCTCCAGCAGGGGATGGCGGTCCAGACGACCTGCCCTCTGAATGCCAGCGGCCTGAATGGAAAAGACCATTTTTCCCGGAAAGGTCGGCAAAAGCGCGGCGTGCGGCGCGCCACAGGATCAAGCGGCGAAACCGTGATCGATGCGGCCGAGCAGGAATTCCACCGCCCGCGACAGAATCTGTGGCAAGCTCGCCATCGGTGGCTGGTTGCCCAGCGCAGATGTTGCGCGCTCGAGCCAGACTTCCGCCCTTTGCGGCCAAACGTGTCCCGCGCCTTTGCTGTGACGAGCGCGACGCGCAGCACGCGCTCGGAATTGACCGGCGACAGCACATCGGCACCCGATTTCTTCGCGGATTCCCATGTCTTGCGCGGGATGATACTGTGCCGTGTGATCACATCCATGTTCACATCGCCTTTTCTGTCCAGCTCAAGCCCAATTTCCATCCAGATGCCGTCGCGGACCGCGCTGTCGGCCAAATTTCTGTCATCCGGCGATTGAGAGACAACCGCCGCCATCAAAAGCGCCCCAGTGGCATCCCGCGCTGCGGCAGCGCCGGACCTGCGGCATACGCCGCCGCCGTATTGCCGGAGAGGCCCGGCATCTTTGCTGATCTTCCGGCCATCAGTTTCGCGGCTTTTTGTGCCCGCATGATGCGCTTCTCTGCGTTTCGCCATTTTTTGGCTGTTTCGCCAAAGACTGGAAGCGCTATTTTCAGCTCCTGTCCCTGAACCGGTTGGTGATTGGATACCTGCGGTCGCGGCCGAAATATTTGCGGGTGATCTTCACCCCCGGCGCTGCTTGGCGGCGCTTGTATTCGGCAAGATACAGTAGATGCTCAATGCGCTCGACGGTCGCCTTGTCATGGCCGTGGCTATGATTTCGTCACGGCTCAGCTCCTGCTCGACCAGCCCTTCCAGAATGTCGTCAAGCGCCGGATAGGGCGGCAGAGAATCCTGGTCGGTCTGGTTCGGCCGCAGTTCGGCGCTTGGGGCCTTGTCCAGCGTGTTCTGCGGAATGACTTTGCCGGACGGGCCAAGCGCGCCGGGCGGCACATTGTCATTGCGCCAGGCGGCGAGCTTGTAGACCTGCATCTTGTAGAGGTCCTTGATCGGATTATAGCCGCCGTTCATGTCGCCATAGAGCGTGCAGTAGCCAACCGACATTTCCGACTTGTTGCCGGTGGTGACGACCATGGAGCCGAACTTGTTGGAAATTCCCATCAGGATCGTGCCGCGCGCCCGGCTTTGCAGGTTTTCTTCCGTGATGCCCTGCCTTGGTGCCTTCAAACACCGGGCCCCAGCGCCTTCATGAACCCTTCGACCGGCTCAAATATCGGCACAATGTCATAGCGGCAGCCAAGCGCCTTGGCGCAGGCTTCCGCATCGGTGAAAGAGTCTTTTGAGGTATAGGTGTAAGGCATCATCACGGCGCGCAGCCGCTCTTCGCCCAGCGCATCGACGGCGAGCGCCGCGCAGATGGCGGAATCAACCCCGCCGGACAGGCCGAGCACGACGTCCTTGAAGCCGTTCTTGTTCACGTAGTCGCGCAGGCCGATCATGCAGGCGCGGTAGTCCGCCTCCTCGCGCTCCGGAATGACCGACATCGGCCCGCGCTCGCAGACCCAGCCCTTTCCGCCCCGCTTCCATGTCGTGACCGCACAGGTCTCCTCGAACTGGCTCATCTGGAATGCGAGGCTCTTGTCGGCATTGATGCCGAAGCTCGCGCCGTCGAAGATCAGCTCGTCCTGCCCGCCGAACTGGTTGGCGTAAAGCAGCGGCAGTCCGGTTTCGATCACCTGCCTGATCGCCACCTGATGGCGCACGTCCATTTTCTGCCGGTAATAGGGCGAGCCGTTCGGCACGAGCAGCATTTCCGCGCCGCTTTCCGCCAGCGTCTCGCATACGCCGAGCTCGCCCCAGATGTCCTCGCACACCGGAATGCCCACTCGGATGCCGCGAAAGTTGACCGGACCAAGCATTGGCCCCGGCTGGAACACGCGCTTTTCGTCAAATTCGCCATAATTGGGCAAATCAACTTTGAACCGTTCAGCAATGACTTTGCCGCCGTCAAGAACCATGACCGAATTATGCAGGCCAGTTTCGCGCCGCAGCGGCAGGCCGATGATCACACCCGGCCCGCCATCCGCCGTATCAGCCGCGAGCTCCCCGACAGACTTCTCACATTCCTCCACAAAGATTGGCCGCAGCACCAAATCCTCAGGGGGATATCCGGCGATGAAAAGTTCGGTGAACAGGACGAGATCAGCGCCGTGCCGCGCCGCCTCTGACCGTGCCTCGCGGGCCTTGGCGAAGTTGCCCCTGATGTCGCCAACCGTGGGGTTCAGCTGGGCAACGGCGATGCGGAGAATGTCTGGCGTTTTTGTCATGCAGCGGAATTAGCGGGGAAGCGGGCCGCCTGCAATATGCCGCGTTACCGCAGTGATATCAAACAAGTCCCATATCCACCAGGCTCTGCGCCATGGCGGGCGCGGATTCGGTGACAGGAATGAACTCAATGCCCAGCGCCTTGCGCGTGCGTGAATTGTCCACTTTCATGAAATGTCCCAGCTCCGGCACGATGCCGCGCGCGGCGGGATCAAACATGCCGATCAACTTGATCATAAAATTTGGCAGTTCCCGCGACGGGACCTTACGCGCCTTTTCGCCAAGCCTGGCCTTGATGGGACGCATCATCTCAATGAACCAGGCGGTTTCTGACACGCCAATGTACCGCCCTCCGCCCGGCTCTGCCGTTTCGAGCGCAAGCCGGTGCATTTTGGCAATGTCGCGCACATCGACCGTGGCAAATGAAAGTTTCGGACAGCCGGGATACTTGCCCTTTAAAAACATCTGGATCACTTCGCCCGACGTCCCCATGTCGCGGTCCAGCAAAGGTCCAAGCACAAATCCCGGATTGACCGTCGAATAATGCAGGTCTGGTTTTGCCTGGGCGATGTGGTCGCGCGCCGCCCGCTCGGCCAGCGTTTTTGACTTGGCATAGGCGGAAATTCCCGGGCCTTCGAGGTCTGACCAGTCATCTTCTGTGAACGCAGCAGTGCGGTCCTTTGAATGGCCGTACATGACGGCTACCGAAGAGGAAGTTTGCACAAACCTCTTTGCCCCGACGGAAATCGCCGCTTTCAAGACCCGCATTGTGCCGTCAACGGCAGGGCGGATCAGCTCACTTTCGTCCTTGGGCTGCGCCACCGGGAACGGCGAGGCCACATGCAGCACGCCATATGCGCCCTTGGCCGCCTCGTTCCAACCTTTGTCCGAGGTCAAATCCGCCTCAGCAAAATCAATATCCGCTCCGCCTGCGTGTTTGGCTATCGTTGCGCGCACTTCATCCGCCTTTGAAAGGCTGCGCAGCGTGCCGCGCACCTTGTAACCGTGCCGGATGAGTTCGACGGCGCAGTGCTTGGCGATAAATCCGGATATGCCAGTGATCAGGATCAGCTTGTCTTCCACCACATCACCCATTCGCTGCGTTTCAACCCTGTTCATAGGACCGAAGACCACTTGAATAAAGACCGCCGCCGGCAAATATGGGGGCGGGCGTGAAGGCGTCGCGCAAATGGCTCTCAGCGTCGTTCCAATGACTGAATCCGCCGCGTCGGCGTTGAAAATGCGCCTTCAATTGACAGATCGGTTTGGCGGCAATGGGAGATTCCAACACAGTGCCAGAGCAAGGCGGAGTTCCAGCCCGTTCCCGCGCCGGCGGGCGGCACGGCAAACGCGAGCAGATGGCGGGCGCATTCGACCAGCCGCCGTTCCGCCAGCTCAAACGCCCCTTCCCTCCGACGCCGCTGATTTCCGAGGATGAGCTGGAGAGCATCCACCTCGCCTCGCTGCGGGTGATGAAGGAGATCGGCCTCGACGTTCTGCACGACGAGGCCCGCGCCATCATGAAAGCGGCGGGCGCGGACGTGACGCCAGGCTCGGAGCGCGTGCGTTTTGACGCGGATATGGTGCTGGAAACGATCAAAACCGCGCCAAGCGAATTCACCCTCCATGCCCGCAACCCAGCGCACAATGTCATTTTCGGCGGCAACAATGTCATCTTCTCGCAGATGGCATCCGCGCCAAACTGCACCGACATGGACAGGGGACGGCGCGGCGGCAACCGGGAGGATTTCCAGAATTTCATCAAGCTGGCGCAGGTCCACAACATCATCAACACGACCGGCGGCTATCCGGTCGAGCCGATCGATGTGCATCCCTCAATCCGCCACCTCGAATGCCTGCGCGACATTTCGCTGCTGACCGACAAGGGCTTCTGCTGTTATTCGCTTGGCGCGCAGCGCAACACCGACGCGATTGAAATCGCCCGGTTGGCGCGCGGCGTTTCGGACGAACAGCTTTTGGACGAGCCGTCGATCTACTCGATCATCAACACCAATTCGCCGCTGAAGCTGGACGTGCCGATGATGGAGGGCATCATCCAGATGTCCTCGCGCGGCCAGATCATCATCGTCACGCCCTTCACCCTGTCCGGCGCCATGGCCCCGGTGACCATCGCCGGCGCGCTGGTGCAGCAGAACGCCGAGGCGCTGGCGGGCATCGCCTTCACGCAGATGGTCAGGAAAGGCGCGCCGGTCGGCTATGGCGGCTTCACCTCCAACGTTGACATGAAGAGCGGCGCGCCCGCCTTTGGCACGCCGGAATATATGAAGGCCCAGCATGTCGGCGGCCAGCTGGCGCGGCGCTACAACCTGCCCTACCGCACCTCCAACACCTGCGCCGCCAACACGGTTGACGCGCAGGCGGCCTATGAAAGTGTCTTCTCGCTCTGGGGCGCGATCATGGGCGGCGGCAATTTCATGCTGCACGGCGCGGGCTGGATGGAGGGCGGGCTGTCCTGTTCTTACGAGAAAATGATCCTCGACATTGACCTGCTGCAGATGGTCGCCGAATTCCTGACGCCGCTCGATCTGTCCGAGGACGCGCTGGGCTTTGAGGCGATCAAGGATGTCGGCCCCGGCGGCCATTTCTTCGGCACGCCGCACACGCAGGCGCGGTTCAAGAACGCCTTTTATGCGCCGATCCTGTCCGACTGGCGTAATTATGAGACCTGGGCAGAGGCGGGATCTCCGACAGCCTACCAGAAGGCTAACCGGGTATGGAAAGAGCGGCTGGCGGCTTATGAGAAGCCCGCGATGGACCCGGCGGCGGAGGAGGCGGTGAATGAGTTTGTTGACCGGCGCATCCGCGAGGGCGGGGTGAAGACGGATTTTTGATATGTGCTTCTTCCAACAGACTTCCCCCCCTCCGCCGCGCAGCGCGGCCCTCCCCACAAGGGGGGAGGTTGGGCGCCCAATCTCCCCCCTTGTGGGGGAGATGCCCGCGAAGCGGGCAGAGGGGGGAAGTCTGGCGCCGCAAGCATGAGCGCGACTGACCATTCACAACACCAGGACCCAAACCCATGAAATCCCACGCAAAAGCAGTAGTCATCGGCGGCGGCGTCGTCGGCTGTTCGGTCCTGTTCCACCTCGCCAAGGCCGGCTGGAAAGACGTGATGCTGATCGAGCGCTCGGAGCTGACCTCCGGCTCGTCATGGCACGCGGCGGGCGGTTTCCACACGCTGAACGGCGATCCGAATGTCGCCAAGCTCCAAGCCTACACCGTCCAGCTCTACCGCGAGATCGAGGAGCTTTCCGGCCAGAACATCGGCCTGCACCTGACCGGCGGCGTCATGATGGCGGACACGAAGGAGCGCATGGATTTCCTGCGCCTCGCCCATGCCAAGGGCCGCTATCTCGGCATGGACACCGAGCTCATCACCCCGTCCGAGGCCAAGGCCATGTTCCCGCTGATGGACGAGACGCATTTCGTCGGCGCCATGTGGGACCCGGTCGAGGGCCATCTCGACCCGTCCGGCACCACGCACGCCTATGCCAAGGCGGCGCAGAAGCTCGGCGCGGAAATCGTCCTGCGCAACCGCGTCATTGAGCTGACGCAGGAAACGGACGGCACATGGAATGTCGTCACCGAGCAGGGCACGGTCAAAGCCGAGCATGTCGTCAATTGCGGCGGCCTCTGGGCGCGCGAAGTCGGGCGCATGGTGGGGCTCGAACTGCCGCTGCTGGCCATGGAGCACATGTATCTCCTCACTGAGGACATGCCCGAAGTGATGGAATACAACAAGTCCACCGGCAGGGAGCTGATCGGCGTCATCGACTTCAAGGGCGAAATCTACACGCGGCAGGAGCGCAACGGCATCCTGCTCGGCACCTACGAGAAGGCCTGCAAGCCCTGGTCGGAGAAGGAAACGCCATGGTCCTTCGGCCATGAGCTGCTCGCAGCCCGACATCGACCGCATCGCGCCGTCGCTGGAAGTCGGCTTCCGCCATTTCCCGGCGCATCGAAAAGGCCGGCATCAAGCAGATCATCAACGGCCCCTTCACCTTCTCGCCGGACGGCAACCCGCTGGTCGGCCCGGTGCCGGGCCTCACCAATTTCTGGGTCGCCTGCGCCGTCATGGCCGGGTTCTCCCAGGGCGGCGGCGTCGGGCTGGCGCTCTCGCAATGGATGGTCAACGGCGACCCGGGCCCTGACATCTGGGGCATGGATGTCGCCCGCTACGGCGAATGGGCGACGCTGCGCTACACCAATGCCAAGGTGCGCGAGAACTATTCCCGCCGCTTCTCGATCCGCTTCCCCAACGAGGAACTCCCGCCGCCCGCCCGCAGCAGACCACACCGCTCTACGACGTGATGGTGCGCGACAACAACGCGGTCATGGGCGATCATGGGGTCTGGAAATCCCGCTCTGGTTCGCGCCGAAGGGCACGGAGGCCAGAGACATCGTCTCCTTCCACCGCTCCAATGATTTCGAGCATGTCGGCAACGAAGTGAGGAAAACACGGAAAGCGTCGGCGTCACCGAGACCGCCAATTTCGCGAAATATGAAGTGACGGGCAGCGGCGCGGAGGCATTCCTAAGCCACTTGATGACCAACACCATGCCGAAGACCGGCCGCATCGTCCTCACCCCGATGCTGAACGAAAACGGCAAGATCATCGGCGATTTCACCATCGCCAAGCGTGCTGAA
>CAWDIY010000010.1:0-112614 GCA_963802455.1 uncultured Alphaproteobacteria bacterium | reverse complement strand
CGAGCTTCTCGCCCTTCAAAGCCTTCGCCAGCGAATTGACGACGCATTCGCCGATGCCGACCGGGTTCTGGGTGATCGAGCCAAGCAGGGTGCCGTCATTGATGGCGTCCTTCTGCGTCTTGCCGCTGTCGTAGCCGATGGCGACGACCTTGGAGCCGGACTCCTTCTTGGCGACGGCAAGGCCGATGGCCGCGCCTTCGTTGGAGGCGAAAATGCCTTTGAGGTTCGGGAAGGCCTGCATGGTCGCCTTGATGTCGTCGGCTGATTTCAGCGCGTCATTGGCATATTTGATGTCAACGATAGTGATCTTCGGGTACTTTTCCTTCATCCGGTTGACGAAGCCGTCGCGGCGGCCAATGCCGGTCGCGGAGGTCTGGTCGTGGATCTGCGCGGCGACTTCGCCTTCGCCGCCTATGGCTTCGGCCATCTTGTCGGCGGCTGCGCCTGCGGCGGCGACATTGTCGGTGGTGCAGGTTGTCAGCGGCAGGTCGCCCTCGACGCCGGAGTCAAACGCGACAATCGGAATGCCCGCGTCAGCCGCCTTCTGCAGGGCAGGAATCTGGGCCTGCGAGTCAAGCGCGGCAAAGCCGATGCCCTGCGGCTTCTTGGCGATGGCGGCGTTCAAAATGTCGGTCTGCTTGTCGATTTCAGCTTCCGTGTTCGGACCCTCGAATGTGATGGTCACTTTGTTGGCTGCGGCGGCTGATTCCGCGCCGGCCTTCACAGCCTGCCAGAACTGGTGGCTGAAGCCCTTGGCGATGATCGGGAAGTAGACTTCCTGCGCCTTGGCGGCGGCCGAGAACATCGTTGTGGCGCTCAATGCGAACGCGGATGCGATAAGTATCTTCTTCATATTTTCACTCCCAGTGATAAGATTTTTTGCCGTGACAATCACGGTCAAACGCTTTGTTCCTGCTTACTCTGTCAGTCTCTACGCCCTCCTCCGCAGCATGATGTCGACGTAAACCGCGACGATGATGATGACGCCCGTCACGACGATCTTCCACTCCTCCTGCACGCCCATGACGCGCAGGCCGTTGGTCAGAACGCTCATGATGAAAGCGCCGATGATGGTGCCGAGGATCGTACCCCGTCCGCCCGACAGCGACGTGCCGCCGATGACGACCGCCGCAATGGCGTCGAGCTCATAGCCGAGGCCGAGCGCGGGCTGCGCCGAGTTGAGACGCGAGGAGACGAGAAGCCCCGCAACGCCGCAAATGAGGCCGCTCAGCGAATAGGTGACGATTTTCCAGAAATCGACATTCATGCCCGACAGGCGCGCCGCTTCCTCGTTTGAGCCGAGCGCGAAAACATAGCGGCCGAAAATAGTGCGGTTGAGAATGATCGAGGCAATGATCGCCACGCCAAACATGACCAGAACGCCATTGGGAATTTCAAGGCCCGGAATGAGATTGGTGATCGAGCTTTCCGGCGAAATATATTTGTAGTTGGGCGTATCGTTGAAATAGATCGGCTTTGCGCCCGAAAACACCAAAGCCAGCCCGCGCGCGATCTGCATCATGCCGAGTGTGGCGATGAAGGGCGGGATTTTCAGTTTGGCGATGGTGACGCCGGAAACTGCGCCCATGAAGGCGCCAGACGCCATGGCGCCGATGATGCCGATGGGAAGGGGCATGCCTAGATTGGTGAGAATGAGGCCCGCCATCACGGCCGTCAGCGTCATCATCGTGCCGACCGCCAGATCGATGCCGGCGGTGATGATGACGAAGGTGCAGGCGACGCCGAGCACGCCGTTGACGGCGGTGGCCTGCATGATGTTGACCATGTTGTTCCATGCGGCGAAGTTCGGCGCGAACAGGCTGAAAAAGGCCAGAAGCAGGATGAGCACCACAAAGGCCACAGCCTTCTGCAGCGCCGCCAAGGTGAAGAAGCCGGACTTCTCCGTCTTTGCCGTCTGTAGGGTTGTGTCGGTCATCTTGATTTCATTCCCCTTTATGCGGCTTTTGCCTGGCGCTGCGTGGCGAGCGTCATGATGGATTCCTGCGTGGCCGTCTTGCCGTCGAGTTCGCCGGTAATGCGGCCCTCGCACATGACAATGACGCGGTGCGACAGGCGCAGCACTTCCGGCAATTCGGACGATATGACCACGATGCTCTTGCCCTGCGCCGCCAGATTTTGCAGCAGCTTGTAAATTTCAGCCTTTGCGCCAATGTCGATACCGCGCGTCGGCTCATCGAAAAACAGAATGTCGCAGTCGCGCAACAGCCATTTGGCAATGACCACTTTCTGCTGATTGCCGCCGGACAGAAGGCGCGTCTCCTGCTCGACCGATGGCGTCTTGACCTTGAGCAGGTCGACATATTTGCCAGCGGTCTTTTTCAATTCAGGATCGCGCATCCAGACTTTCGCCGATGTGAAACGCGGCCAGGACGCCATGGTGATATTGTCGCGCACCGACATGGGCGTCACAAGGCCAAAATGCTTGCGGTCTTCGCTGAGATACGCCAGGCCAAGGCCCACAGCGTCCTGCGGACTGTTGATTTTCACTGTCTTGCCATGGACCTTGATCTCGCCGCTGTCGATGGCATCCGCGCCGAAGATCGCGCGCGCCACTTCCGTGCGGCCCGCGCCCATCAGACCGGCGAAGCCGAGAATTTCGCCCTTGCGCAGCGCGAAGCTGACATTCTTGACGAATTTGCCGCGGTTCAGCCCGGTGACGCGCAGTGTCTCTTCGTGCCCATGCGTTCCCTCCGCCCGGGTCGCATCCGCCAGCTCGCGGCCGACCATCATCGAGATGATTTTCGAAATCGGCGTCGAGGGCGCGTCGAGCGTTTCGATATACTGGCCGTCGCGCATGATTGTTACGCGGTCGGCGATGCTTTTGACCTCATCCATCTTGTGGGTGATATAGACAATGCCGACGCCGTGCGACTTCAGATCCTTGATGACGGCGAACAGATGCCCGACCTCGGTTTCGTTCAGCGCCGATGTCGGCTCGTCCATGATGAGCACTTTGGAGTTGAACGAAATCGCCTTGGCGATTTCCACCAGCTGCTGGCGCGCCACGGTCAGCGTTCCAACTTCCGTCCTCGGGTCGATATTGACCTTCATGCGCTTGAACAGCGCCGCTGCGTCCGTGTTCATGGTCGCTTCATCCACGAACATGCCCATGCCGCGCGTCGGCTCGCGGCCAATGAAAATGTTCTGGGCGACCGTCAGATGGTTCATCAGGAACAATTCCTGATGGATGATGCTGATGCCGAGCGCCTGCGCCGCGCGCGGGCCGGAAATCGACACATGCTGGCCCGACACTTCGATTGTGCCGCTGTCCGGCTGATAGATGCCGGAGAGGATTTTCATCAGAGTGGATTTGCCAGCGCCGTTCTCGCCCATCAAGGCATGGACTTCGCCGGGCTTCAGGTCGAACCGGACGCTTTTGAGCGCATGGACGCCGGGGAACGATTTCTCAATCACTTCCGCTTTGATAAGGTGCGCGCGCGCAGCGTCCTTCGACGCGGCGGGTCTGGAGGCCGCTTCACTTGTGCTCGACATTTGGCGCACGTTCCTCCCTCGCGCGTTCGACGTGAAGCTCACGCCTGCCGCATCCTGACTCTTGAGCGGTCCGGGCGCAACAGGGAATTCTATTGCGCGTGTGAGGCCCAGGGGCAAGCGCGAGTCTTGCCCAAAACGCGCCGCTGGGTAATATTCTTGATTAAATTCGATCAAAAAAACGGAGAGACACCATCGCGCGCGTCACAATACAGGACGTTGCCGTCCTCGCGCAGGTCGGCAGCGCCACCGTCGAGCGGGTTCTGAACGGGCGCGGCGGCGTGCGCCCCGAAACCGTCGAGCGGGTGCTCGCGGCGGTGCGCAGGCTGGACTATCCAAAGCGGCTGCCGGAGCGCCACCGCGGTGTGACGCGCATCGAGGTCATGATGCTCCGCCCCGAACTTTCATTCACGGCGCGGCTTTCAAGCAGTTTCGAGCGCATCGCCGCCAGCCTTGACCCGTCGATTGCCGTGCACCGGACTATCCTCGACGAGCAGGCCCCGCACTCAATCGCAAAGCGGATTCTCCACCCGACCCTCCGCCGGTCCGCATTGGTAATCGCGCTGCCGCATCACCCGGCCATAAACGAGGCGCTGGATAAGGTTCGTAACAATGGTCTCCCCGTCATTCAGATCGTGTCGCGGACGGAAGGCGCCGATATGACCTATGTGGGGATCGACAACGAAGCGGCTGGGCGCATGGCGGGTCTTATGATGTCGGGCATGCAGCGGCGGGCTGGAACTGTCGCGGCGCTGTGCCATTCACAGATCTACGCCGTGCACCGGGACCGGGTCCGGGGCTTTTCGGACTTTATGGCGCGGCCGGCGGCCTCGCATCTGACTTTTCAGCAGGCAACTTTCACACATGACGATGAGAATGAAATGGCCAAAGTGGCCTCAGAGCTGATGCGCGGCGCGCCCGATCTTGCCGGCCTCTACTGCGCCGGCGGCGACTATGGGCCGCTTTGTGACCTTCTGCGCCGCAGCCCGAGGCTCGGCGAAATCTGTGTGATCGGACACGAGCTGACGGAACAGAGCGCTGCGGCCTTGAGAGACGGAACAATATCGGCAATCATAGACCAAGCGCCTGAAACCCAAGCGCGGCGCGCGCTGGACACGGCGCTCCACCGGCTGGGTCTGCTCGAAACGGAGGTGGATTCATCTCCGATCCGTTTTGTCACCATCACAGCCGATAATCTTTGAGGGAATTGATCAAAAAAGTGCGTGCGGGATGACGCAGACTGCGCCGGCCTTCTGCGCAACAGCCGCACTTTCGTTGCCGTCACCGCGCCAGAAACAGCGGCAGCGGCGGCTTGTCCAGCATGCTCTTGGTCACGCCGCCGAAAATGCGTTCGCGCAGGCGCGAGTGGCCGTAGGCGCCCATGACGAGCAGGTCCGCCTGCATGTCGGCGGCGTGCTGCGACAGGACGTCGGAGATCAAATGCCCGGCGCTTGGCAGCCGGTCGACGGTGACTTTGAAACCGCGCCGCGCCAGATAGGCGGCGATGTCGGCACCCGGCTCCGCGCCGCTGTCGCCATGCGCCTGCGGGTCCACCATGACGACGCGCACGTCCTCAACGCCTTGCAGAAAATCCAGAGCCTCATGCACGGCGCGCGCCGCCTCCACGCGGGAATCCCAGGCGATCATCACTCGTTTGGGAGGCCAAGCGGCCACCACGCCCTTCGGCGCAAGCAGCACTGCGTTGTGCGCGTTGAACAGGGTTCCTTCGATCACCGCTGTGGGCAGCAGCCTGTCGACGCCGCTTCCGCCATTGACGAGGGTGAGATCGGTGTACATTGCGCGCCGGCCGATCTCTTCGTCCATCACGCCGGCTTCCGCATAGGCGCTCGAGACATCACATGAGACGCCGGAATCCGACAACAGCCCGGTGACGGAGGCAACGCTTTTCTGCAGCGCCGCCAAATCTTCCTGCCGCTCCCGGGACCAGGAGTCGGAGATCGCCAAACCATATTCGCCGATCGGCACCGGGGGCGCAAAGGAAGCGACGAGGACCGAAAGATGCGCGCCGGTTTTTTCGCAGAAAGCGGCAGCGTCGCGCACGCTGACGCCGGATTCAGTGACAGGAATGACAAGCAGAACTGTTTTGGCCATGGCTCCGTCTCCTTTTAACTTGCCCCGCATGAGCGGTTTCTTTTTCGCATCCTGACGTATCTGGCTGCTGACGACTTTGCGCTGGGACAAATTTTTACACTGAAGCAGGAGAGTGGCAGCGCAAGCCGTGGCCACTTGAACTGGCTTCAATTATGGCGCAGATTCCGCCATCAATGTGGTGTCCCGGGAGGATATAGTGGCCAAGAATGTTGCATCGGCGGCTTTGGAGAACCCTGAAAAAATCTGGCTGAAAAGCTATCATCCGTCCATTCCGGCGGTGCTGCCGCCGCTGGCGCACCCGAACATCGCGGCGCTGCTGCTTGACGCATGCAGGAAATATGCGGCGCGCCCGGCCTTCCGGCTGATGGGCAAGTCAATGTCATTTGCAGAAGTTGATGCGCAATCGGCGGCGCTTGGCGCCTACTTCCAGTCGCTCGGCCTGCAAAAGGGCGCGCGCATCGCGCTGATGATGCCCAACGTTTTGCAGTATCCGGTGTCGATCCTCGCCGTGCTGCGCGCCGGCTACACAGTGGTCAATGTCAATCCGCTCTACACTGCGCGCGAGCTGGAGCATCAGCTGAATGACAGCGGTGCGGAAACGATTGTTATCATCGAGAATTTCGCCACCACGCTGCAGACGGTTCTGCCGAAGACGAAGATCAAAAACATTGTGGTGACAGGCGTCGGTGACATGCTGGGCCTCAAAGGCCATGTGGTCAATTTTGTGCTGCGGCATGTGAAAAAAGTAGTGCCGTCATACACACTGCCGGGCGAGGTCCGCTTCAATTCGGCGCTGTCGGCGGGGCGCGGCATGAGCCTGCAGCCGGTGGAGATCGCCGAGAAGGACGTGGCCTTCCTGCAATATACCGGCGGGACGACCGGCGTGTCGAAAGGCGCGACGCTGACGCATTCGAACATCATGTCAAACATGGCGCAGAACGGCTACTGGCTGAAGCCGGTGGTGGAAGCGCGCGGCGTGCCGGACGACATGGTGTTCATCTGCGCGCTGCCGCTCTACCATATTTTCGCGCTCACCGTCTGCATGATGCAGGGCATGGAACTCGGCGGCTGCAATCTCCTCATTCCAAACCCGCGCGACATGCCGGGTTTTGTCAAAGAACTGCAAAAGTCGAAGATGCATTTCTTTCCGGGCCTCAACACGCTGTTCAACGGGCTGATGAACAATCCGGATTTCGCCAAGCTCGACTTCTCCTCCATGCTGCTCACCATGGGCGGCGGCATGGCGGTGCAGAGCAGCGTCGCCGAGCGCTGGGAAAAGATGACTGGGCATGTGATCCATGAAGGTTACGGCCTGTCGGAGACCTCGCCGGTCGCAACGGCCAATCCATTCGACGTGAAGAAATACACCGGCACGATCGGACTGCCCCTGCCCTCCACCGACATCGCGATCCGCGATGATGACGGCAACGACCTGCCGCATGGCGAGGTCGGCGAAATCTGCATCCGCGGACCGCAGGTGATGGCCGGCTATTGGCAGCGTCCCGACGAGACGGCAAATGTCATGACGGCGGACGGATTCTTCAAATCCGGCGACATGGGGTTCATGGACCCGAACGGCTACACCAAGATTGTCGACCGCAAGAAGGACATGGTGCTGGTTTCGGGCTTCAATGTCTATCCGAACGAGGTCGAAGATGTGATTTCCGGGCATCCCGGCGTGCTGGAATGCGCGGTGGTGGGCGTCAAGGATGAGCAAACGGGCGAGGCGGTGAAGCTATTTGTGGTGAAGAAAGACCCTAATCTGACAGAGGCGTCGATCCTTGAATTCTGCTCGGACAAGCTGACCAACTACAAGCGGCCGAAGCACATCGTGTTCCGCGCTGATCTGCCGAAGACCAATGTCGGTAAAATTTTGCGGCGGGAGCTGCGGGACGCGAAATAGTCAGCGCCCGGCGCTCGCCAGCCATTGCGGCAAGTCGGCGATGGAAGGCAGCACCGCGTCGGCCAGCGCAGCCAATTCTTCGCGCCCCGTCGTGCCGGTCAGCACGCCGACGGCCGCGCCCGCGCCCGCATTGTGCGCCATTTCAAGGTCATGAAGGTTGTCGCCGACGACGATGGCTTCTTCCGGCGCGACGCCCAGCAGTTTGCAGGCGAGATGCACCGGGTCGGCGGCGGGCTTGGGATTCTTGACGCTGTCATAGCCGAGGAACGCCGAAAACAGGTGCGCGACGCCAAAGTTTTCGATGGTCCGCCGCGCGGCGGCCTCCAAATCATTGGTAACGACTGCAAGCTTTCGCCCTTCGCCATGCAGATGGCGCAGCGTGGACTCGAGCCCCGGCACAGGCACAGCGGCGGCGGGGCCCTCCTCGACAAAGGCGCGGTCCATGCGGGATTTCCAATAGCCGGCGCGCTTCACGTCGCTGTCGCCTATCCAGAGCCGGACGATGGTTGTCGTGGTTCCTGCGGCAAGCTCCGACTCGGAGATGAAGCGATTGCTGGCGCGGTCATAGCCGCCGATCTGCAAGAGGCGCTCAGCTTCGGCGCCGTCGCCCTCCGCCGCTTCCAAAGCCAGCTTTTCGTAGAGCGCCAGCCATGTGCCATTGAAATCGACCAGCGTGCCGTCCTTGTCGAAGAGGATGGCTTTGGCGCGGTGGATCGTCAAAATCCAGCCTCGCGGCCGTGCTTGACAGCGAGGACGAATACGGCGCGGCCGTCATACCAGTATCGCGCGATGTAACCGCGGTTGCCGAACTCGATAAACAAGTCGCGAAATCCGGGCGGATCGCTCAAAACCGGCCGCCCGGCTTCCGGGAAGTCGGCGAGAAGGTTAAGCGCCTCGGTAATCGCCTCGGACGCTGCGCGCGCGGCACGCGAATTTTTTCCCTTAAGAAAGGAACGGAGCCGTTTCACATCGGCAAGGGCTTTGGAAGAATAAATTATGTGTGGCATTCGGGGGGCGGAAGCTCATTCTCGGTCCCCCAGCTTTCAAGCCAGGTTATCATCTCTTCATGAGTTACGTGCAGTCCGGTGGCCTGATACTCCTCCCAAGCCTCAACGGCCTCCCGATTGAACGCCTCGCGCTTTTCTTCCCGCTCCACATATTGCTCGATGGCGGCCTTCATGACCCAATGCGGCGAGCGCTGTTTGGCCTCGGCAAGATGCTTCACGCGTTCCTTCATTTCCGGTTCGAGTTTGAGCGTTGCGGTCGCATGCGGCATTTGGGTGCTCCTTCGTTACTAAAGGTAACACCTTCGCGGCGCGGGTTCAATGCAAATGGCTGTCTACTTCCCCAGCCCCTGCACATGCTTCACCAGCCCCGCCGTCGACGCATCCCTCGCGCCCGCCGGCTCCTTGCCCTGCACCACCGGCAGCAGCGCGGTCGCCAGCTCCTTGCCGAGTTCAACTCCCCATTGGTCGAAGGCGTTGATGCCGAAGAGAGCCGCTTCGACAAAGACGCGGTGCTCGTAGAGCGCGACGAGGCGGCCGAAGGCGTGAGGGGTGAGCTTCTTGTGGACCAGCGTCAGCGTTGGGCGGTTGCCGGGGAAGACTTTGTGCGGGGCGAGGTCGTCAGCGTCTTTCTTTGCCATGCCTTTTGAAATCAGCTGTTCCCGCGCCTCGTCCAGCGTGCGGCCTTTCATCAGGGCTTCGGACTGGGCGAAACAGTTGGCGAGCAGCATGTCGTGATGGACTTTCAGGTCCGGCTCAAAACTCTCCGCCGCGACGATGAACTCGACGGGGACAATGTCGGTGCCCTGATGCAGCAGCTGGAAGAAGGCGTGCTGGCCGTTGGTGCCCGGCTCGCCCCAGACGACCGGGCCGGTTGGGCCTGACACGCGCTTGCCCTTCGCCGTCACCTGCTTGCCGTTCGATTCCATGTCGAGCTGCTGCAGATAGGCGGGAAGGCGCGACAGGCGCTGGTCGTAGGGGATGACGGCGCGGGTCGGGTAATTGCAGACGACACGGTGCCAGTAGCCGATGAGGCCGAGCATGACGGGCAGGTTTTTCGCCAGCGGCGCGGTGCGGAAATGTTCGTCCATCGCATGGGCGCCGTCGAGGAACTCGCCGAAACATTTCGGGCCGACCGCCAGCATCAGCGGCAGGCCGATGGCGGACCAGATCGAATAGCGGCCGCCGACCCAGTCCCAGAAGCCGAACACCCGGTCCGGCGCGATGCCGAATGTGGCGACCTTGTCGAGCGCGGTAGAGATTGCGGCAAAATGCGCGCCGACGGCCTTTTCGCCGAGCGCCTTGATGATCCAGCGCCGCGCCGTGTCGGCATTGGTCATGGTCTCGATCGTGGTGAAGGTCTTGGAGGCGACGAGGAAAAGCGTCGTGCCGGGGTTCAGGCCTTTCAGCGTGTCGGCCATGTGCGCGCCGTCGACATTGGAGACGAAATGCAGCTTCGGCCCGTTATGGAAAGGCGCTAGCGCCAAAGTCGCCATGGCCGGGCCGAGGTCCGAGCCGCCAATGCCGATATTGACCACGTCGGTGAAGGCCCAGCCTTTGGAGGAAATGATCTTGCCGGAACGGATGGCGTCGGCGAACGCGCCCATGCGGGCAAGCACGTCCTTGATGCCTGGCATGATGTCCGCGCCGTCCACTTTGATCGGCCGGTCCGAGCGGTTGCGCAGCGCTGTGTGAAGCACGGCGCGGTCTTCCGTCGAGTTGATCTTCTCGCCGGCGAACATGCGGTCACGCTTCTTCTTCACATGCGCGGCGTCAGCGAGTTCCAGCAGCAGCTTGATGGTTTCGCCGCTGACGCCGCATTTGGACCAGTCGAACAGGATGTCATCCAGCACGAGCGAGTTTTTCTGAAATCTCTTCACATCCTCGGCAAACGCCTTGCGCATGTCGCGCGGCGCATCTTTCTTGAAATGGGATTTCAGCGCGGCGATGGCGTCGGACTTCGCTTCGTTGGACATATTTCCCTCTCGGATAAAGGCCCGGCTTTGATCTAATGATTGTCGCGCGGGATGCCCTTGGTCTGGGCGATGCGCTGGTAATTGACCGCCGGCTTCAGCACCATGCCGGCGCCGAGCTGATCGACGATGCCACGCTGGATTTCCTGCCATGGCGTCTGATGCGCCGGATAGTCATAGCCACCGGCTGCGGCAAGCGTTTCGCGGCGTTTGGCGAGCTCGGCCTCATCGATGAGAATGTTTGCCGTGCCTTTGCCAAGATCGACGCGGATGCGGTCGCCGTCCTTCAGGAGCGCCAGCCCGCCGCCAACGGCGGCTTCCGGCGAGGCGTTCAGGATAGAGGGCGAGCCGGAGGTGCCGGACTGGCGGCCGTCGCCGATGCAGGGCAAGGCGTTGATGCCGCGCTTGAGGAGATAGGCCGGCGGCTGCATGTTGACGACTTCCGCCGCGCCCGGATAGCCGATGGCGCCGGTGCCGCGCATGAACAGGATTGTGTGCTCGTCTATGTTCAGCGCCGGGTCGTCGATGCGCGAATGATAGTCCTCCGGCCCGTCGAACACCTGCGCCCTGCCCTCGAATGCCTCGGGATCGTTTGGATTGGACAGATAGCGCTGGCGGAACTCCGGCGAGATGACGCTGGTTTTCATGATTGCCGTATCGAAGAGATTGCCCTTGAGATTGATGAAGCCGGCATCTTTCTTCAGCGGATCGGCGGCGGTGTGGATGACGTCCTTGTTGAGGTTTTCCGCATGGGCGCAATTTTCGCCCATGATTCTTGCCATTGACGGTGATCTGGGCGGGATGCGGCAAGAGGCCGGCCTTCATCAGCTCCATGGTCACGGCAGGCACGCCGCCGGCCCGGTGATAGTCCTCGCCAAGATATTCGCCGGCGGGCTGGAGATTGACCAAAAGCGGTATCTTGTGGCCGACAGACTGCCAGTCGTCATTGTCGAGCTTGACGCCAAGATGCCGCGCAATGCCGTTGAGATGGATCGGGGCGTTGGTGGAGCCGCCGATGGCCGAGTTGACGACGATGGCGTTCTCGAAAGCTTCGCGCGTCATGATGTCGGAGGGTTTCAAATCCTCGTGCACCATGCCGACGATGCGCCGGCCCGTCTCATAGGAAATCTGGCCGCGCTCGCGGTAGGGCGCGGGAATGGCGGCGGAGCCGGGAAGCTGCATGCCGAGCGCCTCGGCAAGCGAGTTCATCGTTGTCGCCGTGCCCATCGTGTTGCAATAGCCGACGGAGGGGGCGGAGGAGGCGACGATGTCCATGAACTGGTCATAGTCGATCTCGCCGGACGAAAGCCGGGCGCGGGACTTCCAGACAATTGTGCCCGAACCGGTGCGCTCGCCATGGTGCCAGCCGTTCAGCATAGGGCCGACGGACAGAGCGATGGCGGGGATGTTCACCGTGGCGGCGGCCATCAGCATAGCGGGCGTGGTCTTGTCGCAGCCGATTGTCAGCACCACGCCGTCGAGCGGATAGCCATAGAGCACTTCCACCAGCGACAGATAGGCGAGATTGCGGTCGAGCGAGGCGGTCGGGCGCTTGCCGGTCTCCTGGATCGGATGGCAGGGAAACTCGAGCGGCACGCCGCCCGCCGCGATGATGCCGTCGCGGACACGCTTGGCGAGTTCGATATGGTGGCGGTTGCAGGGCGACAGGTCGGAGCCGGACTGGGCGATGCCGATAACCGGCCTTCCGTCCTGCAATTCTTCGCGGGTCAGGCCGAAATTCAGATAGCGCTCCAGATACAGCGCCGTCATGCCCGGATTGTGGGGATTGTTAAACCATTCCTGCGAGCGCAGCCTTCTGGTCGTTTTTGTTGTCATGGGAGCAGCAATACCTTTGTATGGGCTTTCATTGCGGTCAGATTTCTTTACGCTGGATTGAAGGGATTTCACAAGTCCGATGAAGACAGGGAGCGACAAAGAATGGCCATGAACATGCAGGGCGAAGAGCGAATCTCGGCGCCGGTTGACGCGGTCTGGGCGGCGCTTAACAATCCCGAAATCCTGAAGGCGTGCATTCCGGGCTGCGAGGCGCTGGAGAAAAAATCCGACACCCAGATGTCGGCGACGGTTGCCCTCAAGCTTGGGCCGGTGAAGGCGCGGTTCACCGGCGAGGTGCAGCTCAAGAATCTCAAGCCGCCGCATTCCTACACTATACAGGGCGAGGGCAAGGGCGGCATTGCCGGCTTTGCCAAGGGCGGCGCGGATGTGACGCTGACGCAGGATGGCGACGGCACAATTCTCGCCTACTCGGTCAATGCCGATGTCGGCGGCAAAATTGCGCAGCTGGGGTCGCGCCTGATTGATTCAACTGCGAAAAAACTGGCAGGACAGTTTTTTGCCAACCTCAACAAACAGGTTTCCGGCGCGCCCTAATTTGCCCTGTCGGAATTCAACAGCCCGCTGCCGCTTTGGCGCGGATTGCGCTGCGTGGAAATGACCCATAGATTCCGCGCGGTTGGGCGGAGGATTGGGGTTGTCGCAGCAGGAATTTGATTTCATCATCGTGGGCGCGGGCTCGGCGGGCTGCGTGCTGGCTGACAAGCTTTCGGCCAGCGGCAGGCACACGGTTCTTGTGCTCGAGGCCGGCGGCAGCGACCGGCGTTTTTATATTCAAATGCCGCTTGGCTATGGCAAAACTTTCTACGATCCGAGCGTCAACTGGATGTACCGTGCCGAACCCGACCCCGGCCTGGACGGAAACGCAGACTATTGGCCGCGCGGCAAAGTGGTTGGCGGGTCGAGTTCGATCAACGCGCTCGTCTATGTGCGGGGGCAGCGCGAGGATTTTGACCGCTGGCGCGATGCCGGAAATGTCGGCTGGGGCTATGAGGATGTGCTTCCACTTTTTAAAGCCATGGAGGACAATGACTTCGGAGCCAATCAATATCATGGCGCCGGCGGTCCGCTGCATGTGACGGACATACGCAGGCAGACGCACCCGCTTTGCGAAGCGTTCTTCAAGGCGAGCGAACAGGCGGGACTTTCACGCAATCCAGATTTCAACGGCGCAAGTCCAAGAGGGCGTCGGGCCACTTCCAGATCAACACCAAAAACGGCAGGCGCTGCTCGGCGGCGGACGCGTTCCTGCGCCCAGCGCTGCGGCGGGCCAATGTGTCACTGATAACAGAGGCTTTGGTCAGCAAGGTGACATTTGCAGGCAGGAAGGCAATTGGCGTTGAATATGTCAAAGGCGGGCGGACACACTTGGCCAAAGCGCGGCGGGAAGTGATCCTGTGCGGCGGCTCGGTCAACACGCCGCAGCTTCTTCAATTGTCGGGCATTGGACCGGCCGCGCTGCTGAAGGAGCATGGAATTGAAGTCGTTCTCGACAATCGCCATGTCGGCCAGAATCTTGCCGATCATCAGGGCATTAACTACACTTATGAGGCCAATGTGCCGACGATGAACCAGATGCTGCGGCCATGGTGGGGCAAGGTCCGGGCCGGGCTGCAGTATCTTGCTTTCAAGACCGGGCCGCTGTCGATTTCGATCAACCATGCGGGCGGCTTCTTCCGGACTTCGTCAAAACACAAAACGCCGAACATGCAGCTGTATTTTCAGGCCTTCTCAACGCTGAAGCCGAAGCCGGGCGAGCGGCCGATTCTGACGCCCGATCCGTTTCCCGGCTTTTCAATCGGCCTCTCGAATTGCCGCCCAACCAGCCGGGGATCGATCAGCATCAAGTCAGCCGAGCCGTCAGTTCATCCGAAGATAGTCGGCAATGTTTTTTCGACGGACAATGATGTTGAAGAAATGCTGGAAGCGGTGAAGTTCATCCGCACAGTCGCCAGCCAGCCAGCGATGCGGGCAATCATCAAGGCCGAGATCGCGCCGGGGCCGTCGGTTCAGAGTGATGAAGACGTCATTCTCGATTTCCGCCGCCGCTCAGGCACTGTTTATCATCCGGTCTCGACCTGCCGGATGGCACCGGATCCAAACTCATCGGTCGTCGATCCGTCGCTGAAGGCGCATGGCATCACAGGCTTGCGCATCGCCGACTGCTCGGTGTTTCCCGATATCATTTCGGGAAACACCAATGCGGCGGCGATGATGACGGGCGCAAAGGCTGCCGAACTCATCCTGTCGGACGCAAACTGACGCTCAACTCATCTGCGCGGCCTGCTCCAGCCGCTTGACGCGCACCACGCTCACCGAGCACAGCGCTTCGGCGACAATCTGCGCCGAAACGCTGCCGAGATGCCGGCGGATCGCAGAAGATCCCCGCGCGCCGACGATGATATGGCCCACATCATTATTGGCCGCATAGTTCAAAATGGCGGCGGGAATGTCGAACGCTTCGAGCACATGGAAACTTATCTGCTCCTCGGGCAAGCCAAGCGGCTCGGCCCAGTGTTTGAGATCGACAAGCCGGCCGATGTAAAGCGAACGGCCAGAGGCATCAGTCAGTTTGTCTTCACCCACCAGTTTTGTTTTCAAAATTGTGATGCAGGCCAGCTTGCTGTTTGGGCGCGAACGCATCGCGCGCGCCACTTCCAGGCACACCTCTTCGGCCAGCGGGTCCAGCCGCTCTGTGAGATCGACAGCGGCCAGAATCACCGATGGGCCGGAAAGCGTTGAATTCGCGCCCGCAAGAACTCTGGCGGTGACGGACTGCCTGCGGCGAAAGAGAGCGCGCAGACGGGCGCACAGCCCTGAATCGTCCTTTCTGTCGCCGCGCTCCGTCAGGCGGATTTGACCCGGATGATTGAGGTCCGCCAGCAAGCTTCCGGCGCTCAGATACCTGCGCGCAGGATCGATCTCCAAACACTTAAGAATAATTTCCTGCATCCAGCGCGGCAGCGCCGGGTTGACTGCCCGCGGCGGGCGCGGCGCATGGTAAAGGCGGCGCTGCATGCCTGACTTGCCGCTTGGCTCGCCAAACGGCTTTTCGCCCGTGGCAAGCTCGTAAAGAATGCAGCCCAGCGCAAATATGTCGCTGGCCGGGTTGGTGCGGTCGCCCAACGTCTGTTCCGGCGAGATATAGGCTGGCGTGCCCATCGGCACTTTGCTTTCCTCCGCCAGAAGGTCCGGCAGCTCAGCGTGCCGGGCAAGGCCAAAGTCGATCAACACCGCGCCGCGCGCCGTCAGGAAAATGTTCTCCGGTTTCAAATCAAGATGTGTGACCATCTGACTGTGCAGAGACGCAAGCGCCGCAGTCACTTTGACCCCAATCGAAGTCAGCTTATCAATGGTAAGCGGCGCATTTGACAGTTCGTTCGCGAGATTTTCTCCTTCGACAAACTCCATGGCGATAAACGGCGTCTGTGCAAAATCGCCTGAGCCGGCAAATTTTGGCACATGCGGCCCGCTCAGCCGCTTGAGGATCATTTCCTCAATTTCAAATCCGACAATGGTCGAAGCATCGCTGCCGGGATCAAGGAAAGGCAGCTTCAGCACGAGCGGGAAACTGAATATTATCATGCTTTGCCCGCCAGAGCGAGCCCATGCCGCCGGATGCGATCTTTTCCGTCAGCTCGAACCCGCCGATCACATCTCCTGGTTTGAAAGTTTGCATTTTGAGTCAGGCCGCTTCCGGTTTCATCGTCCAATCAAAAGCCGCATGCCGAGCCATTCCGGCAGGCCTGCGGCTCTGATCTTTTCAAATGTGATGTCCGCAGCGTATGGAACACGGTGGCTTGTGAATGTTCCCGCCTCTGTGTCGAAAAGACCGAAACAAGCCGCAGCGATTCGGTCCCTTGGCTGACCGGCGGATCCGACAACAATGACGGCGCGCCGTATGGATGAGATGGGCACCGGCTTTTCAGAAATGGGCACAAAGAGCTGTGGCTGGAGACCGGGAAGGGCATGAAAAAAAGCTGGATGATGTGTATGGCCGCAGAACACCAGTCTTGACTGCGTGCGGGAGAGGCATTTGGCCGCAGCTTCGGCATCGCGGATATAGCGCCATTTTTCGGGGTCATGGGCGCTTGCGTGGACGAAGAGCATGTCATCATGGGCACTTGTCAGCGGCAGAGAGCGCAGAAACTGCAAATGGTCGCTGCCAAGATTCTGAGCGGTCCAATCGATCGCGCGCCGCGCGTTTGGCGTCATTCCGCCGCCACCCCTAAAGGCGGCCTCATCATGGTTTCCCATAATGCAGACTGCACCGCCCTCAGACAAAACTCCAATTTTTTCAACAGCATAGGCCGGATCAGGACCATAGCCCACCACATCGCCCAGAAAAATGATCTGGTCAGCGCCGATGTGGCTGACCGCGAGAAGCACCGCGTCAAGCGCCTCGCGGTTTGCGTGAATGTCGGCTAAAAATGCCAATCGCATGCGGCCACAAATCCAACAGGTTTCAACCATTTCGCACAGGCGCGGGCTGCGGGACAATGAGACTTTTGACCTGCTGCAAACCAAGAACCCGTGAGCGCGGTTAACGTTTTGCTCACTTTATGTGAATTACCATCGATTTTCGTGATGAATTGAGTGATTGTCGGCGTCCGCGCATAGTCAATGTCACAAAATCAAGCTAAGGCGGGACATTGTTTCCCGCTGCTTCGAGGCCATTTTGGACCAGTCCGTTTCCGCCGTCGCCCCCGCGCTTGAACGCGACTGGATTTCCGTTCTCCATGCCTACCGGGCCTCTGATATCAGACAGAGCATCTTTGAGATCATCGTCACGGCGGGGCCGTTTGTGGCCTTTTGGATTGCCACTTGGGCGGCTTTGAAAGTCAGCTTCCTACTGTCGCTCGTGTTCGCCGTGCCCGCCGGCGCGTTTCTGGTGCGGCTGTTTCTGATCCAGCATGACTGCGGCCATGGGGCGATGTTCAAGAAAAAAGCGTCGAACGACTGGGTTGGCCGGGTGCTTGGCGTGTTCACGCTGACGCCCTACGACGTCTGGCGCAAACAGCATTCGATCCACCACGCCACGCATGGCAATCTCGACAAGCGCGGCATGGGTGACATCGACCTGATGACGCTGCAGGAATACCGCGCGCTGCCTTTGCTCAAGCGTTTCCTCTACCGTCTCTACCGGCATCCGATTGTCATGTTTGGGCTTGGGCCGAGCTTCGTGTTCTTCATTCTGTACCGCTACCCGTCCGGCCTCCTGAGCGCCGGCGCGATCTATTGGATCAGCGCCATGGGCACCAATCTCGGCATCCTCGCAGTGAGCGCGCTGATGATGTGGATGGTTGGCTGGGCGCCGTTTCTAATGGTGCAGGTTCCGATCACGATTATCGCCGCCACCATCGGCATCTGGCTCTTCTATGTTCAGCACCAGTTTGAGGATGCCTACTGGGAGGAAGGCGAGAACTGGACATTGCAGGACGGCGCGCTTTACGGCAGCTCTTTCTATGACCTGCCCAAGCCTTTGCAGTGGCTGACGGCAAATATCGGCGTGCATCATGTGCACCACCTCTACAGCAAAATCCCCTTCTACAAACTGCACAAGGTGATGGCTGATTTTCCTGAGCTGGCCGGATACCGCCGCCTGACTTTCATTGAAAGCCTGTCCTGCCTCAAGCTGCGTCTATGGGACGAGGACAGCAAGCGGATGGTGTCCCTGCGCGAGGCCCGGCGCGTTCCCGTTTGAGCGTTCAGAGCGCTGAAGCCATCTGATCAAGCTTTTGCCGCTGGCGGTGCATTTCGAGAAATATTTCGTAATCGCGGTCGAAACGATTTCGGGCCTCCGGATTAGGTTCGCGCCGGGCTCCGCCCTGATGCATGGCGGCGCAGGCGTCGGCCAAGGTCGGATAAAGCCCCGCTGCCGTCGCCGCCACCATGCCGGTGCCGAGAAGCGTCGCGTCCTCGGTCAGCGGTTCAATCACCGTGCAGCCGGTGGCGTCGGCGTAGAGCTCCATCAGGATCGGGTTCTTGGTGTGGCCGCCGGTGATATGCAGTGTGTCGATGCCATAGCCGTTCTCGTTGAGCGCATCGAGTATATGACGCACGCCGAGGGCGATGCTGACGGCTGTGCGCCAATAGAGATGACACAGGCTGTCAAAACCCGCGTCCAGCGACAGCCCGCTGATGACGCCGAGCGCATGCGGGTCTGCGAAGGGCGAGCGGTTGCCGTGAAAATCCGGCAGCACATGCAGGCGGCCCGCAAGGTCCAGCCCTTCGGTTCCCCGCATGTCCATGATGCGGTCTGTTATTCTTCCGTGCATGGCCGCGTCCGGTTCGCCACCTGCGCCATGCAGGCGGATGACATGATCGAGCAACGCTCCCGTCACCGACTGTCCGCCTTCATTGAGCCAGAACGCATCGAGCGCTGCGCCCAGATACGGCCCCCAGATGCCGCGCGCCGGCCGTGCTTCTTTCGACAGCGTGGTGACGCAGCTGGAGGTGCCCGCAATCAGCGCCATATGCCGGTCAACGCCTTCGCGGCTATTGGCGCAGAAGCCGATGACGCCTAGCGTGCCGCCGTAGGCGTCGATCAGTCCCGCGCCGACTTTGCAGTTTTCAGTAAGACCCAGCTCTGACGCGGCGGCCTGCGACAGGTTGCCAATGAAGCTCCCGACGGGCACGACCGGGAGCGCGGCGAGGCTGCGGTCATAGAGGTCTTCAATGCCGACGCTTTCGAAAAAATCTCTTTTCCAACCGTAATCCTCATGCGCCAGAAAAGTCCATTTGCAGGTCAACGTACATTGTGAGCGCGCCTGTGACCCCGAGGCGCGCCATGTGAGAAAATCCGCCAGATCAAACACTTGGTTGATGCGCGCCCATGACTTGGGCAGATTGCGCTTCAGCCACATGAGCTTGGGCGTCTGCATTTCCGGCGACATGACGCCCCCGAGAAAAGTCAGAACCTTGTGGCCGGTCGCCGTGCATTCGTCAGCGTCCTTTATGGCGCGGTGGTCGAGCCAGACGATCGTGTCCCAGCCATCGCCCCCGCTCGCCGAAACGCACACCTGTTCCCCGGCCTGCCCGCGCGCGACGAGCGAGCAGGTCGCGTCGAAGCTGATGCCTGCGACGGCTGCGGGGCTGACAGCCGCCGTTTCCAAGGCCTGTTTCACCGAAATGCAGACTGCGCGCCAGATGTCTTCGGAATCATGCTCCGCATGGTCCGCGCCGTGGCGCTGCATTTTGATCGGGTGCTCGGCGCGCGCCAGGATGCGGCCCGACCTGTTCAGCACTCCAGCTCTGGCGCTGCCGGTGCCGACATCGACTGACACAACAAACGGCCCGGCTTCAGGTGTCAGTGAAAGCTCGTGCCCGTCGATCAGCTCTGGCAATAGACTCATGTCCGAAAAGATCAACGCAGGCGCGAGCTGTTCCAGCGCCTCGCGGTGTGGCGCCAGCTGGGCGTGGCTGCCGCCAAGAAAACCGAACACAGTCATGCCAGCCCGCTGCGCCGCGATGACGCCCGCCGGACTGTCCTCAATGACCAAGCATCTGGAAGGTCTGTTGCCCAGCCCCTTTGCCGCCATCAGGAACAGGTCCGGCGCGGGCTTGCCCTGCGCCGCCATCGAGGCCGAAAACATGCGGCCCTCGAACAAGTCCAGCAAGCCGGTCACTTCCAGCGAAAGGCGCACGCGCTCCAGCTGGCTGGACGACGCCACGCAGAATGGAATGCCAAGCGCCTGCAACGTCTTGGCAATTCCTTCAATTGGCGCAAGCTCCCGCTTGAAGGCGGCGTAGAGCCGGTCACGCATGCGCTCGAGTGAATCCGGCGTGAGGGTCAGACGATAGTCAGACACTAGGATCTCGCTGATTGAGGCAAGCGAACGTCCGAGAAACATTGCATGCGCTTCAGCCGGACCCAGCGTCAGCCCCGCCTCGGATATAATCTCGAGCAGCGCCTCGATGGCGAGGTTCTCGCTGTCAACGAGAACGCCGTCGCAGTCGAAAATGACGAGATCAAATTTGCGGACGCTGTCGGTCATGGATTTCCTGCGGGAACTGAGACGCCGATATAGGCCTCAATTCATGCGGTTTGGAAAGCCCTGCTCAAAGAAGCGGCTTGCCCGCGATATAGCGGGTCAGCGTTTCTTTGGTTCCGTTCTTCCAAAGCGCTTTCAGCGCCGTGTCGAATTGACCCGCAAATGCGCTGGACTTCGCTGTGTCACCGTAGATGTCGTGCATGGCGAGCCAAGCCGACGAATTGGCCTTCGCCAGTTTTGATGTTGCCTGCAGCTGGTCCCAGGCGGATGGATCGTTGGGGGCGATGGGCTTGCCGGAGTTGGTTTCGCCATAGCAGTAGCGGCACCAGAGCGCCGATTCCAGCGCAAGCCCTGTTACGGGCTTGCCAGCCTTCAACCGGTCGCCAATGGTGGGAATGATAAACTTCGGCTGGCGGTTTGAGCCGTCAAGACAGAGCCGCGATACCGTATCGGCAATTTTCGGATTGGAGAACCGTCGCACGATCAGCTTGTAATAGTCGTTGATGTCGGTGTCTGGCACAGGCGGCACGGACGGAACGATTTCGGTCATCTCAATCTTGTCGAGAAAGCCCTTGACCAGATCATTCTGCATAGCCTCGTGCACAAAATGAATGTCCATCAAAGCGGCGGGATAGGCGATCACCGCGTGGCCGCCATTGAGGATGCGGATTTTCATCAGCTCGAAAGGCGAGACGTCAGGAACAAACTGCACACCCACCTTTTCGAGCGCCGGACGGCCGGAAGGGAAGTTGTCCTCCAGCACCCATTGTTTGAAGTCCTCGCAGAACACCGGCCAATTGTCCTCAACGCCGAAATCGCTGCGCAGGAGTTCACGCTCCCGGTCGCCAGTCGCCGGAGTGATCCGGTCCACCATGCCGTTTGGAAATGCGACATTGGACGTGATCCAGTCTTCCAGCCCCGCCCTGGAAATTGCCGCGAGGCCTACAATGGAATTGCGGGTGACCACGCCATTGTGCGGAATATTGTCACAGGACATGATCGTGAAGGGTGCAACGCCCGCGTCACGGCGGCGTTTTAGACCGGCAAGCAACAGGCCGAACACGGTCTTTGGGCTGTCCGGGTTGGCGGCGTCGTGCACCATGTCCGGGTGTGCGGGATCAAATTTTCCGGTGGCTGAATTGATGTAGTAGCCGCCTTCAGTGATGGTCAGCGAGACGATGCGGATGGCGGGATCGGCAAGCTGGGCAAGAAGCGCCGCCGTGTCACCGGGGCGGATATAGTCGATCATCGCTCCGGTGACATGGGCCTCGCTCTTGCCGGCTTCCTGCTCAACGACGGTGGTGTACCAGTCCTGCGCCTTCAGCTTCTGACGCATCACCTCATCGGCCTCGCGCACGCCCGCGCCGATCATCGCCCAGTCATGGCCCTCGCCCGTGTTGAACAGATCGTCGAGATACACCGCTTGATGCGCGCGGTGAAAATTGCCGACGCCGATGTGGACAATGCCGGCCTTCAGTCCGCTGCGGCTATATTTTGGCACGCCAATGCTGGCTGGAAGGCTGGACAAGCTCGCTGCGGAAAGATGTGTTGTCATGTCCAGTTCCCGTTCCGCCAAAATCTTTTCTCCGCTCAAGCTCATGTCCGAAATCTCATCCGGCGAATTGGCTTTTCACAGAGATCAGTTCATCCAGTTTCCGCCGTCGACATTGTAAGTTTGCGATACAATGTAATTGCTCTCCTGGCTGGCAAGGAAGACAGCCATTCCAACCAAATCGTCTGCAGTGCCCATGCGCCCGAGCGGGACCGCTTCGCCCACCAGCCGCTTTTTCTCGCCCAGCGGCCGGTTTTCATATTTGGCGAACAGCGCATCGACTTCGGCCCACATTGGCGTGTCGATGACTCCGGGCGCGATGCCGTTGACGTTGATGCCGTGCTTGATGAGATCAAGGCCGGCCGACTGAGTCAGGCTGATGACGGCGGCCTTGGAGGCGCAATAAACCGCGACCAGCGGCTCGCCTCGCCGCCCCGCTTGGCTCGCCATATTAATGATCTTGCCGCCATGGCCCTGCGCAATCATCTGCCTGGCGGCGGCCTGCAACGTGAACAGCGTTCCATAGACATTGACGGCGAAATTCTTGTTGTAGCTCGCCTCGGTGATTTCAACGATGGGCGCAAGGTCAAACACTGCGGCGTTGTTGACCAGAATGTCGAGCTTGCCGAACCTGGCGACAACGCTTTCAATGCCCGCATCAATGGAGGCGCGTTTTGTCACGTCGATATGAACGGCGTGGCAGTCCGGTCCCAGCGCCGCCGCAGCCTTTTCGACTTCTTCCTTATCAATGTCGCCGATCGCCACCTGCGCCCCCTCGCGCAGGTAGCTCTCGGCGAAGGCAAAGCCGATCCCCCGGCTTGCGCCAGTTATAAACGCGGCCTTGCCGTTCAACCTCATCAGCGCATCGCCTTTCCGCTCTTGTCAAAGCGGTGGATGCGGCTGGCATCGGGCGTCAGGAAAATCTCAGCGCCGGGATGAGCGTCATACTCGCCCTCGGCCCGCACGGTCATCATGCCGTTCTGGCCCGCGTCCACATGCAGGAACGTGTCGGCGCCCAGATGCTCCGCCAGTTTGATTTTGGCTGGCCATGTGCCCGAAGACTTCGAGATAGTCAGATGTTCCGGCCGGATGCCAATTGTCTCGGCATTGTGCTTGGCGGCTTCGGGGCCGGAAAACAGGTTCATCTTCGGAGAGCCGATGAAACCGGCGACAAACAGCGAGTCCGGTTTGTTGTAGAGTTCAAGCGGCGAACCGACCTGTTCGATATTGCCGCGGTTCAACACGACAATCCGGTCAGCCATGGTCATGGCCTCGACCTGATCGTGCGTCACATAGATCATCGTCGCGCCAAGGTCCTGGTGCATCTGCATGATTTCAAGCCGCATGTTGACGCGCAGCGCCGCGTCAAGGTTGGACAGCGGCTCATCAAACAGGAAGCCTTCGGGGTTGCGCACAATGGCGCGGCCGATGGCGACGCGCTGGCGCTGGCCGCCGGAGAGCTGGCGCGGCTTGCGGTCGAGATATTCGGTGAGGTTCAGCGTTTCCGCAGCCTTCGCCACCTTTGCCTCAATCTCGGCCTTCGGCATCCCGGCCATCTTCAGGCCGAAGGAAATATTGCCGCGCACGCTCATATGCGGATAGAGCGCGTAGGACTGAAACACCATCGACAGGCCGCGCTTTGAGGGCGCCTCGTCGGTCATATCCTTGCCGTCAATCAGGATCGCGCCGGATGTCAGGTCTTCGAGACCGGCGATCATGCGCAGCAGAGTTGACTTGCCGCAGCCCGAAGGTCCGACAAAGACCACGAACTCGCCGTTCTTGATGTCGAGATCCGCGCCGGGGATGATGACGGTTTCGCCAAAGACTTTGCGCGCTTTTTTGAGAGAGATCGTGCCCATTTTATTTCACCGCTCCAAATGTGAGACCGCGGACAAGCTGCTTTTGCGCAAACCAGCCGAGCACCAGAATGGGTGTGATCGCCATGGTCGATGCCGCCGAGAGTTTCGCCCAGAACAGACCCTCGGGGCTTGAGTAAGAGGCAATGAACTGGGTCAGCGGCGCGGCGTCCTTTGTCGTGAGAGACAGCGTCCAGAAGGCTTCGTTCCATGCAAGGATGATGTTGAGAAGCAGCGTCGAGGCGATGCCGGGGATGGCCATCGGCGTCAGAACATAAAGCAGCTCCTTGCCGAGCGACGCGCCATCCATGCGCGAGGCCTCGAGAATCTCGCCCGGGATTTCCTTAAAGTAAGTATAGAGCATCCAGATGATGATCGGCAGGTTCAAGAGCATCAGCACCGTGATGATGCCGCCGCGTGTGTCCAGAAGGCCGAAGTCGCGGAAGATCAGGTAAAGCGGGATCAGCGCGCCGACCGGCGGCATCATCTTGGTGGACAGCATCCACATGAGAAGATCTTTGGTCTTTTTACCCGGCGCAAAAGCCATGGCCCAAGCCGACGGGATGGCTATTACGAGCGCGAACAGTGTCGAGCCAAGCGCCAGGATCACCGAATTCCACGCGAATTGGAAATAGTTTGATCGCTGTTGGACAACAGCATAGGCTTCGGTTGTCCAGCCAGTGGAGAAAAAGCTGGAAATTTTGATGGCGTCGCCTTCTGACTTGAAGCTTGTCATGACAGTCCAGATGATCGGGAAGAAGACGATCAGTCCAACCGCCCATGCCAGAATGGTGACGACGATCTTGCGCTGCGTTGAGTTTCTGCGTGCCATGATCAAGCGTCCAGGTTCTTGCCAATCATCCGCATCAGGAAGAAGGCAACGATGTTTGCAAGGATGACTGCGATGATGCCGCCGGCGGAGGCGCCGCCAATGTCGTTGGCGATCAGGCCATACTGGTAGACGAGGAAGGGCAGATTGCCCGCGCGGCCACCGGTGCCGGTGACGTAGATTTCAGCGAAGACGTTCAAAAGGAATATCGTCTCGATCAGGATGACAACTGTCATCGGCCGGATGAGATGCGGCAGGATGATGTACCAGAAGAAAGACAGCGGCGGCGTGCCGTCCATTTCAGCGGCTTCCTTCTGCTCGCCGTCAAGCGACTGAAGCGACGTCAGAAGGATCAGCGTTGCAAACGGCACCCACTGCCACGCGACCATGATGACAACAGCCGTCATGGGATAATGCGTGAACCAGTCGATCGGCGTAAGGCCCAGACCTTTGAAAATTGTGGCGAAGAAGCCGGACACCGGATCCATCAGCATGTTCTGCCAGACGAGCGCGCTGACCGTCGGCATGACGAGAAACGGCGCGATCATCATGATGCGCACGATGCCCTGCCCGAAGAATGGCTGGTCAAGCAGGAGCGCCAGAAGCGTCCCGAAAACAACGGAGACGCCAAGAACCCACCCGACCAGGATGAGAGAATTGCCCATTGCCTTGTAGAAGGCGGGGTCGGTCATGAAATAGGTATAGTTGGAGAAACCTGCGAGACAGCGGTTGGCTTCGTCCAGCAGCGCCCCCGGCGTCAACAGGGAGCAGGCTGTGTTGGGATCGAGCAGATTATAGCGGAGGAATGAGAAGTAAATGGTCATGGCCAGCGGCACGATCATCCACAGAAACAGCGCAATGACGGAAGGCGCGACGGCCAGTTTTCCAAGCGTGCGGGTTTGCTGCGTGGCCATGATGAACACCCATTTGCAAAAGAGTAAATTGTCGGGTCTGGAAGCGGCTGCCCGGATTTTAACCGGGCAGCCAGACTGTTCCGGGAGGAACGGTTACTTGATGTAACCAGCCTTGGTCATAACACGGACTGCCTCAGCCTGCGCTTCCGCAAGTGCCGCATCCGCAGTCTTTTCGCCGGCCAGAGCCGCCGAGAAGATTTCGCCGGTCTTTGTTGCGAGCCCTGCAAACTCAGGAATGGCAACAAACTGAACACCAACATAAGGAACCGGCTTCACAGTCGGCTTGGTCGGGTCAGCGGAGTTGATTGAGTCCAAGGTCATTTTGGCAAATGGAACCTTCTGATACTCAGGGTTCGCATAGAGCGAGGTGCGTGTGCCCGGAGGAACATTGGCCCAGCCTTCTTTCGAAGCCACGAGTTCGGTGTACGCCTTGCTGGTTGCCCAAGCGACGAACTTCTGCGCCGAATCGTTCTTCTGTGTGCCAGCTGGAATGGCGAGAGACCAAGCCCAGAGCCAGTTGCCGCGCTTGCCAAGACCGTTGTCCGGAGCGAGCGCAAAGCCCACCTTGTCGGCGACGGTCGAGTCTTTGCCGGTCACGAAGGAAGCCGCGACAGTCGCGTCAATCCACATGCCGCATTTGCCAGCGTTAAACAGAGCAAGGTTTTCGTTGAAGCCGTTTGAGGCTGCTCCGGGAGGGCCGTCGGCATTCATCAGAGCCAGATAATATTCCAGCGTTGCCTTCCACTCCGGCTGATCGAACTGGGGAACCCACTTCTCATCAAACCAGCGCGCGCCGAAGGAGTTGGACGTGGCTGTCAGGAAAGCCATGTTCTCGCCCCAGCCGGCCTTGCCGCGCAGGCAGACGCCGTAGATTTCTTTTTCCTTGTTGGTGATCTTGTCGGCAATCGCCCTGATTTCCGTCCATGTCGGCGCATCCGGCATTTTCATGCCAGCGGCTTCAACCAGATCGGTCCGGTACATGACCATTGAGGATTCGCCATAGAAAGGCGCAGCCATCAGCTTGCCGTCAACTGTCAGGCCGCCTGCGATGGCGGGCAGAAGGTCGGCGGGATCGTCGATGCCGGTCAGCGGCACGAGCCAGCCCTTGGCGCCCCAGATTGGCACTTCATAGGTGCCGATTGTCAGAACGTCGAACTGGCCGCCCTTGGCGGCAATGTCCGTCGTCACTTTTTCGCGCAGAACGTTTTCTTCCAGCGTGACCCATTCAAGTTCAATTCCCGGATTTTTCGACGTGAAGTCGTCCGTCAATCCTTGCATACGGATCATGTCGCCGTTGTTCACGGTGGCGATGGTCAGTTTTTCGGCCTGGGCAACGCTGATCATCGCGATCAGAGAAGCAGCGCCCAAAATAGCGGTTCTAAGTTTCATTGAATTCCTCCCAAAGTGCCAAAGTGAGCATTTGCCTTGGCTGTGGGCAATTACTCACTTCATTAAAAATGAGTCAAGACAGATTCGTTGCTGCAGCGCAGCAATTGAGGCGGTTTCTGGCATACACAGGCAAAGCGGCTCATTTGGAGAGCGAGCTGCGTCCAGTTTCGACGTGCGACGCCCAGAAATCCACGGATTCCCGGATCATCTCAACCACCTGCCGGTCCACCGGCTCACGCTCGCGGAAGGATAGTTCAAGGCAGATTTCATTGTCCGTGCCGCCGCCACGCCGGATCGCGTCCAAGAGCTTCTCCGGCGTGATGCGGCCGTCCTGATTGTATTTCGCCGTGAACGGCCAATGGCCGCCTTTGTTCATGGAGGATTGTTTGATATGGATGATTGGCGACTGGCGCGGGAAGGTTTGCGCCCAAGCATACGGATCGATGTCGGAGGGATTGGATGAGGTCACATCGCCATGGTCGATGTCCACCATCATATTCAGCGGCACGGCGAAGTGCTCAGCATCAAGTTCGCTCTGCAAAGCCTTTGTCGCCGCAATGGTTTCGCCAAACTCGCGGCCGACGGACATAGGCTCCCAGATCAGATATTTGAGGCCCGACGCTTTGGAATACTCGGCGACTTCGCCCCAGCAATCCTTGGCAATGCGCATCAGCGCGGCGCGCCGTTTCAAATCATCGAACTCCCGATGCGGAAAAATAGCGAACTGCGTGCCGATGCAGTCAGCGCCAAGATCGGCCCAAACCGCAGCAAAGGTCTTGAACCATTCGACATAATAGCGCCGCACATCGGCGTCGGGGTGGCCGAAATGGTTGAGGCGTCCGTAGGGCCCGGTCATGCCGGACGTGACGCGCACGCCGGTTCTGGCCAGCGCCTTCCGGAAGCGCCGCGTCTGGCTGGCAACGAGCGCGGCAGGCCATGACGGATTGATGTATTCGTGCGTTAGCTGAATATCGCGGATGCCTATCTTGGCGGCAATTGTGTCGATCATGTCGTCCGGGTCGGCGTAGCGGTTGACCAAAGGGTTGGTGCTGAGCGAGAGCGTGAAGCCCATGGTCCATGTTTCCTTTCACTGCCAGACCAGGCCGGGAAGGATGAAATCCGGCGAGGCATTGTGCTCGACATAAAGCGCGTGAAGTCCGCGGTCGGAAAGATCTGCGTGAATACCGGTGCGCACCAAAGCCGAGGCGAGGTCCGCGCTCTTTGCGCCCGTTATGTCGTGCTCGGGGCTGTCGCCGACGCACAGAACACGCTGACGCGGAGGGCTGCCCATGGCCTTGAGGGCGGCCTCGTAAATGGCCGGGAACGGCTTGCCGATCCACGTCACCTTGCCGCCCATTTCCTCGTAAAGCTCCGCGATGCGGCCTGCGGCGAATTTCGGGCCGTGCCGGGTCAGCATGATCTTGTCCGGATTAGTGCAGATACAGGGCACCCCGGAATTTGCGGCGGCAGCCAACATCCTTTGATAGTGACTCAAATCAACCCGGTCACCCTCGCTGGCGGTGAGCAGGATCACATCGGCGTCCGCCGCCTGTTGAACCAATTCGAAGCCAAGCCCATCCACCGCCGAGCGGTCGTTGTCGCGGCTCAGAAGAAAGCACTTCGTTCCGGGCCTGAACCCCGCGCCCTCGTCAAACATGCGCCATGCCGCCTCGCCGGAACTTAAGAAAAGGTCCCACATGCCCGGCTCAAATCCGAGCTGCTCCATGCGCCGCTCGTTTTCAGCGGCGCGTTTGCCGGAATTGGAGAGGATGATGGTTTTCTTCCCCGCCGCCTTGATCGCCCGCAGACAATCCATGACGCCCTGATAGGGAGCCGCGCCGTCGTGCAGCACGCCGAACTGGTCGAGGAAGAAGATATCGAACGCATCCATAAGAGGCGCAACGCCCGGCAGGGAGATCGGCGCTTTCATATCAGCCCCGCCTCCCTCGCGCCCCGCAGCGCCAGCCGCGCCGTTCCCGCCGCCGCTTCCGCGCTCAAGGCCGGGAGCATCGGAACGCCGAGCCTGCGCGCGCGCATGCGGGTCCAGACCGCATTGACCGCGCCGCCGCCAACGCTGCGCACGCAGCTGAGGGGCGGGCAGCCAAGTTCGGCGAGACGCCGGTAGCCGAGCGCTTCGATATCGGCGATGCCTTCAAATATCGCCTTGAGAAAACCGGCGTCGTCTCTTGGGCGCGGCTGCATTTTGGGTTTGAGGAAAGGATCGGAGATTGGGAAGCGCTCGCCTTCCTTCGCAAGTGGATAATAGTCGAGGCCGGTATCGGTCTCTGGATCAATCTGCTTTGACAGCTCAACAATCCGCTCAACTGAAAAATGCGCCGCCAGCACTTTGCCGCCGGTGTTCGACGCGCCGCCCGCCAGCCATTTATCGCCGATGCGGTGGCTGTAAATGCCGAACTGCGGCGCATTGACCGGCTTGTCTGACAGGAGCTTTATGGTCAGCGACGAGCCGAGCGCCGACACGCCTTCCCCCGGCCTGTCCGCGCCGGTCGCCAAGAATGAGGCGCAGCCGTCTGTGGTCCCGGCGACGATTTCGGCGTCCGAGGAGAAGCCAAACATGTCCGCCGCGCTTGTTGATATCCGGCCGATGGGCGTTCCCGCAGGGACGACGGCTGGCAGCAGATTGGCCGGCATCCCCGTCCGCGCAATCCATTCCGGCCATTGCCGCAGGACAGGATCATACCCCGTTTTCAGTGCATTGTTCTCATCGGAAATATCGAACCTTCCCGACAGCGTTCCGGCAATCCAGTCGGCCTGGTGAATGACCCGCGCCAGACGCGGCAGGCCTTGGAACACAATCGCCTTGGCAAGTCCGGATGTCGCGCCGCGCGCCGCGCTTTCTGCGGGGGCGCAGGCTGCGATTGACGCCAAAATCGCGGTGTCGGCAACGGGATCGGAATACATCATGGCAGGCGCAAGCGGCGCGCCTTCTTCATCAACGGGCAGCATTGTGCCGGAGGTTCCGTCCACCGCCAAAGCGCGCACCGACTTTGCGTCGATCCGCGCAAGGAGCATATGCAACGCCGCCGATGCCGCGCGCTTCCAAGTCATCGCATCGCGCCCATCCGCGCCATGCTCCGCCGTTTGAACGCCCGCCTGCGCAATGATCTCGCAAGTCCCGTTCATTGCAACACACCGGACGCCCGACGTGCCGACATCGATGCCAATCACAAGCCCCCTCATGACGCGGCCTCCCCCTTGCGGCGGTTCAGCTCCTGCCGGTATTTCTCCGCGTCCCAGTTCAGCAGCTCAGAATTCTCGTCAATGCTCAAATAGCGCAGAGGCGCAGCGGGATCGATGCGGCCCGCCACTTCGGCGAGGCAGGCGGCCATTGCCTCAGCGCCCCTGTCCGCATCGCTTCGCATCAGCACGCCTTTGCCGGGAAAGAGGATTGTGACCGGCGGCGGCACGCCTTCATCTTTGGCCGAGGTTTCAATCATTTTGGCGCTCTCGCCGGGACGGGCAATCACGGAGCCTGCTCCGAGGAAGACGACATGGTCGGGATAGAGGCTGCCGCCTGCCGCCATGGCGCAGGAGACGGGGTGCATTGCGGCGGCATGGGCGCGGGGATGGGAAGGCAGACGGTAAGCGCTGTCAACTGCAAGCTGCGAGAGCCCCGAAAAGTCCGGCTCTGGACAATCGCGCGGCTCCAGCTGCAGCCGTCTGCACACATCTCCCAATTTCAACGCCGCATCCGCCACTGTTTCGGCGGCGACGGCCAGGCCGTGATTGCCGAGAATGAGCACGCGGGTTTCCAGCTTGACACGTTCCGCGATGGCTTTGGCCAAGGGCAGGCCCGGACGCCGGTAGGGAATGAAGACAAACGGAATATCGCGCAGCAGCGGCGCAATGACCGTCTCGGCATCGCTGCGCACGGCGTGGGCGATTGTGCTGACGCAGTGGACATGCACGACAATTTTCTGCGGCAGCAGCGCGTGGACGGTGGTCTCAATCGAGGGCCGCAGACCTTTGGAATCATGGCCGGGCGCAACGAACTTTTCCGCCCGCTCGGCGTCAGGATGACCTTGTTTCAGCGCCGCTAAAAGCGGCTCAAGACTGACCGGCACGAACATGTCCTCGCGCGCAGCTTCGCTGAGCCATTTACCGGACGCCTTGATCCACAGCACACCGTCCTGCTTGATCGACGTATTGCCACCCGCCCCCTGCACAAGCAGTGAGTCGGAGCCAACTTTGGCGGACAGAAGCCGCAGTGTTTCGAACTCAAGGGACATCACGCCGCCTTTGCTTTGCGCGCGGCCATCCAGTCTTCGAACGCCCGGAGCTCCGGCGCGCTCATGTGCAGGCCATGCTTGGTGCGCCGCTCAAGAATATCATCCGCCGTCAGCGCCCATTCAGAATTGATGAGGTAAGCGGCTTCGTGCTCATAAAAGTCGGGACCGAACTTGCGGCCCAGACCTTCGACGCCGGCTGCGCCATTCATTAGCGCTGCGGCGCGCGTGCCGTAGAGGCGGCCGTAATGTTTGGCGAGGCTTGCCGGCAGCCAAGGATATTGCGCGCGCAGGTCGCCGAGGAACTGTTCGAAATCGGCATTGGCGATATCGCCGCCGGGCAGATGCGACGTGGCGGTCCATTCAGCTTTCATGGCGGGGAAGAAGGGATTCAGCCTGTCCAGCGCGTGCTCGGACAATTTGCGGAACGTGGTGATCTTGCCGCCGAACACCGACAGCAGCGGCGCGCCGCCGCTTGGGGCGTCGAGTTCAAATTCATAGTCGCGGGTCACCGCGCTTGGATTCTCGGCGTTGTCGTCATAGAGCGGGCGCACGCCGGAGAAGGAATGAATGACGTCGCCGCGCTGAAGCTGGCGCTTGAAGTAGCGGTTGACGGCCTCGATCAGATAATCCACTTCGCTCGCGTCCGCCGCCACATCCTCGGCCCGGCCTTCATAGGGAATGTCCGTTGTGCCGATCAGCGCCAGATCGTTCTGATAGGGATTGATGAAGATCACCCGCTTGTCGCTGTTCTGCACAAGATAGGCGTGGCGGCCTTCCCAGAATTTCGGCACGATAATGTGGCTGCCTTTGACGAGGCGGACGCTGTGCGAGGAGTTCTGCCCCGCGACGCGGCCGACTATGTCGTTCACCCAGGGGCCGGCGGCGTTGACCAGCGCGCGCGCGTTCACTTCAGACGTCTTGCCCGAAACCGCGTCCCTGAGCTCAGCCTTCCAAAGTCCGCCTTCCCGCCGCGCGGTGACGCAGGCGGTGCGGGTGCGGATGTCCGCGCCGAGCTCTTTGGCGGCGAGCGCGTTCAGGACGACAAGACGGGCGTCATCGACCCAGCAGTCGGAATATTCAAAACCCTTGGCGAACTCCGGCTTCACCGGCGCGCCCTCCGGGCGCGGTGCGCAGGTTCAGGCTGCGCGTGCCGGGAAGGCGTTTGCGGCCGCCGAGATGGTCATAGAGAAACAGGCCGAGCCGCACGAGCCATGCGGGCCGGTCATTCGGCGAATGCGGCAGGACGAAGCGCATCGGCCAGATGATGTGCGGGGCGGATTCCAGCAGAATTTCACGCTCGATCAGCGCTTCGCGCACGAGGCGGAATTCGTAATATTCAAGATAGCGAAGCCCGCCATGCACCAGCTTTCCGGAGCGCGAGGAAGTGCCCTGCGCGAGATCATCCTTCTCACACAGAATGACCGAAAGACCCCTGCCCGCCGCGTCGCGCGCGATGCCCGCACCATTGACGCCGCCGCCGATGATGAGCAGGTCAAAGGGCTCAGCCATCGCGCTTGTCCTGCAGGCCGTAGGTCTTGAAATTCTCTCCGACGCCGGAGATTTCCTCCTTGGACAAGATCACCGGATTGCCGATTTGCAGCGCATGAAAATATTGCTTCGACAGCAGCTCCAATTCCTCCGCGAGCCACATGGTGCGGGAAAGCGACGGGCCAGCGGCGATCATGCCGTGGTTGGCGAGCAGGCAGCCGTTGCGCCCCTCCAGCGCTTCGAGCGCATTGTCGGAAAGCTCTCTTGTCCCATAGCGGCCATAGGGCGCGCAGCGCACAGTGTCGCCGCCAAAGGCCGCGATCATGTAATGGACGGCAGGGATGTCGCGGCCTGTTATCGCGAGGACTGTGGCGAAGGTCGAATGGGTATGGACGACGGCGTTCACGTCGCGGCGCGATTTCAGGATGTCGAGGTGGAAGCGCCATTCGACTGAGGGCTTGAGTGGGCCGTTATAGTGGCCGTCGGAGCGGTCGAGCGGCATGGAGGCGATCATGTCGGGCTTCATGTCGGCATAGGGAATGGCGCTTGGCGTGATGAGCATCACGTCGTTGTGCCGCGCGCTGATATTGCCGGACGTGCCCTGATTGAGGCCGATGGCGTTCATGTGCAGGCACTTGTCGATGATCTCCTGCCGCAGATGTTTCTCGTTCATGGCGTCCTCAGCATGGATTGACCGGCGGCAGGCCGGATATATAGCGGCGCACTTCCTCGGCGGCCTGCTCGGCGGCGAAAGTGACGGTGCGCACGGATGCGCCGGCGATGTGCGGAGTGATGGTGACATTGTCCAATTGCAGCAGCGGCCAGTCGGCGGGGACCGGCTCGACTGCAAATGTCTCCAGCATGGCGCCGGAGAGCTGGCCCGAGACCAGCGCCTCATACAGCGCGTCATAATCCACCAGCGGGCCGCGCGCGGTGTTGATGAAAATCGCGCCCGGCTTCATCGAGGCGAAGGCGTGCCGCGTCGATCATCTGCGTCGTTTCCGCGGTCACTCTTGGATGCATGGTGACAACATCGGACATTGCCAAGAGCGTGCCGAGGGCGACATGCTCGACGCCTGCATTGCGGTCTTCCGCGCTCAGCTGAACGTAGGGATCGCACACGAGAACCTTGGTGCCGAAAGCGCGCAGCAGCTTGACGACCTTTGTGCCGATATTTCCATAGCCGATGACGCCGACGATCATCTCGTTCAGCTCGCGGCCCGTCAGGTCCGCGCGGTAGAGATCGCCGCGCCAGACGCCTCTACGCAGCGCTTCATGGCCGCGGCGGATCATGCGGGTTTCGGCGAGGATCGCGCCGATGGCGAATTCGGCGACGGCGGTGGCGTTGCGGCCCGGCGTGTTGACGACTGTGATGCCGCGCGCGCGGGCGGCGCTTCATGTCGATATTGACCGGCCCGCCGCGCGAGACGGCGACGAGTTTCAGCGCGGGCAGCCGGTCCATCATTCCGGCCGAGAGCGGCGCGAGCTGGGTGACCATGATTTCGGCGCCGCCGATGAAACTCCACCACATCGTCGGGCTTGCCGAAATATTCCTTCAGCCCGTCAAGCCCATCGACGGCGTAGCCATGCTCCATCGGCTCGTCGGGCCAGGCGGTCTCGATAGTGCGGATGTCATGCGCAATTCCGCAGGCCGCTTCGATCTTTTCCTTGAAGACGGAAGGGAGCATGAAGCGGTCGCCGATGATGGCAATTTCTTTCATGACTCCGCGCTCCGGGTTGCTGCCATTTGCTTCCAGACCGGGCGCAGCGCCTGATGCGCCGCCGCGTAGGCCGGATAGATTTTCGAGTATGATTCGGCAAGCGCCGCGTCCGGCTTCTCCGCCTCGCCCAGCAGCGGCGTCACCCATTCGGCGGCGCAATCCTCCATGCTTGTGTACAGCCCGATGGACACCGCCGCGATCATCGCCGCGCCCGCCGCACCCGCCTCTTCACGTGAACTGGTAAGAACATTTGCTCCAAGCGCCGCTGCAAGAATTTGGCGCAGCGACTTCGAGCGCGCCGCGCCGCCGGTCAGGCGCACTTCCTTCGGCAGCGCGCCGGAAGCGAGGTAACAATCGCGCGCGGACAGGGCGAGACCCTCGACGACCGCGCGCACCAGATCGCCGAAGCCGTGGTCGCATGGAGAGGCCGATAAAGCCGGCGCGCGCGTCCGCGTCGATGAACGGACCGCGTTCGCCGGCCTCCGAAATGTAGGGCTGAAACAGCAGCCCCGCAGGCTTGGCAGCGGCCACCCAGCCGTCGACAAGGCCGAGCATTTCACTATGGCTTTTCTTGACGCCCTCCCCGGCGAGCACGCCGGAGGCCAGCGAAAGCACCCAGTCAATATTCAGCGTCGCCGCCATATTGGACTGCATCTGCGCATAAACACCCGGCGCGGGCATGGCCATTGTGTAGCCGGTCCGGTCCTCGTTGAGGATGACATCACCGGCCGTCGCGGCAAGGCGCATATGCATGCCAGTCGAACCGATGATCGTGCAGCCGGGCAGCGCCTTTTTGTCGAAAAGGCCAGCGCCCAGCGCCGTGCAGGCGACATCGACGTAGCCGAGCACGACGGGTGTTCCTGCGAGCAATCCTGTCGCCGCCGCGCCTGCCAGCGAAAGCGGATGGCTGACGCTGACGCCGTCGACGATTTCAGGCATCAGGCGGCGCTCGCCTGTCAGACCCAGTGTTTCGATGACGCTGTCATCATAATTGCGCGTGCGGAAATCGCCGAAAGTGAAGACGCCCTCGGTCGGGTCGGTGGCGACCTCACCCGTCAGGTTCAGATAGAGCCAATCTTTGCAGTGAAAGCCATGCGCGGCCTTTTGCACGGCTTCGGGCATGTGCTGTTTCATCCAGATCAGCTGCGGCCCCTGCTGGCATGCAGCGAGGCCGGAGCCGGTTTTTTCAAAGCGGGCGCGGTCATTCGGACCGGATCGGATTTCATCAACGATGTAGGCGGCGCGGGCGTCGAGCCAAAGCCAACCGTCTCCGACTGGCGCGCCTGATTTATCGATCAGCCAGGTGCCGTCACCCTGCCCCGTCACCGCGATGGAGGCGGCGCGCTTGGCGAGGTCCGGAACCTTTTCGGCAAGCCCGCGCAATGTCGCGGCGCAGTCCGTCCATGTGCGCGCCATGTCCTGCGTCGCCGCCGCGCCATCGGATGTGTCGTACTGATTTGGGATTGCGTGCGCGGCGATCTGCCTGCCGCCCAAGTCAAAGGCGATCGACTTGATGACCGACGTTCCCGCATCAATGCCGATCAGAATATCTTTCATCCGGCCAGCTCCCGGCCATGGGAAATGGCGGCGCCTGTGCCGGTGTCGAAGAAGTGCAATGCGTCAGGCGCAAGCTCAACTTGAATGGTTTCGCCCCGCGAAAGACGCGCGCGGTCGTGCTCGACCAGAACCAAAGACTCATCGCCAAGGCTGGCGGCGATATGCGTCTGGTCGCCGAGCCATTGATTGGCGATCACCTCAGCCTTTGCACCAGTTTTTGCACGGCGCACGGCATAGGGCCGGATGCCGACGGTGACGCTGCCACGCGAGGTGACGACCTCGCAGACTTTCGGAGAGAAAGCCTTCTTCTCATAGACGAGTTTTGTTCCATTTTTCATGACGAGAGTAAGCTTGCCGCCCGCCGCTTCGACCTTGACATTGAACACATTCATCGGCGGCTCGCCGACGAAGGTGCCGGTGAAGAGATTGGCGGGCCGCTCCTTGATGAGTGAGGGCTTGTCGAACTGCTGCATGAGCCCGCCTTCCATCACGGCGATACGGTCAGACAGGGCGTTGGCCTCGGTCTGGTCGTGGGTCACCAGAATGGCGGTGAGGCCGCGCTCCTTGATGAAATGTTTGATGCGGCCGCGCAGCACGGCGCGCAGCTGCGGCTCGAGCTGGCCCATCGGCTCGTCGAGCAGATGCAGGTCGGCGTCGCGGATCAGCGCACGGCCGAGCGAGGCGCGCTGCTGCTGCCCGCCGGAAATTGAACTTGGGTATTTTTCAAGGATGGATTCGATCTCTAGCAGCGCCGCGATTTCCGCGACCTTCCTTTCGACCTCCGCGGCAGAAAGCCTTGAGGCCTTCAGGGCGAACGCCATGTTCTCCTTTACCGTCAGCGGCGGATAGAGCGAGTAGCCTTCAAACGCCATGGCGACATTGCGTTTCGCGGGCGCGAAGGTCTGCACCTCGCGTCCGGCGAGGCGGATATTGCCGCGGGAGACTTCTTCAAATCCGGCGATCATGCGCAGAGTGGATGTCTTGCCGCAGCCGGACGAGCCGAGCAGGGCGACGATCTCGCCCTTCTCAACATGCATGGTGAAATTCTGCACGGCGTGCACGCCCTTGCCTATGGGGCCGTAGAATTTGTCAACCGCGTTGACTTCCAGAATGGGCGCGCTCATTTGCCTGTCCCCGTCCGTGTCTTGGCGCTGTTGGCCTTTTGCGGCTTGGCGGCGGCAAGCGGCAGGAGATTGCCGCTGGATCGATCAAACAATAGGGCATGATCCGGCTGCACTGAAATGAAGGCTTTGCCGGAAGCTGGCGCTGAAGTTCCGGAGGGCCTGGAAATCAGTATTTCGCGGTGATGTTCCGTGCTTGCCAATGAGACGATTTTTTCATTCAGCGGCGTTTCCGCTTCGATGGTCACCGGAATGGCGCCCTTGACGGATTTGGCGACAAAGGCAAAGGCCTCCGGTCTTATGCCCAGCTTGCATTCCTTGCCCGCCGCGTCTGCATAGCCTGCGGCAAGCGCGACCCTTGTGCCAGACAGGCGCACGAAAACGCCGTCCTTGTCTTTCGCTGGAACCACATCGAGCAAGTTGATCGTCGGGTCGCCGAACAGGCGGGCGATGTCCGTGTCGGCGGGCGTCAGATAGATTTCCTCCGGCGTGCCGATCTGGCTGATGCCCTTGCCGGACATTACGGCGATGCGGTCGCCGAGCGCCATGGCTTCCTTGTAATCCTGCGTCACGTAAACGACCGTCGCGCCCTGCGTCTCCAGCAGGCGCGGCAATTCGAGGCGCATTTCGAAGCGCAGCTTGGCATCGACATTGCGCAGCGGATCATCGAGGAGCAGCAATGAGGGGGAACCGGCAAGGGCGCGGGCGAGCGCTGTGCGCTGCTTCTGGCCGTTCGACAAAGCGCGCGGATGGTGGCTCAGCACATGGCCGATTTTCAGCAGCTTGGCGACGCTTTCCACGCCCGCCTTGATCTTGTCCTTGGCCGAATGGGCGGCTTCCAAGGGGCTGGCGATATTGTCGAAGGCGGACATGTGCGGGAACAGCGCGAAGTTCTGAAACGCCATGCCGACGCCACGGTCTTCCGGCTCGACATCTTTCATGCTCTTGCCGCCGATCAATATGTCGCCCGCGTCCGGATCGACGACGCCGGCGACGAGGCGCAGCAGCACGGTCTTGCCCGCGCCGGACGGGCCGAACAGGACGAGCGTCTCGCCGTCTTCAACGCGCAGCGACACGTTATCAAGAACGACATTGTCCTTGAATTTCTTGACGACGTTTTTGAGTTCCAGCGTTGTCATGTTCAGCCTTTCACCGCGCCCAGCGACAGGCCTTCGACAAGATATTTCTGCGCGTACAGCGCCAGCGCCAGCGTCGGCGTGATTGACAGAATGATGGCGGCGGCGATCTGGCCGTATTGGATGCCGGAGGCCGTGATGAAGGCGAGCGCGCCGACGGTCACCGGCTGTTTGTCGGCAGAGGCGAGCACCAGCGCAAAGACGAAATTGTTCCAGGCGAAGATGAAGGCGAGCAGCCCCGCCGCCGCGATGCCGGGGCCCGCCAGCGGCAGCGCGATCTTGCGGAAAGTGGCGAACCAGGAATGGCCGGAGATGCGGTAGGCATATTCAACGTCGGCGGAGATGTCCTCGAAATAGCCGCGCACGATCCACAGGATCAGCGGCAGGCAGATCAGCTGGTAGACCCAGATCAGGCCAATGTAGGTGTTGGCGAGGCCGAGCTTCTGGAAATACAGCGTCAGCGGCAGCAGCACCAACAGCGGCGGGGCGAAGCGGAAGGAGAGGAGCGTGAAGGCGATGTCCTCCGAGCCTTTGAACTTGTGTCGGGCGAAGGCGTAGGCGGCGGGCACGCCGAGGACGAGCGAAATCAGTACTGAAGCTGTTGAGAGGAAAACGGAATTTCCGAGATTGCGCATGAAGGCGATGTCGAGCGTGCCGGATGCGGTTTCAAGCTTGCCGGTGATCAGCGCTCGGTAGTTTTCCAGCGACGGCGTGAAATTCAACGATGGCGGGATGCGCAGGATCGTCTCATTGGTCTGGAACGACATCATGAGGATCCAGAACAGGGGAAACATGAAGAACAGGATCACGAGGCCGATGGCGATGCCGCGCAGCGTCTTTTCGAGCGTTGATGTGTGTTCCATTGCGCCCTCTCCCTATGCTTCGCCGCGGGCGCGTTCGCGCAGGCGCAGCCAGTTTTTGATGAACAGGTTCGACAGGAAATATGTGATCGCCCAGAGGATGATCATCAGTGCGGCGGAGCGACCGACATTCGTCGATTGGAAGAAGTTGAGATAGGCCTCGACCTGAAACACCGTCAGCGTGTCGCCCGGCCCGCCCTGCGTCATGGCGTAGATGATGTCGAACTGCTGGATCGAGTCGAGCAGGCGGAACAGCGTCGCGGTCAGGATATAGGGCGTCAGCATCGGCAGCGTGATGCGGAAGAAGACGAAGGCGCGCGGCACGCCGTCGAGCGCGGCGGCCTCAAACGGCTGCGTCGGCAGCGAGCGGAGGCCCGCCAAAAGAAGGATCATGATGAAGGGCGTGTAGACCCAGATGTCCACCAGCACGACCGTGAACAAAGCCGTGCTTGGCGAAGACGCCCAGCGGAAATCCGGCAGGCCGATCAGCGAGGCGAAATAGCTCAGTATGCCAAAGCCCGGATTGGTCATCAGCTTCCACATCAGCGCCGCAAGCGCGGGCGCGGTCATCAGCGGCATCAGCAGCATGATGGAGACGAAATTGTTGAATGTCGTGCGCTTCTGCAGGAGCAGCGCGATGCCGAGGCCGAGCAGCAGTTCGAGAATGACCGTGACGCCCGCATAGACCAGCGAAATTTTCAGCGTGTTCCAGAATCCCGGATCGGTCATGAAGTCGATATAATTTGCGCCCCAGTTGAACTTGACGCCGAACGGCTGGCTGAGGCGGTAGCGGTAGAAGGAGTTGATGACGGAGGCGATGAAGGGGACGAGAATGCCGGCGCAGACCAGAAGCGCGGGCAGGCTTAAGAGGTAAGGCAGCGCGCGGCGGCTGATCTTGAAGCCCCCGGATTTCTGTTGCCCGTCTGCCGCTTGCATGGTCATCGGCATTCTCCCCAAATAGTTCGCCGTCTATGGTGATAGTGAAACTCTCCACCCTTCGGGCGCAAGTGCTGCGCCAGAATTTTTCGGATGGAAGATTGAAAGGCCCGCCGCTTGCGCGGCGGACCCTTCTTGCCCGGGAGGGAACTTATCCGAGACCCGCCTCGACAAGCTGCTTGTTGATGCTGGCGGCCAGCTGGTCGAGCCCGTCATTGACCGGCACTTCCTTGGCCACCATCTTCTGCAGCGTCGCCGCCCATTCGGTGGTGAGGTCAAAGAACAACGGCTGCGGCGTGAACTTGATGCTGGCGCCTGGGGCGGAGACATCATGCATCTCGACATAGCCCGGATAGGACTTCTTCAGCTTGTCGCGGAACATTTCGTCTTTCCAGACCGAGGCGCGGACCGGGTTGACGAAGTCCATCTTCACCGCGCCGAACAGGCCGTGCTCGGGGCCGGAAGCCCATTGCATGAAGTACCAGGTCGCGTCCTTGTCCTTGGAGAAGGAGGACATGGCGAGCGACCAGATCCAGATGTTCGGAGTGGGAGCAGCGGCCGCCGGGTTCGCCTTGAACGGGGCGAAGGCCAGTTTGCCCGCCATCTTGTTGTCGCCGCCATTCATGAAATAGCCGAGAATGTCGGCGTCAAAAATCATGGCGGAGGCGCCTGCGCCCAGATCGGTGCCGGTCTGATACCAAGTGTAGGTTGACCAGTCCTTCGGACCGCTTTCCTGAATCATCTGCACCCATTGCGCATGGAAGGCCTTGGATCCGTCCGTCGCCATGGCGGCGGACAGTTTGCCGTCGGCCGAAACATTCAAGTCTTTTTCATTGAAGTTGGCATAGGCCGAAAGGAAGCCCGGATGGATCGTCGCCCAGGAGCGCGAGCCGCGCACGCCGATGCCGTAGACGCCGCCGCCAATGTCCTTGGTGGCCTTCGCCGCAGTAGCTATCAGCTCGTCCATATTAGCTGGCGCGCCCATGCCGATCTTGTCGAGCATTTCCTTGTTGTAAGTCAGGTTGTTCTGCTCATAGCCCCATGGAATGCACCATTGCTTGGCGTCCTCTGATCCAAGCGCGCCGCCCGGCTTGCCGTTCCAGGCGCAGGAGGCCTTGACGCCGGGAAGCACGTCATCCCAAGCATAGTTGGGGTTGGTTTTGGCCGGGTCTTTGATCCACTGATTCAGGTCCTCGCACCAGCCGGCCGGACCATAGGTCCAGGTCATGTAGGCGCCGGTCATGAAGGCGTCATATTCGGGCGAGGAGGACGACAGAGCCGCCGTCACCTTGTCGAAATACACATCCTCAGGGAACACGTCGTAAGTGACTTCGATGCCGGTCATCGCCTTGAAATTCTCAAGATTGGCGATCATCGCGTCGGCATAGGGGTGCTTGTTGAGCAGCAGCTTCAGGCTCTTGCCCTTGTGCGCCATCCAGTCGAAATCGGCGGCGAGCGCTTGGGTCGCGCCCATGTTGAGCAACACACCAGCGGTGCTGGCGGTGAGGCCCATTGCGCCCAAGCCTTTGATCAGGCCGCGGCGGTCCACCTGTCCGCGCAGGAATGCGCTCACAAGGTCTTTCTCTTTATCATACATGGTCTTCTCCTCCTCAAGGGTAGTTTGGGTTCGATACTGCGCCGGCTACCCGACCGGCTGTTGCTCCACGAGCGCCAGTGCCGTGCGCTCGTCTGTGATCAATCCGGAGAGGTATCGGCTCTCCAGCACGGATTTGATGGCGCGGACCTTCACCTTGCCGCCGGCGATTGCGACGATGCGCCGGTCCTTCAAGTCGTCGCGTCCGAGTGACAGCGTGCGCTCGGACAGAAGCGTCTCCACCGGCGCGCCCTTATCGTTGAAAAAATGGCCCAGCATCTCGCCCGCGCCGCCGTCGCGCTTGATTTCGCCGATTTCGCTCTTTTCGATCATGCCAGTCGAGACAAGCGAGGCCTCGGGTTCCGCCGTGCCGATGCCGACGACAAGCAGGTGCGCTGCCTTTGCCAAATCAAACACATCGCTGACGCCTTTCTGTCCAAGCAGCACTTCGCGGTCCTCAACGGTGTTGGCGAAGAACGGCACGGGCATGACATAGGCCTCCGCGCCGGTGCGCTCGGCGAGCCGGTGGATCACATCATGCGGATTGGCGGAAAATTTGCGCGTGAGGCCGCCGAGCAGCGAAACGAAGCGTGTCTTGCCGGCGCTCGTGCGTGGCAGATATTCAACCGAGGCGGCCAGCGTGCGGCCATGGCCTACGCCAATCAATGTCTCATCGCCCTTTTCGATCTCGCGCTTAAGAAACTGCGCGCCCGCCATGCCGAGCGCGCGGAGCGGCAGATCGTCTGAATCAAAATCCGGCACGACTTCGCAGTGCGACAGGCCGAACCGCTCAATCAGCTGATTTTCAAGCGCGACGCATTCTGACACTTCACCGTCGATATAAACTTTGACCAACCCGTCCTGATTGGCCTTGGTGATGAGCCGGTGGGCTTTCAGACTGGTGAGGCCGAGCCGCTTGGCGACATCCGACTGCGTCAGCCCGCCCGCATAGTGCAGCCAAGCGGCGCGCGTCGCCAAGGATGTCTCGTCATCACGCAATGCGCCGTTTGTCAGCACCGGCAACTCCCAATCACGCTGTTTGGCTTTGATATTTTTTTCAGCACATGAAATTTTTTGCACGAACTTTTCGCCTTGTCAACAAGATTAACGCAACGTCATGTTCAGGCCTTTGGATGCGGGGAATGGGTGATCCAGCGGCGCACCCGCGGCGCAGGAATCCGGTAATGAATTGAAAATTAGCGACTATGCGGCTTTGGCCGGCCTTTACGCTGAAGCGCTCCCCGCGGAGGGCCACAATGCGCTGGCAGCCGCATGGAGGCCGGCGCGCACCAGCACTTCCGCGTCGGCGGTTTCCACGATGAAGCCTGCCATGGCGAGCGCCGCTTCATAGAGTTTGCCCAGCTGCCCCGATCCGACCAGGATGAGATTGCCCGCCGGAAATGATTTCCGCGCCGCGCCGATTTCGGCGCCAATCAGCGTGCCGGAAAGAACCGCACTGGCGCGCGGCGGCGTCAGACCCTTCAGCAGGCTTGCGGCGCGGATGGAGAAAAGGCGGGCGGGCAGCTGGTCCGGAGCTTCGGTCAGATCGCGGCATGCCTGGAGAAAGTCCGCATCGTCCTGCGTGACGCGCGCGGTGGGGTCGACGCTGTGGCGCAGCAGAGAGTTGGTGGAAAAGAGATTGAACAGCTCGCCGGTTAAGAATGTGGTGAAGCCGGTGACCCTGCGCCCATCAAGGCTCACCCATTTGCTGTGCGTGCCGGGCATGCAGACGGTTTGCCCGCCGGAAAAGTTCCCAAGGCCGAGCAGCTGTGTCTCCTCACCGCGCATGACATCGGGCTGGCCGCTGTCCTTCTGCGCTATGCCAGGCAGAATGCGGACATCGCGCACTGGATGCGGTGCACGGATGGCATGCAGCAGCACCTCATCCAGCACAGCCGGCGTTTCAACATAGGGGGCCTCAATCCAACCCTGGCGCGATCCGGCCATGCCGCAGATAACGACCGGCAGATCCGGCGCTGCGCCGAGCCCGCTCAGCAAGCGGTCAAGCACTCCGGCGAAATTCCGGTCAGCGACCTTGGTCAATCCCTCTTCGCTTCGAATCTCTTTTAGCGGCGTGCCGTCGGCGGCAAGCAGCCAAAGGCGCAGATTGCTGGTGCCCCAGTCGGCGGCGGCGCAGAATGGAAGATTGGATGCCAAGCTGGTCACTTCCTTGTCGCAAAGCCGCCGGACGGGCCGCACATGATGTCCAGATAATACAAGACCCGCGTCCGCAACAAGGGGCGGCTTCTATCCCGCCAGCAGCGCCTCGGCGGTCAGCTCACCGGTGATCAGACCGTTGATGATGCGCCGCTTGATGGCACCGGTGATGCCGGGGAGTTTTTTCTCGCCTTTGGCGATGGCGATGACAAGAGATTTGTCGCGCGCGGGGATCGGCGCGGAGGCGACGCGGTTGTTAGACAGGCCTTCAATGATGCGGCCCTCACGGCCGAACGACCAGCCGATAATTTCACCGGGCCACCGCCTTTCTTAAGGGCCTTCAGCTCGGCTTCGGAGATGAACCCGTCCTCATGCAGCGGCGCTTCGTCATTCATCTCGCCTATGCATAGGGTCCGGACCCTAGTTCATCAGGAGATTTTTCGCCGTATATTCATTTGTAATCAATGAGTTGACAAGTTTACCGGCAAGAGCGCCAGCGATTGCGGAAAGCTTGGCATCGCCCGCTGCAATGCCATAAACGGGCTTTTGGTCCGTTGGAACAATGGGCGCGTTATTCACCCTCTCATTGTTCAGCCCCTTGATCATTTGGCCGTGCTTATCATAGGCCCAAGAGATGATTTCTCCCACGGCGCCTGCATTTTGCAGTGTGTCTATCTCTGCCTGAGTTAGAAAACCGTCCAAGAGTATTGGCGCTTTTTCGTCAACACTGCCAATTCCGACAAAGGTCACGTCGGCCTGTTTGCACAGTTTGAGAATACTGCGCACGTGATCCTGATTATGCAAGAACTCGCGCTCTTCAGCGGAACGGGCGTACACCGGCAGCGGCATCGGATAATAGCGCCCGTTGATACGCTCAGCCATGCGGATCGCCACATCGTAGGGCGTTGCTGAGCCGTCAGACGTGATATTGCCAAGCAGCGACACAATGCGATGCTGCGGCGCCTGCAGCTGCGCCAATTGTTCGACCGAGGCGCGCAGAACACGGCCAGTGCCGACGGCGACAATTATGGGTTCGCTTGACTTGAGATGCCGCTCCATCGCGCTGGCGCCGGCTTCCGCCAATCCAACTGTGGAGTTTCCAGCATTTGGTTCACTGGGTACGATCTCACAGGACAACAAGCCAAAGCGCCGGGATATGGCGTTAGCGAGCTCCATACAATTGGCGATTGGATGGTCAAGGCGCACCTTCACAAGCTTCTCACTTACCGCGAGCGCCACCAAGCGCTGGGCGGACTGGCGCGAGACGTTTAACTTCCGGGCCACCTCTTCCTGAGTATTTCCAGCGACATAATAGAGCCAGCCGGCCCGGGCGGCGTCGTCTAAACGAGTGGTTTCAGTTTCAATTTTTCCGGACATCTGTCTGCTTACCAATTGCCTGCGAGAGCAGGTCAGGGAATAAGGCCCAATTATCGAAAGTCGGTATTTGCGGAGTCAGGCTCTCATGAGGGCGCAGGCTGCCCTTCAGGTGGCTTCCGCCCGTGAATTGCCATACGGGCATGTGCGCGTGCACCGCCGCCATCAAACCCGTTTCACTATCTTCAATGACAAGGCAATCTGACGGAGACATCCCCATTTGCGCAGCTGCGAACAGAAACAAATCGGGGGAAGGCTTGCCATTCTTCACCTGCGATGACGTAAACACATTCTTGCCGAAATAGCGCTCCAAGCCCGTCAGCTTTAATGAATGCTCCACCCTCGCTGGACTACTGCTGGTTGCGACACAGCAAGGCAGCGGCAGATGATCCAGAACATCATAAATGCGCGGCATTGGCTGCAGGTCTTTTGCGAAAGCATCCATCAACTTGCTGCGGTAGCGGGACTCGAAATCATCTGAAATCTCTTGTCCGGAGTTTGCCCTTATGTCTGCGGCGACTTTCACAAAACCCCTGCCTAGAAAATTTTTCTGAAAGTGAGCGAAGTCTATCTCAATATTCTCGTGCGCCAGCTCTTCAATCATGATCCTGGCACTGATGACTTCGCTGTCAATCAGGACGCCGTCGCAATCAAAAATGACGCACTTGATGGCGCTCATAATGACGCCCAGCCGGTAAAATATGTCACCCGAACCATGTGCCTGACCGCAAGCGTCTTTAGTGTGACTGCACCTTCTTTGCTTGGCCGGTCGGCCCGCGCCGCGTCTTTCAGACGATTATTGCCGGTTTCAGAACGCAGGCTCATTGTGATTGACGCGCCACCCTTTTGGTGACCGTAACACGATTGGGCAATTATTCAACACATAGATAAATGCCCAATTTGTTGAACCGCCAAGCGCCCAAGAGGTCAGCTAGAGTTTGACGACAAAGCGGCCCTTGACCGCGCCCGCCAGTATCTCGGCTCCGGTGCGCGGCAGATCAGCAAGCCCGATCTCGCTGACCATCGCCTCCAGCTTCTTCATCGGCAGCCCGGAAACGACCCGGTTCCATGCCTGCACGCGGTTCGCATAGGGCTGCATCACGGAATCGATGCCCAACAGGTTCACGCCGCGCAGCAGAAAGGGGATGACGGTGGCCGGGAGCGCCGTGCCGCCGGCAAGGCCGACAGCGGCGAGCGAGCCGCCATATTTCATCTGCCCCAGAACACGCGCCAGCATCGAGCCGCCGACGGCGTCGATGCAGCCCGCCCAAGTCTCGGTTTCCAGCGGGCGTTTGACGGTCTCCGCCAGCTCGGAGCGCGGGATGACGCGGCTTGCGCCGAGGCCTTTGAGATAGGCTTCGGTTTCCGGCCTCCCGGTGACGGCGGCGACCTGATAGCCTTCGTTCGCCAGAAGCGCGACGGCGACAGAGCCGACGCCGCCCGCCGCGCCGGTGACCAGAACCTCGCCCTTGTCCGGCGTCAGCCCGTGCGCCTCAAGCGCCTGCAAAGCCAAAACAGCGGTAAGCCCCGCCGTGCCGACGGCCATCGCCTGCCGCGTGGTCAGAGCTTTCGGAAGCGGCACCAGCCAGTCCGCGCTTGACCCGCGCCTTCGAAGCATAGCCGCCCCAGCGCGTTTCGCCGACGCGCCAGCCGGTGAGGATCACGCGGTCGCCGGGCTTGTAGCGGCTGTCTGAGGACGTCTCCACTGTTCCGGCAAAATCGATGCCCGGCACGTGCGGATAGTTCCGCACCAGCCCGCCCTGCCCGGTGAGGCACAGGCCGTCCTTGTAATTGACCGTCGAATATTCCACCGCCACCGTCACATCGCCTTCCGGCAGCGCCGTGTCCGGCAGTTCCCTGACAGATTGCGAAATTGCTCCGTCTTCGGCGCGGTCAACAACGAGGGCGGTGAAAGTCATGCTGCGGCTCCCATTTGTTGAAATGAAGCCTAGGCATTCCGCAGCGCGCTGCCAATAGGACGATGGTCCGCGCGGGGAAACTATTGCTTCTTCAGAACGCCGCCGTTTTTCAGCCCCGGAACTTTTGTGCCCTTGATGCCCGGACGCGCCGCCGCCGCTTTGCAGTCGCGGGCATTGGAGAATTCGGTTTTCTTGACGCAGCCGCTGATCTCGCCGCCGCTGGTGCCGCATTCGGTGAAGGTGCAGGTGTCCCAGAGGCAGTCCAGCTTATTGCCCTGATCGTCCGTGCCGGTCTTGCGCTGCGTGCCGGTCGAGTTGCAAGTCCCGCCGTTGGAGCGCTTCGGTTTGGCGTCGGAAAGACCGGTGAGAGCCAGAATGATGATTGTGCTGAAAACAAGTGCGTGATGTTTCATAAGTGCCTCCGTCGCCGCGTCCCATGATGACGATTATAGAGCGTCGAGACCAGACCGCATCACCCGCGCGGGGGATGGCCGCGCCGCCCTACATCATCGACAGGACGACCGATCCTGACACAGGGTCCGTCAGACCCAGCCCGCCGCCGAGGTCCGTGAGGGTGCCGCGGAAAGTGTCGAGCGTGGCGATCATCTGCGGCCGGGCGGCGGCCAGCGCCTCCATGCTCTCCCACTCCGCGATGACGCAGTAGGCGCTGTCGCCGGACTTGATGATGTTGGCGTGCAGCATGCCCGGCCAGCCTGCGGCGACTTTCCGGTGCGCATCGAGAAACGCGTCCTCCATGCCCGGCTTGACCTTGAAACGGACGACGTTGAAAGCTGTCATGGCTGCCTCCCGGCGTGTGACTCAAAAGTCGCGGCTGGCTTGATTGTCCGGAGGCGGAGGCAGGCCTTTACCCCGGCCATGACCGGCATCCAATGCCAGATTTGCAAATAGCACAAAACAAGGGGCGGCAAAAGCGACAGGAAGTGGAAAGGGAATTGGCGCGCCCTAAGAGATTCGAACTCCTGACCCCCAGATTCGTAGTCTGGTGCTCTATCCAGCTGAGCTAAGGGCGCGCACTGACAGCTATGGCTGTGCTGCGGGCGTGATTAATCGGTCATTCCGGCAAAAGCAAGATGTCGCGGTGAAAAAGACAGGACGTGTTCAGGCGGACCCCGCGTTACCTTTGCGCTGTTTCCATTCGCTGATCGAGACCGGCTGGTCCGGGATGCGGATTTCGAAATGCGCGCCTGTGTCGCGTTCGCCGCGCAGCTCTATCGTGCCGCCATGGGCGCGGACGATTTCCTGGGCGATGGCAAGGCCGAGCCCCGTGCCGCCGGCATGGGTGGAGCCGCGGAAGGCGGAGAACAGATGTTCGCGCGCCGGGGCCGAGAGGCCAGGGCCGGTGTCCTCAACGCCGATCAGAGCGGTGTTGCCCATGCGTCCGCCGGTCAGCGTCAACCGGCATGGTTTGCGCCGGTCCGGTTCGCCCTTCATGGCATGCACGGCGTTGCGGCAAAGATTTGCCAGAACGCGGAACAGCTGATCCGGGTCGGCATCGACCATCAGGTCTGTGTCAATCAGGTTGCTGACTTCGATGCGGCTCTCCGTGTCGAGGCCCAGCAGTTCGATCACGTCGGCGGCGAGCGGGCGCAGGGCGGTCATCTTGCGGGCGGGCGCGGCCTCTTTGGCGCGGCCGTAGGCCATGACGCTTTCGGAATAGGTCACCGCGCGGTCAAGCGCCTTCATGATGCGCGGCGCGATCCGCTGCACCAAGGGGTCCTTGGTTTCGGCGAGGCGGTCGGACAGGAGCTGCGCAGGGGCGAGCAGGTTGCGCATGTCGTGGTTGATTTTAGAGATGGCGAGGCCAAGATCGGCCAGATGTTTGCGCTCGCTCAGCGCCTCCTGCAAATGGCGCTGCATGCCGCCAAGCTCGCGCTCGGCGACACCGATTTCGTCCGAGCGCCCGCTGTCGGCGATGATCAGCGCCGTGTCTTCCGGCGTGTCGGCGAATTTCAGCATGTTGGCCGTCATGTCGCGGATCGGCTTGATGAGGAGACGGTTCAGCGCCAGAAACAGGAGACCGCCGGTGATGAGCGAAATCAGCAGCGACAAGACGAAGACATTGCGGGCATAGACCCAGATGGCGGCGACGAGCGGCGCGTCGGAAATGACGAGGTCAATCTCCTTGGCGCTGTCGGCGATGGGCGCATGGATGCGGATCGAGCGCGCGCCGCCATAGATCAGCGTCTCGAATGCGTCGGTGATGGATTGCAATACCCCCGTCTGTTTCAGATAGACGTGGCGGTCGACTTTCTGCGGCATTTCCTCAATTGCGAGGAGCCGCGAGACGCCGTCGGCTTTCAGGCCGATGGATTTGGCCCCGGTCGCCATGAGGATGTCGTCCTGCACCTTGCGCGGCAGAAGCCCGGTCTCATTGTTGACGTAGACGAGCGCGGCGACGGCGGCGGTGTTGACCCTCTCCTCCAGCCAGCGCATGCGGAAATTGGCCACCGAAGGCACAAAAATCAGCACTTCGGCGATCATGACGAAGACGATTGTCATTATCAGCAGTTTGGCCGACAGGCTGCGGCCAAAGCGGGAGCCCTGTCGTGTGGTTTCAGTGACTGCCGGTGTTTCGCTCATGTGTCCGTTTCAGCCAAACCGGCGCAGGAAGGAGATGACCCGCCTTATCAGCGGTTTGCGCGCCAAGGGCGCATAATAGCTGGTTGCGGCGCGTTTTCCAATCTCGCTCATCGTTGGATAGGGCGCGACGAAAGAGGCGAGGTCGGAGGCTCTGAGTTTCTTGGAAATGGCGAGCGCATATATCGAGATCATCTCGCCCGCGCCCGCGCCGACGATGGATGCGCCGAGGATGCGGCCCTTCTTGTCTGTGACAATCTTGATCAGCCCCTCGGTCTTGCGCTCGGCGCTGGCGCGGTCGTTCTCGCTGTAGGGCCAGCGCAGAATGTGCAGCGGCTGATTAAGCTTGCGCGCATCGGCCTCCGTCATGCCCACATGGGCGATTTCCGGATCGGTGTAGGTCGCCCAGGGAATGTGGTGAGTGCTCTGCTTTGCGGGAAGACGGAACAGGAGGGAGCGCAGGACAATGCCAGCATGGTAACCCGCAACATGGGTGAACTGCAGCCCGCCCGCCACATCGCCGATGGCGTAGACGCGGCGGTTGGATGTGCGCAGCTTGGCGGAGACTTTGACGCCTCGCCTCTCATACTCAACGTTCGCCTTCTCCAGCTCCATGCCGTTGACATTGGCAGCGCGGCCAGCCGCGACGAGGATGTGCGTCCCGTCAATCTGCTTTGGCCCGGATGTCGTGCCGATATGGACACTGACGCCGGTTTTGCCGCGCTTCTCCACGGAGAGAACCGGCGTTTCTTCCAGTATGACGATGCCCTCGGCGCGGATTTTGGCGAGCGCAATGGCGGTCAGTTCCGGATCATCCTTCGACAGCGCTTTCTGTGCTTCAATGACGGTGACTTTCGAGCCAAGCCGGTGATGCGCCTGCGCCAGCTCGATGCCGATGGGCCCGCCGCCGATGACGATGAGGTGGCCAGGGCGCTTGGTCCGGTCGAAAATGGATTCGTTGGTGAGGAATGGAACTTCGCTCAGGCCCTTGATCGGCGGCACAGCGGCGGAGGAGCCGGTGGCGATGACGTAGCGGCGGGCGCGGATTTCGTAATCACCCGCCAGCACCGTGTCCGCGTCTTTAAATTTCGCCTCGGCCTGAATGACCTTGACGCCCAGAGCGGTGAAGCGCTCCACCGAATCCATGGGCGCGATCTTGGCGATGACTTCATGCACATGGGCGTGCACGCGTTTGAAGTCGACCTGTGGCTCAACGTCGGCGATGCCGAACTTCGCGCCATTGCGCAGCGCATGCGCCTGCTTGCCCGCCGCGATCAGCGCTTTCGACGGCACGCAGCCATAGTTCAGGCAGTCGCCGCCCATCTTGCCCTTTTCGACGAGCACGACCGACACGCCGAACGAAGCCGCGCCCGCCGCCACTGAAAGGCCGCCGGAGCCGGCGCCGATGACGCAGATGTCTGGGGTGAGAATTTGGGCGATCAGACTTCTCCGGCAGGCGGCTTGCGCAGTTTCTTGATGATGATGGGGATGGCGGCGACGCAGGCGAGGCCGGCAAACGCGAGTGTGATCTGCGGCGTCACAAGATCGCCTATCGACGCTTGCGTGCCGGATTTCTGCGCCGCGTCCAGCACGGAGTCGACGCCCTGGCCGAGAAACGCATAGGCGAATGTGCCGGGGATGATGCCGAGGAATGTAGCCGCTGCGAAAGTGCGCAGGGTCACGTCAAACAGAGCGGGGGCGATGTTGACGAAGAAAAACGGGAACACCGGCGCGAGCCTGAGCACCAGAAGGTAAGAGAAGGCGTCTTTCTTGAACCCTTCCGCCAGCGCCGCCGCGCGTCCGCCGACCTTGTCGCGCAGGAAACCGCCGAAGGCCGAGCGCGCGGCGAGAAACAGGATGCACGCGCCAATGGTCGCTGCAATGACAACCATGAGGCCGCCGGCCAGCCAGCCGAACAGGAAGCCGCCGAAAACCGTCAGAATGGTTGCCGCAGGCAGCGAAAACGCCACTGCGGCAATGTAAAGGGCCATGAACATGGCGGCGGACAGAAAGAAGTTCGCCGCAACATAGGCCTTCAACGCTGTGCGGCTCTCGCCTAGGTAGGTCAGCGACAAATAATCCTGCAGGCCAAAGGCGTAGCTTAGCGCCAGACCTGCCAGAATGATTGCAAACGGCAAAAGCCGGTACAGTCCATTCCTGCCTTTTGTCTCCGCCGCGCGCGCTGGTTCGTTCAATAAAGTCTCAGCCTCATACATCGTTCAGCTTCCAGTCATAGCCGAAACTGACCGACTGCGCCGCATCAATCGCTGCGGCTTTTTCCGGCGCGGCGAATTTCATCCAGTGCGCTTTCAATTTGGATTTGCCGCCAAAGTCCGCGCCATACCATGAATAGATTTTCGAGGCGGTGATGGCATTGCCGTCAACGGCGACACCGCGCGGATGATTGACATAAGCAACGGCGCTTGCCTGCATCAACGATACGGTGTTTTTCGCGGTGAAGGCGGAAGCCGAGAGGTTCGGGCAGGAATAGGACGCGCAGTTCAGTGCGTAATGCACCATCGGATCTTTGAACAAGGGCCGCAGGATGCGGTGCTCGATATCGTCGAGCGACAGGTCCTGGCCTTCAACATTCAGGATTTTCGCCGACCATGGTCCCGAGCCGAACAGCCCGCCGCCGCCGAGATTGATCTTCTTGATCGAGGAGACCGGATATTTGTCCAGAACCACATCCAGGGTTTTGGCGTTATAGAGGTTGATCCAGAATGCCTTGGCCTCGGCCTTGGAAAAAGCAGACGGGCCAGCCGCCTGCATCTGTGCCAGCGCCGCCTTCAATGCCGCTGACTTGCCTTTCAACGCCTTATAGTTGACGCGGTTATAGACTTCCGCATTAGGAACAACCGCGCCGCTCAACACACTGTTGAACGCGGAATGGTCAAAGCCGCCGCCGCCTGAGGGCGTGAATGCGGTCAGCGCCGAAGCGGCGTTGGCAGCGTCCGGCAGAAGCGGGAGGGCAAACAGCGCGGCTGAGCCAAGCATCATCTGGCGGCGTGAAATATGTGCTTGAATGAGGGTTTTGGTTTCCATTCCTTCCACATGTGGCTCAAAGGCTTAAAGTTCAACGAAGTTCTGGCGCTCTCACGCTGAATTGACGCCCTGTGAACCGCCCCTCACCTTGCCGTGAGGCAGGCAAAACGCGCAATTCGCCGCCTGATTGACTTCCCGGCGTCTTCTTTCTATAGAGCCGCCACGTTTGTAAGGCCGCAATACGTCTCAAGACATAATCAATGGCCAAACCGCTCCTGTTCACCGACAGAATCAAGAAGGGCCGCACACCGCGGTGTTTAAATAAATGAAGCGCACCTACCAACCATCCAAGCTCGTGCGGGCACGCCGTCATGGCTTCCGCGCCCGCATGGCGACCGCCGGCGGCCGCAAGGTCATCGCAGCCCGCCGCGCCCATGGCCGTAAAAAGCTTTCGGCCTGAGCATAAGACACCGGAGACAATCCCGGTGAAAACCAATAAGAAAACTTCAAAACCCGGACGCATTCAAAAGCGGGCCGGGTTTTTGTCCGTCCGCGCTGGGGAAAAACGCCGCGGGCCGCTGTTTTTGCTGGAAACACGGCGCTATGAGGACGGCGAGGCGCATGGCCAATTTGGGCTGACCGTCTCGAAAAAGTGTGGCAACGCGGTCGTTCGCAATCGTATCCGCCGCCGCTTGGGCGAAGCGATGCGGCTGCACGCCGCCGTGGACATGGATGCCAAGAGTGACTATGTGATCGTCGCGCGCCGTGATGTGTTGAATGCGCCGTTCCTTGAATTGGCGGAAGAATTGAAGCGCCGTATCCGCGGCCCCAAGAACCGGAAGCAAGATGCAGAATAACCGCAATTTTTACATCACGATCGCCCTGTCGGTCATGATCCTCGCCCTTTGGCAAGTGTTCTACATGACTCCGAAGATTGAGGCGGAGCGCGAAGTGCAGCGCGTCGAACTGGAGCGTGTTCAGAAAGAGCAGGCTGCGCAGGGCGCAGCGCCCGTCGCAGGCGCACCCGGCGCGGCAGCCACCACGGCTCCAGCGAACGACGCCGCCACCGGCGTCAACGCCGGCCTGACCCGTGAAGCCGCGCTGGCCCAGACCCAGCGCGTGAAGATTGACACGCCTTCGCTCTCCGGTTCGATCAACCTGACCGGCGCGCGTTTTGATGACATTGTGCTGAAGGGTTACCACGAGCAGGTCGCCAAAACCTCGCCCGAGATCAAGCTTCTATCGCCTGCCCCGATGAATGGCGGCTACTTCGCGGAGTTCGGCTATGTGGGCAACGAATCCACAGGCGCGGTGCCGGGCGCTGAAACGGTGTGGACCATCGAAGGCAATGCCGCGCTGACGCCGGAAAAGCCGGTGACGCTCTCATTCGTCAATGACAAGGGCCTCACCTTCAAGCGGACGATATCGGTCGATCCGAAGTATATGTTCAAAATCTCCGACACGGTGACCAACGCGGGCGGCTCGCCGGTTTCGCTGTCGTCTTACGGGCGGGCAACGCGGTTTGGCAAGCCGGAAGTCGCGTCGATCTATGTGCTCCACGAGGGGCTTGTCGGCTATGTCAGCACGGCAAAGCTCTTAGAATGGACCTATTCAGCCATTGAGGACGACAAGGAAGTCAAGCCGGAAAAGGCTGCCGAGGGCTGGGTGGGCATCACCGACAAATACTGGGCTTCGGCGCTCATTCCGTCGACAAAACAGCCGTTCCAGCCGCGCTTCTCCTATTTTGACGACGGGCGGCCGCGCTATCAGTCCGACTTTATCTCCGATCCTGTCTCCGTCGCGCCCGGCGCGTCCGAGACGGTGGAGAACCTGTTCTTCGCCGGCGCCAAGAAGGTGGATGCGATCAACGCCTATGAGGAAGAGCTGAAAATCCTCGAATTCAACCGGATGATCGACTGGGGCTGGTTCCCTTTCTTCACCAAGCCGATGTTCTGGCTGATCGACAATCTCTACAAGCTGTTCGGCAATTTCGGCCTCGCGGTGCTGGCGACCACGGTCGTGGTCAAACTGTTCTTCTTCCCGCTCGCCAACAAGTCATATGTCTCGATGGCGCATATGAAGACGGCGCAGCCGAAAATGATGGAGATCAAGGAAAAGTACGCCGACGACAAGCAGAAGCAGCAGCAGGCGATGATGGAGCTTTATAAGACCGAGAAGATCAATCCGGTCGCCGGCTGCTGGCCGGTTCTGGTGCAGATTCCGGTGTTCTTCGCGCTCTACAAGGTCATTTACGTCACCATCGACATGCGCCATGCGCCGTTCTACGGCTGGATTCATGACCTGTCGGCGCCGGACCCGACCTCGCTGTTCAACCTGTTCGGCCTCCTGCCGTTCAGCGTGCCAGCGTTCCTGATGATCGGCGTCTGGCCGCTGCTGATGGGCATCACCATGTTCCTGCAGATGCGGATGAACCCGACGCCGCCGGACCCGACGCAGGCGATGATTTTCACCTGGATGCCGATCATGTTCACCTTCATGATGGCGACTTTCCCGGCCGGCCTCATCATCTACTGGGCATGGAACAACACGCTGTCGATCCTGCAGCAGGGCTATATCATGAAGCGCAATGGCGCGAAGATTGAGCTTTGGGACAATCTGGTGGCTTTGTTCAAACCGAAGCCGAAAGCGGCGTGAGCGCGGACACTATTCCGGGCGGCGACAGCCGCCTGTTCTCCCGCCCCTGGATTTTCATCAAGGGCGTGCCCTCCATGCGGTTCCTGCCGCCGGAGGGCCCTCCGGAGATCGCCTTTGCCGGTCGGTCCAACGTCGGCAAATCCTCGCTCATCAACGCGCTGACCGGCCAGAAGGGCTTGGCGCGCACCTCCAACACGCCAGGCCGGACGCAGGAGCTGAATTTCTTCGTGCCCGACGGCTATTCCGGCACAATGGAAGACCTGCCGCCGATGACGCTGGTTGACATGCCGGGCTACGGCTACGCCGAAGCGCCGAAGGAGCAGGTCGATAAATGGACCGAGCTGGTGTTTTCCTATCTGCAGGGCCGCGTGACGCTGAAGCGGGTGTTCCTGCTTATTGACGCGCGGCACGGGATCAAGAAGAACGACGAGGAAGTCTTGACGCTATTGGACAAGGCGGCGGTGTCCTATCAGATCGTTTTGACCAAGGCCGATAAGATACATGTTTCGAAAATACCGGCGCTTGTCGCCGACACGCTGGAGAAAATCCGCAAGCGCGCGGCGGCGTTTCCGGAGGTCGTTGTGACGTCCTCGGAGAAGTTTGCGGGGCTGGATGAATTGCAGGCCGCAGTTTTTAAGGCGATTGATTTCTCGCCTGTGGGCTAACCGTGACCGTGACGATGATGCAGGTCAGGGTAATGCGCGTGGGAATGGCGCAGCCCCTTATGGCTGTGCACATGAGAATGCGGCTCGGTCACCGATCCCTCATGCGCATGCCGGTGATGTTCGTCATGGATATGGGCGTGCTCATGTTCCAGATCGCCATGTCCATGCTCATGCTCATGCCGCTCCGTCAGATGCAGCCACAGGCCGGCGGCCATCAGGAGCGCGGCGGCGAGTAATTTCAGAGTGAGCTGATCGCCCAGGAACAGGATCGAAACCGCCGCGCCGATAAACGGCGCCAGCGAGTAATAGGCGCCGGTGCGCGCCGTTCCCAGATGGCGGAGCGCCAAAACAAACAAGACCAGACTGACGCCGATGCCAAAAAAGCCGGCGAGCGCCGCGAAACCGGCAATGCCAATTTCCGGCAATGCTCCGCCGCGCGCAATGCCTGTTCCAAGATTGACAGCGCCCGCCGCCAGACCTTTCGCCATGGCGATCAGCACCGGATCGGATGAGGAGAGTTTGCGGGTGAGATTATTGTCTATGCCCCATGACAGACAAGCACCCGCGACGAATATGGCACCGAGGTTGAGGGAAACGGACTGGCCTTCATAGGAAAGCACCGCAACGCCGAGCACGATGGCTGCGGCTCCCAGCAGCAGACGACGGTCGACATTTTCCTTGAACACCAGCCAGGCGATGGCCATGGTGGCGATGCTTTCCAGATTGAGCAGCAGCGAACCAGACGCCGCATCCGTCCGGCTGAGGCCAAGCATCAGCAGAAGCGGCCCGAGCACGCCGCCAAACAGGATGACGGCCGCCAGCCATGGCATGTCGGACCGGCGCAACGGGGCCTCGCCGGCCGGAAGTCCAATGGCGAAACGCCCAATGTGAACAAGCAGCAGGCCAGTCCCCGCGCCAAGATAGAGCAGCCCCGCCAGTATCTGCGGATCGACGCTGGCGAGCAGGACTTTGGACAAGGGCATGGCCGCGCCGAACAATGCGGCAGACGCAAGCACCAGAGGCACGCCGGGCCAGATATGCGAATTTTGGACGTAAGTCATTTTCGCTCAGTATCACATGTGACATTCGCAGCGAAAGCGGCGGACGGGTTCTGTGCGAAAGCTCGTTGACTTTGGGCGCAAGTGTTTGGAAGGAGGAGTATTGCGACACGCCAAAAAACCGGCGATTTTGGCGGGCGTTTGACGGCGGTGTTCAAGGCGATTGATTTTTCGCCGGTCAGGCCGCAGCCGGGAGCGTGAACGAAACGCCGAGGCCGCCCAGTTTCGAGGCTTCGCACGCAGCTCGGCGCCATAAGCCTCGAGAATTTCGGCCACCAAACTTAAGCCAAGACCGGCGCTGCCCGAAGATTGATCGAGCCGTCTGCCGCGTTCCATAAGCTTCGACAGAAGCTGCTCAGGAACCCCCGGTCCATCATCCGAAACTTCAATGGCCACATGCAGCCCTTCGCGTCTCGCCGAGACCGACACGGTGGATTTTGCAGCTCGGGCGGCGTTTTCGATCAGATTTCCCAGAATATCATTCAAATCATTTGGGTCCACAGCCGCCATCGCATCCGCGCCCGCCGTGTTGACAAAAGTCTTGCCTTCGCCCTGCGGCGTTCGCTCAAGCGTCCTGATAATGCTATGCGCAGCGCTTGCCACAGATACAGGTTTGCTTTGAACGTGGACGCTTCGGATACGCGAACGGGCGAGCTCGCGCTCGACGATCTGACGCATGCGCATCGCCGTTTCCTCGATATCGTCTGCAATTTCAGACTGCCTGGCCGCGCGCAGCCGCACGACATCATTGGAGAGCGCAGTCAAGGGAGTCTTCAGGCCATGGGCCAGGTCGGCGGCGCGGTCGCGCGCGCGGGAGAGGGAAGTCTCCTGCGCGCTCAAAAGCTGATTGACCTCATTGACCAAGGGCAGAACCTCGCTCGGAACATCTTCAGACAGACGCGCCGCCTGTCCTGAACGAACGGCTCTGATGCCCAATCCAAGTCCGGAAATGGGCTTGAGTCCCTGTGTGACCTGCCACCATAGGCCGGCAAGCAACAGCAGCCCAAGGGCCAGCACTGCGGGAACGAGATCGGTGGCAAAGCCTGTCCGCAGGGTGGCAAGCTCTTCAGTGTTGATGGCGACGGAAATGCGCACCGGCCGGTCAGTCTTGGAATCTTCAAGAACGATTCTTCGCTCATGAACAAGGGTCGCTGCGGCGTCGGGACCGGCGGAAGAATGTATATGTGTTATTCCCGGCTCGGGCCTGTCGTTGGGCAGCGGCAGCTCCGCGTCCCAAAGCGAAACAGACCTGAGCCTCGTCGCCTTCATTTCATCGATGATCTGCCAGTAGAGACCGCCAAACACGCGCTCAAAGCGCGGGTCGCCAGGCTCCGCTTCCAAGAACAGTGAACCGTCCGGCCTGAATCGGAGATTGCCAGCCAGCTGCAGTATGTGCGTGTCCAGCTCCTGCCCGATGCGGCGCTCGACGTGGCGGCTGAACAGAGCTGTCAGCCCCGCTGCGGACAGGACCATGGCCGCAGTGACCGCCAGCGTGGCCAGAATCAGAAGCGGACGCGCAGCGAAGCGGGCTTCATTATCCGCCTTCGGAAAGGATATAGCCAAATCCGCGCCGGGTTTCGATAAAGCCGGCGCTGATTTTCCGCCGGACCCGGCCGACCAGCACCTCCACCGCATTGGATTCGCGCTCGATAATATTCCGATTGCAGCTGCTCTGAAAGCTCCTGCTGCGTGATCACCCTGTCACAATGGTGCATCATGTAGGACACCAGCCGGTACTCCTGCGGGAGAAAGGCTTGACTGGCACACCCGCCTTGGTCACGCGCATGTGTCTTGGGTCAAGTTCGACTGCCCCGATGCTGATGCTCGACGAGGCGTGTCCGCCGTTCGCCGCAGCACTGCCCGCAGCCGCGCCATCAGCTCCTCCACCTCAAACGGCTTGGCGAGATAATCGTCAGCGCCTGCGTCGATGCCTTCAACGCGCTCGGTCCAGCTGCCGCGCGCAGTGAGGATCAGCACGGGGAAACTTCTGCCGGCCGCGCGCCATTTCTTCAAAATGGCCATGCCGTCCATGCCGGGAAGGCCAAGATCAAGAATGACGGCGGCATAGTCTTCCGTGTCTCCCTTGAACCAAGCCTCTTCGCCATCGGTCTCACATTCAACGACGAACCCGCCGGCTTCCAAAGCGCTGACAAGCATCTGACGGATCCGCCGGTCATCTTCGACTACTAACAGCCGCATTCAGTCACCCTCGCTGATCTTGAGCGCGGCGCCGGTTTTTGCGTCAACGTATATTTCCCTGCGCCGCCCCTTCTTGTCGAGAAAGTAGATCTCGTAAGCGGGCCGCCCGTCCAGCTGCTCAAACTTCGCATCCAGTATCTCGCCGGTGATCTGCCCCCTCACTCTTTTCAGTATTTCAGCAAGCGGCAGTATTTTCCCGGATTTTGCGCCTTCATAGACACTGTCAGACGCATCATGCTCGCTTTCCCGGCCATGCTCGTCGTCCGCCATGGCGCAAGGGAGCGCCAGCAGGACGCCGGCCAAAAGAGCGAAAATGAAACGCGGGCAAAACATCATTCAGTGTCCCACAGGCAAGATGACAAACCGCTGACAGTCCCGGTCAGCTGTTTGTCACCTGAGCTCATCTAAAACCAGTTCACCGCCAGAGATTGCGGCAAACCTGAAAGGAATTCTCCCATGCGTATCATCTTATCAGCACTCGCGCTCACACTGACTTTCTCCGCCGCCGCCATGGCTTCGGAAAGCGAAAGCAAGAATGCATGCGGCCAGACCAACCAGTCTGACTGGATCGGCAAAGACGCAGCCAAGGCAAAGGCGGCTGCCCTCGGCCTCGACGTCCGCCAGGTGAAAGAAGAAGGCGGCTGCTACGAAATCTATGCCGTGGACAAGCAGGGCAACAAGTCCGAAAAACTCATGCATCCGGTCACCGGCGAGTTCGTCGGAGCGGAAAGCAACGGCTGATGGCCTCCGTCTCGGACAAAATCGCGACCGGCGGCAGTCTGCCGCCGGGAACGGTTCGGGTGTGGGACCCGTTCGTCCGCCTGTTTCACTGGTCGCTCGTCAGCCTGTTCGCCTTCGCCTATCTCACAGGCGATGAATGGAAGTCCGCGCACATCTACGCCGGCTATGCCATTGGCATTTTGATAATCGCGCGTGTTTTGTGGGGCCTTGTCGGCAGCGAACATGCGCGCTTTTCGTCTTTCATCTATTCTCCGCTGACCATTCTCGCCTTCCTGTGGGACACGGCAATGATGCGGGCAAAACGCTATATCGGCCACAATCCGGCGGGCGGCGCCATGGTGGCCGCGCTCATACTGTCGGTCGGCGCCATCGCCGCCACCGGCTACATGATGACCACCGATGCGTTCTGGGGAGTGGGCTGGGTTGAAGACGCCCACAAATCACTAGTCTGGTTCACCATCGGTCTTGTTGTTCTGCACATTGCCGGCGTCATTCTTGCCAGCATCGAGCACAAGGAAAACCTCGTCCGCTCCATGTTCACCGGGCGCAAGCGCGCTGAGTGACCTCAACAGCCACAAGGGCCGGAAGTCATTGGCTTCCGGCCCTTGTGGCTGCGGAGTCTTGAAGGCTTACGCAGCCTTAAACGTCAGCGCCACGCCATTCAGGCAGTGCCGCTTGCCGGTCGGCTGCGGGCCGTCGTCGAACATGTGGCCGAAATGGCCGCCGCAGCGGCGGCAGTGGATTTCGGTGCGCAATGTGAACAGCGTGTCATCCTCCTTGTCGCCGATGGCGTCGGGGAGCGATTCCCAGAAGCTCGGCCAACCGGTGCCGGACTCATATTTTGCCTCGGAGGAATAGACGGGCAGATCGCAGCCGGCGCAGTGGAACAGGCCCTTGCGCTTTTCTTCGAGCAGCGCGCTGGTGCCGGGGCGCTCGGTGTCCTCCTGGCGCAGCACGCGGAACTGCGCATCGGTCAAGATCTTGCGCCATTCTTCCTCAGTCTTTTCCACTTCGAACTTTCCTGTCATTGCGGCGGCGGACTGGGTCAGCCCAAAATACCTCCCGGCGGCGACTGGCACGGCAAGCGCGCCAAGGGTGAGAAATGTGGTCTTCAGCAGTTCACGGCGATTCATCTTAGTCTCCAAACGAAGTCCCGTCCGCGGAACCGAAAACCGCGGACGGGCACAGGCAGTTTCTTTTCGGGGTGATTTTAGCTGCCTGAGTCGTCAAGCAGAAATCACGACTTCGGGAGCAGAACCTTGTCGATGACGTGAATGACGCCGTTTGACTGCTCAACGTCGGCGATCGTCACGTTGGCAACACCGCCGCTTTCGTCCGTCACGGTCACGTTCTTGCCGTCGAGCTTCAGCGTGATCTCGCAGCCGCCGACGGTCTTGACCTTGTGCGCGCCGCCATCATCGGCAACCATCTTCATGACCGCGTCGGACATGGCTTTGGCTGCAACAACATGGCAGGTGAGGATCTTGGTCAGCGCGTCTTTGCTTTCTGGCTTCAACAGCGTGTCGACCGTGCCGGCTGGCAGCGCATCGAACGCGGCGTTGACCGGAGCGAAGACTGTGAACGGACCTGCGCCCTTCAGCGTGTCAACAAGGCCGGCTGCAGCAACAGCGGCGACCAGCGTGGTGTGATCCTTCGAATTCATCGCGTTTTCGACGATGTTCTTGTCCGCAAACATTTCCGCGCCGCCGACCATCGGGCCGGCATAGGCGGAGAAGGCGAAGGAAGCGGCCACGGCCGAAGCAATAAGGGATTTCTTGAACATGAGTTTTCTCCGTTTGGTTTGAATGGCACATCCCCAAGCGGGGACATGAGCTACAACGCGCAAATGGTAGAAAGAGTTTCAGAAATTGTTATCTATCTTTCCGTGACCGATATTATTGTTCAAAATCAGGTCTTTGGCACAAAGACCCGGTCGATCAGCTGAATCATGCCGTTAGACTGCAAGACATCCGCCGCCAGGATTTTTCCCTGATTGCCGGACTCGTCTGTCACCTCGATGGATCCTTCTTTGAACTCCAGCCTCAGCTCACAGCCGCCCAGCGTCTTGAGCGAAAGCGGCCCGCCAGACTTGAGCCTGTCCACCAGCTTTCTGCCCGAAAACTCGCCTTCCGCGACAATGTGGCAAGCAAGGAGTTTTGCCATTTCGTTGCGGTTGACGCGGCGGAAAATCGATTCGGAGAAGTCCTTCGGCAGTTTTGCGAAGGCATCATTGTCCGGCGCAAACAGCGTGTAGAGCCCCTGATGCAGCAGCGACTGTTCAAGACCGACCGAGCGCAGCGCCTTCATCAGCATTGTGTGCTCGTGCGATTCCAGGAGATTGCCAACGATGGTGTTGGTGGAAAACATCACCGATTTGCCGAAAAACCGGATTTCCTCCTCCGCGCTGCCGGGCCGGGCGCAGAGGACGGCGATCAACAGGGCTGCGGCGAATTTCTTCATGGCTGGCGTGCCTCGGCAACAGCCATATGCTACGCCTGAAATGTCAGCCTGTTAAGCGAATTCAGATTTCCTTTGTCGCGCCGACAGCGATGATCGGCCCGAGCGCCTCGCCGGTTGGCGAGCCGCCGGCCTGTTCGACAGACACCGCGAACGCGTCGCCGGAATCAATCAGCTTGACCAGCTCCGGCTTCACTTTCAGGCGCACTTCGCCCTGATCGGGAATAATTCCCATCGACACAGGCTTCGCGCCATCATCGACCAGCCACAGCTCGTAATCCTTGTCCGCGCCCTTTTCCGCCTTGACGCGCGAGATGCGGATTTCGTCCGATCCCGGCTGATAGAGCGCGACGAAACGCACTTCTCCAGTATCCGTCGCCTGCATCGGCGCAATGATCGGCGGCAGCTGCGCCACCTGCGGGTCTGGCTGGCGGAACCTTGGCGCAATGGCGACAGCGGCGACGGCCAGCGCGCCAAATGCCAGCGCGCGCCAGAGGTTCAGGCTTTGCCAAAAACCGGGCGCGGCAGAGGCAGAGCCCGCGAAAAGCCTGCCGTCGAGCGCCCTCTTGACGGAGGCGGGCGGCGCGATCTCCGCATAGCTGTCATCAAGCGGTGACAATTTTATGGTCCATTGATCCACAAGCCGGGCAAAGCCGCGCTCATTTAGCACGCGCGCGGCCGCCGCTTCGCGCTCCGCGCCAGTGAGGACGCCAAGCACATACTCGGCTGCGATGAGGTCATCGCCGCCTTCTGGCATTGTGTCGTCGAGCGCGCGCTTCATTTCTCCAAACACTCTTTCAGTTTCAGCAGGCTGCGGCGCAGCCAGGTCCGCATCGTGTTGAGCGGCACATTGAAGCGCCGCGCCAAATCCTCGTACGAGTGGCCCTCGACATAGGCGGCGCGCACAGCATGCGCCCGGTCCTTGTCCAGCTCACCCATGCAGCGGTCGATGCGAGCCCCCTCGCCCTTGTTCACCGCGTGCGCCTCCGGGTTCATGCCTTGATCGGCAATCTCCAGAGCGTCGTCCAAATTGACAGAAGGCGCTTTGCGGGCGCGGATGCGGTCGATGCAGTGATTTCTGGCGATGGCCACCAGCCACGAGACCGGACTTGCATCGCTTGCCGCGAACCGCTCCGCCCTGCCCCAGACTTTCACATAAATTTCCTGCAACGCATCCTCTGCTTCTGCCCGTTCACGCAAGATACGCATGCAGACGCCAAAAAGTTTCGAGGAGGTCAATTGGTACAGACGGTCAAAGGCCGGACGGTCGCGCAGCGCCACCCGTGAGATCAGGCCTGATACGTCGTCATGCGCCATTGGCCAGCCAAACTTGATTCATTGCCGCGTTTTGAAGCGCGCCGCGCCGCTCAGGTCAAGTGCTAAGTGACTCACCCGTCACCTGAGGCCAGAGATAGTCCTCGGTGTGGACGACGACGCCCTCTTCCGTCAGCAGCAGGATGCCGTAGGCGGGCGGCTCAATGCACGCGATGGAGGAATCGGGCGAGACGAAATCCAGCGGCATTTCATGGGCCGTGCTCTTGAACAAGGCCTGCGGAATGCCGTTGATGACGGCGGACATGGTACGGTGGATATGGCCGGAAACGACGAGTTGCACATTACCATGGCGCTTGAGCGCGGAAATGAACTTCTCCGCCTCCATCAGCCGGATCGCATCCATTCCGGGAAATCCTGAGATGAAGGGCGGATGGTGCAGGAAGACAATGGCGCGGCGGTCCTTGGCTCCGGCGAGCGCGTTCTCCAGAAATTCATAGCGCTTTGCGCACATCTGCCCTGCCCCATGCCGCGTGCCCTCGATGCGGGGCTGATTGACGGAATCGAGGCAGATCAGCCGCCAGTCCTCCATGTCCTCGAAAAACTGCACAAACGCGTTTGCATCCTTCGGCGCATCCGGGAAAGCCGCCTGAAAGTTCGCCCTGTTGTCATGATTGCCGATCAACAGGCGGCAAGGCAGCCTCAGCCGCGCCAGCGATGCCTTCAGCCGCTCATAACAGTCAGGATGGCCCTGATCGGTCAGGTCGCCGGTGATGATGACCATGTCCGCATCGGCGCTGGTCATGTGGATATGGTCCATCGCCGCATCCAGCCGCGCCGTCGGGTCGATGCCGACAATGGTCTGGCCGGGATGGACGATGTGGACGTCGGTGAGGACGATGATTTTTTTCATTGCGCGCGCTTTCGTTCGAAGATGATCTGCCCGAAAGGCTGCTAAATCGTCAATTGCCCATCGCACTATTCTTAACTAAAAGCAGCCGCAAATCAGCCGGAGGCCTTGATGACCAGCGACACTTCCCTCGAAAAAGGCGAGACACAGGCGCGGCTTCTCGCTGAAGCGCTGCCGTTCATGCAGCGCTATGAGAACAAGACAATCGTGGTCAAATATGGCGGCCACGCGATGGGCGACATTTCGCTGGGCCGCGCCTTTGCCCGCGACATCGCGCTTTTGAAACAGTCCGGCATCAATCCCATCGTTGTGCATGGCGGCGGGCCGCAGATCGGGGCGATGCTGGCGCGGATGGGGATTGAATCGAAGTTCGAAGGGGGCCTGCGCGTCACCGACCAGAAGACGGTCGAGATCGTCGAGATGGTGCTGGCCGGGTCGATCAACAAAGAGATCGTCGCGCTCATCAACGCCGAAGGCGAATGGGCGATTGGCCTGTGCGGCAAGGACGGAAATATGGTGTTCGCCGAAAAGGCGCAGAAGAAATTCAAGGACCCGGATTCCAACATTGAGCGCGTGCTCGACCTCGGCTTTGTCGGCGAGCCGGTGGAGGTTGACCGCACGCTGCTCGATCTTCTCGCCCGCTCGGAAATGATCCCGGTCATCGCGCCGGTCGCGCCGGGGCGCGACGGGCATACCTACAATATCAACGCCGACACGTTCGCGGGCGCTATCGCCGGCGCGGTTCAGGCGGTGCGGCTTTTGTTCCTCACCGACGTTCCGGGCGTGCTCGACAAGGACAAGAACCTTATCAAGGAACTTTCTGTTTCCGAGGCGCGGCGGCTGATCGCCGACGGCACGATTTCAGGCGGCATGATTCCAAAGGTCGAAACCTGCATCGAGGCGATCCAGCGCGGGGTTGAGGGCGTTGTCATTCTCAACGGCAAGACATCGCATGCAGTTCTTCTTGAGCTATTGACCGAGCATGGGGCTGGAACGCTGATCGTGCCGTGATTGCGTTCGCCTCACGCGCTGCATAAGCTGCGGCGGCGGAAGGGCTGGCTATGACGATTGAAAGAATTTTATGGGAAGAAGACGCGACTGGGCTTGCGGGCATGGTGCGCGCTGGAGACGTCTCTCCTGTCGAACTGATTGAAGCGGCCGTAACAAGAGCCGAGCGCGTCAACCCTGAGATCAACGCGATTGCCGAGCGGACCTTTGACATGGCGCGCGAGGCAGCGAAGCGCGCGGACAGAGAAGCGCCCTTCGCCGGCGTGCCGTTCGCCATCAAGGACCTCACCATCTCGCAGAAGGGCGTGCCGACGCACAGCGGCAGCCGCGCGCCGGCCTTCGTTCCGGACTTTGACTCGGTCCTTGTCGAGCGCCACCGCGCTGCCGGGCTCATTTGCATCGCCACCGCGACTACGCCGGAATATGGCCTGCGGCTGATGACGGAGACGGCGAAGTTTGGCGTCACGCGCAATCCCTGGAATCTCGCCCATACCAGCGGCGGCTCATCCGGCGGATCGGCGGCTTTGGTCGCGGCGGGCGTCGCGCCGATGGCGCATGCCTCGGATGGCGGCGGCTCGATCCGCGTGCCGGCCGCCTGCACGGGGCTGGTCGGGCTGAAACCGTCGCGCGGCCGCATCCCGTTTTCGCCCGCCATCTCGGAAGGCTGGCACGGGCTGACCGGCGAGCATGCGCTGACGCGGTCGGTGCGCGACACGGCGGCGCTGCTGGATCTGACCCATGGGCCGGACATTCTCGCGCCCTATGCGGCGCGTCCGCCAAGGGGCACATTTGCAGCGGCGGCGGCGCGGGCGCCGGGCAGGCTCAAGATCGGATTTTACCGGGGTTCGCCGCTCGATCTGCCCATCTCAGCCGAGACTTTGCAAGCCCTTGATGCCGCGATTGCGTTGGCGAGGGAAGGAGGCCACGAGACTGAGGAAATCGGTCTGCCGATGATCGGCGAGCAATATTGGGCGGACTTCGCCTATACGATCGCCTCGTCCATGGCGGGCGTCATGCGCTTTGAATCCGCGCGGATCGGACGGTCTGTCCTTGGCGAGCTTGAGCGCGGCACGCGGGTGCTGACCCGGTTCGGCGATGTCATCACCGCGGGCGAGGCGCATGCGGCTCTGCTGCGCCTGCATGCTGTGTCGCGGCAGATTGTTGCCGCGACGGCAGAGTTTGACGCGGTGCTGATGCCGGTCATTGCGCATCCGCCACTGCCCTGCGGCGCGATGAATCCGAAGGGCGCGGACGAGCTGCTTGAAAACATCGCTGACAAGCTGCGCCTGACGCGGCTGCTCCGCTTCAAGCCGTTCCGCGACAAGCTGTTGCACAACAGCCTCTGGTTCACACATTGGCCGGCGATCCAGAACATCAGCGGTCAGCCCGCCATCGCCATGCCGGTGCACGTGACGAAGGAGGGCCTGCCGCTCGGCATTCAGGCTGTCGGGAGGCCGGGCGATGAGGAAACGCTCTTGTCGCTTGCAGCGCAGTTTGAAACCATCTCGCAATGGGGCAAGCGGCGGGCGCAGTTTCACATTCCCTGACGCCGGTCAGCGCGAGGCCATCAGCACTATAATACCGGAGACAATCAGCAGACACCCCGCGATCTCATAGCGGTTTATCTTCTCGCGGAAGACGAACACCGAGGTGGCGAAGGTGAACAGCATCTCCACCTGCGCGAGCGCCTTCACCACTCCGGCGTTTTGCAGGGTCATGGCGGTGAACCAGCCAAGCGAAGCGGTGGCGCCCGCCATGCCGACCATCAAAGATGGCTTCCATGCCTTGCTGATCAGCGCAAACTGCTCCGGTTCCCGAAGAGTCATCCAGATAAGCATGGCGATTGTCTGCAGCGTGATGCCGAAGGCGAGCGTCACCGCCGCCTGCATGAGGAAATTCGGCCCGCCGAGCGCCAATGAAGCCGCCCGGTAGGCGACGGCGGAAAAGCCGAAGCCAAAGCCTGACACGATGCCGATCAAAGCCGTGCGCTGGCCGACGGAGGTGACGAGCGAGCGCAATGTGATCTGCGTTCTCGCCACAGAAATGACCATGACGCCAGCGACGCAGATGGCAATGGCGGCGATAGCCGCCCAAGTGATGCGGTCACCCAGAAACAGAAGGCCAAACAGAGCCGCCTGCGCCGGTTCGGTGCGCGAATAGGCGGTGCCGACGGCGAAGTTGCGGAATGAGAACAGATGCACAAGCAGGAATGTCGCGCCGATCTGCGACAGCGCGCCGAGCGCCATCCAAGTGAGAAAGCGCGGACCAATGGGCGGGAAGGCATAGCCTATCCTGAAGTGCAGGATGGCCACAAGGATCAGCACGAACGGCATGCCGAAGCCGAAGCGCACAAAGGTCGCGCCCGTCGTGCCCATCGCGCCCTTCAGATGCTTCTGAAGACTTGAGCGGATGTTCTGCAGGAAGGCGGCGGCGAGGGTGATGGGAATCCAGAGTTCCATGCCGGTCTAATCGGCGGGATGAGGTGCATTTGCAAGGCTAATGAGTCTCCCGGATATTGCCCGGATGTAGGCCAATTGTGTAGATTGCAGCGATGGACAAGGAACTTAGCGAGATCGTCGACAGTGCATATGGCCTTTTCAGCGGCTATGCGGTGGCGCAGCCTCTTGATGTCTGCACTGAGTGCTGCATCACGCTTGAAGAAGAGGCGCAGCTGGTTGCATTGAATGTGCGGTCAATTCCGCTGAGGCTTCTCTACAGATGGAACCACGCGGCCAAGACCAAAGAACCAGACTTAAACGAGTTCAAGCATTTTCTTCCGCGCTTTCTGGATTTCATCGCCCGGTTTGAGTTTCCCGCTCTTTCAGTCGAACTGGCCCTTAAAAGCTTCCGCTACTACAAACCTGGCGATTGGACCAAGCGCGAGTGGCAGCTTATTGAAGAGTTCTGCTGGACCTACTTCAGACATTGTCTGCAAACGTTTCCGATCCCCAAAGTTGGGTCACTGGACGAAGTCATACTGATGCTTTCGACCACAGGGTTGGACGCAGAACAGTTTCTTGATGAATGGCACATATCGGCGACCAACAAGGCGACGGCGCATTTTGCCATGCTGCTTTTGTATGGCACAGACCCCGATGAAAAAAAGACCTACGCAAATTCCTTCGCCGACGCGGATTTCAGCGAAAAAATCTCTTCATGGATGTCCAAGCAAGAAGTTGTTTCAGGTTTTTCAGACCGGATTGCGAACATTGTGCTCAACGACAAGTCTGTGGACGACTTCACGAGGAGTGAGTTGAGCCGAGCTTATGAAATCTGCATGTCGCCTTGACCGGGCTGAACTGCATGCCGTCCGATCTTGTATAATCATATACAAGGGCGGGAAAAGGCAAACTTTCAAACCTTCAGCGTCTTCGCCAAATGCGCCCCAAGCCGCAGCGACAGCGCGACAATCGTTGTCGTCGGATTGCACTGGCCTGATGTGGTGAAAACCGACGAGCCGCCGATATAAAGATTTTCCATGCCGTGCACTTTGCAGTTTGCGTCAACCACGCTTTTCTTCGGATCGCTCCCCATGCGCGTGCCGCCCATATGGTGGTGGCCGGCGAGTTCCTGATCGGTGGGGTAGGCCTGGCCGCTCGTCACCCATTCCTCAATGCGCACGCGGCCGGCATTGTTGCGCACCAGCGTCTCGCCGAAAAGTTTCAGACCTTCCAAAAGCGTCCTGTGCTCCAGCTCGCCCTTCTTCCAATTGAGCTCAATGCGCGGCACGCCCGCCGCGTCTTTTTCCGTTGCATGCAGCGCGACGTGATTGTCGAAGACCGGCGACTGCTCCCAGCCGACATAGAGCTGGGCGGCGCAGCGCAGATGCTGGCCCAACCCCTTGGCCACCCATTCCGCCGTATCCGGCGCCTGGCAGGCGAGATCGGCGATCATGGCTTTCAGCCCCGGATAAGGCCGTTCGATCAGGCGGATGCCGAAATTCATGATCTGCCGTTCGGCAATCGCTTTGGCGGAGGGCGAAAAGAACGCCTCGCCGACGGAATCATGCTCGAACATGATGGAATCAAACAGAATCGCGTCGCCGCCTTCGAACTGCGGATGCTCCATCCAGTAGCGCCCCAGCGCCGCCGCGTCAGGCACAACGCCACCGGATGATTTCACATTGGACCAGAGCAGCAACCGTGAATTTTCGAGACCGCCGGTGCAGATGACAAACATGTCCGCCGAGAACTCGCCGCCGTCCATGGCGTTGGACCAGAGCTTAGCGGAGCTGACGCGCCTGCCATCGCCGACAAGCTCTGTGACATAGGTGTCGAGCACCAGCGCCACCTTGTCACTCTTTTCAAACTCCTCGCGGTACTTCGCGCCAAAACGCACCGCCGGGCTCTTGATCAGCTGCACCCATCTTATGTCATCCGAAATGGGCTTGTCCTGTTTGAACGGAACAAGCTCCAGAATGTCATGCGTCTTGCCAAGAAACGGCTCGATGTCCGCCCGTCTGATCGGCCAGCCGGAGTCCGGCACATGCGGCTTGGCCTCAAAATCCACCGCGTCCATCACGCGGCACCATCCCGCCCAGTGGTTCGACGAGCCGCCGAAACAGCGCAGCCGCGTCGCGCTGAGATCAAAATAAGGATCGCCATGGGTGACGCCATCGTAGAATTCCTGCGATTCCGGTGTCGGATCGTAGTCGCCAGCCTCAAAAATGACGACTGCAATCCCAGCGGCGGCGAGTTCGCGCGCGATGGTCACGCCAGCTGGGCCGGACCCCGCGATGCAGACCTGCGCGTGAAAGCCTGATTCGCGGTACTGACTGAATACTTTGGAATATCACGCGGTCTCGCTCCGCTTCAGCACCCAGCCGCTGACGATGATGAACTCGTTCTTGGCGTCCGCAATTCCCAGCATGAATTTAGGCATCACCGCGCCGGCGATGGCGAGCGTGGAAGCGCCGGCGATCATGTCGCGGCGCGAAATCAGCTTTTCCTGTTTCATCTTCCAGGCCTCCCTTCAATGGTCCCTTTAAAACAGAAACCGGTTACCCAAGGATTACCCTCAAATTAACGTTATGAGGCTTTCCCGGCAGTTCGCATCCAGCGCAATTCATGGCATAAGGGGGCGATGACGAATCTTCTTGAAAAGCCGGCCTTTGACCATGTTGTGACATGGGTGTTCGACCTCGACAACACACTGTATCCGCGGCGGTCAAACCTGTTTTCGCAGATTGATGTGAAAATGACCTCTTACGTGTCGCAGCTGCTTGGCCTGCCGCGCGACGAGGCGCGCAGGGTGCAAAAGCAATATTATCTGGAGCATGGCACGACGCTGAAGGGACTGATGCTGGAGCACCGGGTCGATTACCGCGATTTTCTCGCCAAGGTGCATGACATCGACTATTCCTGGCTCGATCCGGATCCGGCGCTGGGCAAGGCGATTGAAGCGCTGCCGGGGCGCAAGTATATTTTCACCAACGGCGACCGGGGCCATGCCGAAAGGGCGGCGGAACGGCTTGGGATTCTCGACCGGTTTGACGATATTTTTGACATTGTCGCGGCGGAGCTGACGCCGAAGCCCGCGCGCGAAACCTATGACAGGTTCCTCGCAGCGCATGGCGTGGACGGGTCAAAGGCGGCGATGTTCGAGGATCTGTCCCGCAACCTGATTGAGGCGAAAGCCGTCGGAATGTCCACAGTGCTGATCCTGCCGGGAGAGTTTGACGGCGAGTTTGTCGATGCCTGGGAGAGCGGCGGCGAGGACGGCGCGCATGTCGATCATGCGACGGATGATCTGACCGGGTTTTTGACCGGGCTTGCGGGCTAGAATTCGCGGCTCCGCCAAGCCTGCTTGCGTCGGTGGCTATCTCTTCTAACCGCCGTGCATCTCCCCCGGCCCCTTCGCATCCGCCGCTGCGACCGGCAGCGTCACCTCCGCTTCGCCGGCCTTTTCAAACTTCAGTGTCACCTTGACCAAGCCGCCTTCCTTGAAAGGCTCCGGCACCACCATGAACATCAGGTGGAATCCGCCCGGCTTCAGCTCAACTTTACCGCCTGCGGGAATCTCCAACCCCTCTGCAAGCTGGCGCATCTTCATCACATCGCCCTCCATCTTCATTTCGTGAATTTGGACATCGGGTGAGACGGAGGACGAAACGGACACAAGCTTGTCAGGTTCCGCGCCTGTGTTCTCAACCATAAGATAACCGCCGCCGACGGGCTGGCCCGGCAGCATGGCTTTGGTCCAGGCGCCGGAGATTTTCAGCGCGCCGATTTCAACGGTCTGCGCCATTGCTTGCGGCGCGGCGTCCTCAGCATGGGAGTTTGCCGTGATGAAGCTGGCGGCGGTCAACGCCAGTGCGGCGAAGAGCGGGAGTATGAGTTTGCGCATGGTGATATCCTGTGTGATGCGCTGAGCTACAAGGGAACTTCACGCGCCGTCCAGCTGGCATCATGTCACATGGTCAATGACTTGATCGTCCACCCCCAACGCATAAAAATCAGCAATGACATTCCATGCGTCCTCGGCCGTGTCGACGAATGTGACCATTTTCACATCCTCCGGCGAGATCACGCCCTCCTCGGCGAGCGCCTCGAAATTGACGATGCGCGACCAGAATTCGCGGCCAAACAGGAGGATCGGCATGCGCTTCATGCGGCCGGTCTGCATCAGCGTCAGGCTTTCGAACAATTCGTCCAGCGTGCCGAACCCGCCCGGGAAGGCGGCAACGGCCTTGGCGCGCATGAGGAAATGCATTTTGCGGATGGCGAAATAGTGGAAGTTGAACGACAGGTCGGGCGTGACATATTGATTGGGCGCCTGCTCATGCGGCAGCACGATATTGAGTCCGATGGTCGGCGCGCCGGCTTCATGCGCGCCGCGGTTGCCCGCCTCCATGACGCCCGGCCCGCCGCCGGTGGTGATGACGAATTCGCGGAAGTTGGTGCGCGCCGAATATTCAGAGCAGAGCCGGGCGAAGCGCCGCGCCTCGTCATAATAGCGCGAGTTTTTCTCAAGCCGCGCCTTCTGGACCTCGTTCTTCGCCGCCCAGGCCGCCTTGCCAGGCTCTGGAATGCGCGCGCCGCCGAATAGCACGACCGTCGAGACAATGCCGGTCTCGGTGAGGATCATCTCGGTCTTGAGCAGTTCCAGCTGCAGGCGCACCGGGCGCAGCTCGCGGCGGGTCATGAAATCATCGTCGGCGAAGGCGAGACGGTAGGCGGCGGAGGAGGATTGCGGGGTCTTGGGAACCTCGCGCACCTGCTTGATCGTCTTGCTTGAGCGCGGCAGCGAGGTGTAGCCGCCGTTTTCCTTGAAATTCTCGTCCATGATCCGCCTTCAGCCTTCAATTGACCGGGAAAAAGCTTTCCCCTAATGCCTTGCCCACATCAAATCAGCGCCGCCTCACGCGTGCCGCGCCTAGCACGGAGCCTGCCCCATGTCCAAGTCCACTGACCTCGAAAACACGATAGAAGCCGCATTCGAGGCGCGGGACGGGATTTCCTCCGCCACCAAGGGCGCGGTGCGCGAGGCGGTTGAAGATGCGCTGAACCTTCTGGACAGCGGCCAGCGCCGCGTCGCCGAGCGGCAGGACGACGGCACTTGGGTCGTCAATCAATGGCTGAAGAAGGCCGTGCTCCTGTCCTTCCGCCTCGAAGACAATGTCATCATGCCGTTCACCAATGCGGGCGGCTCGCTGGCGCAGGGCTATGACAAGGTGAAGCTGAAATTTGCCAACTGGGGCGAGGCTGAGTTCGCCGCCGCTGGTTTCCGCGCTGTGCCGGGCGCCATCGTCCGCCGCTCGGCCTACATCGCCAAGGGCGCGATCCTGATGCCGTCCTTCGTCAATCTCGGCGCTTATGTGGGCGAAGGCACGATGGTCGACACATGGGCCTCGGTCGGCTCCTGCGCGCAGATCGGCAAGCATGTGCATCTGTCGCGGCGGCGTCGGCATTGGCGGCGTGCTTGAGCCGATGCAGGCGGGGCCGACTATTATCGAGGACAATTGCTTCATCGGCGCGCGCTCGGAAGTCGTCGAAGGCTGCATCGTGCGCCAGGGCGCGGTGCTCGGCATGGGCGTTTACATCGGCAAAAGCACAAAAATCGTCAACCGCGCCACGGGCGAAGTCACCTATGGCGAAGTGCCGGCGAACTCGGTCGTGGTGGCGGGGACCCTGCCCGGCAAGCCGCGCCGAACGGCGGAGCCGGGGGCCTCGCTGTATTGCGTGGTGATTGTGAAGACGGTGGACGAGAAGACGCGGGGGAAGACGAGCATTAATGAGCTGCTGCGGGATTGAGAGGGGAAGCCCGCCGCCCAGCGAGTGGCCGGTGACGACGGTATTTGCCGCCGCGCCTTCAAAAATGTCCTTGCCGGTGACGCCGCTGTAGAATTGCAGCGCAAGGTCCGTCTGGGCGGTGAGTTTGCCCGCGCCGCCGAGCCAGCCGTTGGTCAGGTCGGACGCGCCGCGGTCGGGATCGGACCAGGGGAAGAAATTATCCGTGCCGCGGTAGGAGATAATCTTAGTGCCCGCCGCCAGCGCATCCGTCCCAGTTCCGACAGCTTCGTCCAATGTGTAGGAGACGGCGTAGAAACCGGCGTTTTTCCACCCGTCGTCATCAACTGAACTTGGCGTTTGTTGAACTGTCGCCAAGCCAATTTCAGTAGCGCCGTGTTCGAGGCCGCGTCCATATCCTTGATTGTAGGCGTCCAACGCAAGGATAGATAATAGCAGTTCTTTGCTGATTTCCGAACTCATGGCTGGATATCCTTAAAATTACTACGGCGAAGGTTCTCCTCCGGAGAAACATCCCTCAAATTTGTTTTGCTCGTGGGCTTAAGGCGGCCCTTGTGTTCAGCCAGCCAAGGGAGCACGCTGTCCACGCTACCGTCTGTCACCGCCTCATCCGTTATCTCCAGCGTCATGTCCTTGAGCCGGTATCCCGCGCCAAAACTGGCAGCGATGTTTTTGGGATCAACTAGCTTGACGCTCGCGGGAACATTGATGTCGTCAAAGGTTACCAGCATCGGATAGAGATTCGCTGGAATCTGGCGGCTTTCGCGCAGTGTGGCGAATTTCGCGTCCGTGTCGGCGGGCGGCTGGCCCGGAAAAAAGACATGGGCGGCATCAAGCTCGGGGGCGGTGTCCATGCTCCCCGGCAACAGCGCAAACAGATATTTCCCCGGTGCGACCTCGACCACGACGGCTTCGCCGAACCGCCCATGGCCGCCGCCCCGCGCCTCCGGCGGCACCAACGCGCCAGAAGTGAGACTCGCCACCTCGCGCGTCACGCTGGAGCCGGACACAATGCCATTGGGCGTTTCAACATTAACGGTGATTTTGCTTCGCCATTCGGATTGACGGTTGGAGCAGGATATGAGCGAGAGCGCCATGAGGGCGAGCAAAATCAGTCCAGACAGCCGTCTCATGCCGCGATCCTTCCGCGAGGTTCAAGACGGGCGCGCAGTTTTGTCCGCCCCGCCAGCCCGCCGCCGAGCGAATGGCCGGTCAGAATCGTGTTTTCCGCCGCGCCTTCGAAAACGCTTTTGCCGGTGACGGACTCGTAAAACTCCAGCGCCAGCGAGGTCGGCGATGTCGGCGATCCGGAGCCGCCGAGCCTTCCGTCCGGGTCGATGGCAGCCATGAGATTGCCAAGCGCGCGGTTCCATAGATTTGTGGCAATGATGTGCGCGTTTTGAAAACCGTCAACGCCGTTCAGCTTTGGGTGTCTCGGCGCGAGATCATTCAGGTCCGCCAGGTCGCCAAGGTGCGGGATGTTGGGATCGGCCATTATTGAGGCCCTTCCGTCTTGACGTGCCAGTGCCGGAAACCAAGGCCAGTAACTTTTGCCTCAATCAGCGCATCATGCAGAGCGTCGGACACAAGGACACCCGCATATATATGCTTGTCGATCCAGATGTGATGGCTGCCGATCTGAGTGAGATTGAAAATAATGGAACCGCTGCTTGGCTCCAACATGCCGCCCCTTGACATCTCTGCTGTCGACAGAGATCTGTCTGTTGTACTAAGTCTGCTGCAAATATTGAACATGTACATTTTCTGCGCCAGCGTCTTGTCTTTCCAAACCAGATCGAGCGGGAAAAACTGATGGATGCCCGGCTCAAACCGTTCGATGACGTCTTTGAACCGGTCATTGACCAGCATCATCTGGCGGCCGCGAAGGGTCTCGGGAACACCGCTGCGTTTCGGGCCATCCCATTGAACTCTGGTCGGCAAATGATCAGGCTTTATGGCGCGGCCAAGCTCTAGATCGCCGGGTTCAACCCCCCCCCCCACTCCTGGCCAATCCGGTGTCGCATCCACATATTCGACTTTGCGCAGGTCGCCATCCAGCTCGCGCATGCCGATTGTGACCTTAAAGCCGTCGTCAAAGCCCATTGACCAGACCATCTCAACGCCTCCCGGAAAAGCGTGTGAATTGAAAGTGCTGACGCACAAGAAAAGCGCCGCCGAGCGGCGCAAGACCGAGCAGAACCAGCGCAGACAGCCGCCTCATGCCGTAATCCTTCCGCGAGGTTCAAACGCGGCGCGCATGGTTTTGCGCCGCGCAAGCCCGCCACCGGGCGCAAGCGTTACAAGAATGGTCAAGACAACAGCAAAAACTCGGGATGCGGTCAATTTGGCGCTCACGCTTTCAGTTTTTCATTATCTTTGCACGCAAAGGTAAATTCAACCTGCTTGGATTGCTATGAAATTTCGTGCAATCATATCGTTAGTGACAAACCAAATCGCTTGGGTTATTATATATGCCAACAGTGCTCCGGTTGGATGGGCTGCGGTTCGTCATTTGTCCAAATGACCATCCGCCCGCTCATGTTCATGTTGTCGGGCCTGATTGGGAAGCGGTGATTAATTTGATCGGGATCGAGCTGCGCGAAGTTTATTCCTGCACAGAACCGGATGCTCGACGGGCACTGAAGCTGGTCGCAGAGCATCGGGAAGTTTTGCTCGCCGCTTGGAGGCAGATACATGGATGACGCATTCGACAAGGCCAGCTTTGACGCCGCCATCGCGCGTGGGGCAGATCGCCTGAGCGGCTCCCATGCCGTCAGCGCGCGTTATGACGCTGTGCGGGACCGGATCGTGGTCGAACTGTCCACCGGCATTGAGATCAGCATTTCGCCAAAGCAGGCGCAAGGGCTGGAAAGCGCGCGCCCGGATGAGCTTTCTGAAATAGAAATCACGCCATCCGGCCTTGGCCTGCATTTTCCCAAAATCGACGCCGACATCTATGTTCCGGCATTGCTTGAAGGCGTGCTCGGCTCGGCAAAATGGATGGCCGGGCAGATGGGGCGGATCGGCGGTGCGGCGCGCTCGGCTTCCAAGGCGCAGGCCGCGCGCGAAAACGGCAAACGGGGTGGACGTCCGCGCAGGATTGCGTAACGATGCGGCGGCCCAACGGAGCCGCCAGCGTGACCGCCCTGCCCCAAATCGCCGTCTCCACCTGGAGCCTGCACAATCTCCTCGGCGTCACCTACGCCAACGGCCCCGGCGTCACACCGAACGGCATCGCGGAGCCGACTTTCGGCCCCGGCGCTGTGACGCTTGAGGGGCTGCCCGCCGAACTCGCCAAGCGCGGTTACTTGCGCATTGAAATCTGCCACTTCAATCTGGCCAGCCAGGAGCCGGCCTATTTTGCCAAAATCCGCAGGGCTTTTGAAGCGAGCGGCGTCGTCATCCAGACGCTGCTGATCGACGACGGCGACATCACGAACCCTGTGACGCGCGGGCGCGATCTCGCCTGGATCGCCGCATGGATTGAAGCTGCGGCCCTGCTCGGCGCTCAGAATGCGCGGGTCATTGCGGGGAAGAGCGCCCCCTCGGCGGAAGCGCTGGCTTTGTCGGTTGACGGGCTGAAGGCGATGGCGGCGCTGGGCAAGGCGCGGGGGGTGCGCATTGTCACGGAAAACTGGTTCGACACATTGTCAACGCCGGAGGCGGTGCATCATGTGCTGGATGCGGTTGGCCCTGATCTCGGCTTCCTCGCCGACACCGGCAACTGGGGCGGCCCCACCAAATATGCCGACCTCGCGTCCATCTTCGCCCGCGCCGAGCTTTGTCACGCCAAAACCGATTTTGGCCCCGGCCTTGTCATAGACGCGGACGACTACCGCCAATGCGTCAAGGCGGCGCGGGATGCGGGCTACGCCGGGCCGTTCACGCTGATCTTCGCCAGCGAGGGCGATGAATGGGCGGGGCTGGCAGCGGAGCGGGCGTTTGTGCTGGGGCAGTATTCCTGAGCGCTTTGCGCGAATCAGCGCTTGCGGCTAAGCAACTGTCATGCCTTACCGCAGCCTTGATCCGGAGAAGATTCTCGCCACCGCCGCCACGCTTGAATCGCGGGTCGCGTCGCGCTTTCCGGATGCCGGGCTGCTCGGCGTCGCGCGCGAGATTGTCTCGCTGACGCGCGACACCACGCGGGCGGCGCAGGCCCTGCTCGCGCCGATCTGGTGGCTGCGGATCTTGATTGCCGCCATCATAGTTGGCGGGGCGGCATTGTTTCTATCAGTGGGGTCTTTCCTGTCGTTCAGCAATTTGTCGCACGACGCCGTTGGCTCGGTGCAGAGCATTGAGGCGGCGATCAACACGACGGTGCTCGCCGGGCTTGGCCTGACCGCGCTGGTGCGGCTTGAGGCGCGGATCAAACGGCGGCGCGTCACCAGGAACCTGCACGGCCTTCGTTCTGTCATCCACGTGATCGACATGCACCAGCTGACCAAGGACCCGGCGGCGCTTTCGTCCAGCTACCGCGCCACCGCCGCTTCGCCATCGCGGACTTTCACCGCGCCAGAGCTGGCGCGCTATCTCGACTATTGCTCGGAAATGCTCTCCGTCACCGGCAAGCTCGCCGCGCTGTATGCGCAGGCGGTGAACGATGACGGCGTGGCCGAGGCGGTCAATGACATCGAAAATCTCGGCAGCAATCTGTCGCGGAAAATCTGGCAGAAAATCATGCTGATCGAAAGCCAAACCAAATCGGCGGACCGGAAAACGCCGGGAAAAAGGAGCTGAACATGCGGACCAAAATCGCCGGGCTGACATTTGCGCTGGCGTTGCTGCCGTCGCCCTTAATGGCGCAGGACCGGCTGGCGGGCGAAATAACAACCGCGCTGATCGCGAGCTTTGCGGTGTTCGACGCCAATGGCGACGGCGCGGCGGACACAGCGGAAGTGATCGCCGGCGCGAAGTCCGTTTTCACCGCGCTTGATGCGGACGGCAGCGGCGCGGCGGACGCTGCCGAATTTCAGCTGTTCTCGATGGGGCTGGCGACACTGGCGGAAACCAAATCGCAGAAGGCCGCCTACCAGATCCAGCGCACAGTGATATTCACGCGTTGGGACACAAATGTCGATGGCCAGCTCACCGAGCAGGAGGTGACGCTTGCGCTGGTCAGCGAGCTGTTCACCGCTGCGGGAGCTTCGGTATCCAGCGAGCAGTATGGCAAGGCGGCCTTCATCGCCGAGATGGGCGGAGCGCTCAGATAGGCGCGCCGCTCGCGGCAAAGTGAATTGGCTGACAGTGTTCCCGCCTTTGCGCGGCAAACGGAAATGCTAGGCTCTGATTTGGGCCGGGCACGTCACTTCATCCGATTTTCTGTTCAGGAGCAAAGAATGTCCATCACGATCAAGCCGTTTCTCGTTGCAAGCCTTGTTCTGGCAGCCGCAGGCTTCGCCTTGCCTGCAGGCGCGCAGCAGGCCGACATGTCTTTCTTCGTCACCAGCGCCGGCCCCGGCAAGGGCGCCAATCTTGGCGGGCTTGATGGGGCGGACGCGCATTGCGCCGCGCTGGCCAAGGCGGCGGGCGCAACAAAAACCAATTGGAAGGCCTACCTTTCCACGACCGCGCCGCAGGGAGAGGCGGGCGTCAACGCGCGCGACCGGATCGGCGCGGGGCCATGGCAAAACGCCAAAGGCGTTGTGGTCGCGGCAAATGTCGATGAGCTGCATTCCGACAAGGCGAATGTGACCAAGGAGACAGCGCTGACAGAAAAAGGAGAGACAGTCATGGGCCGCGGCGACGCGACCAACATGCATGACATTCTCACCGGCTCCGACCCTGCGGGCATGTATTCCACCGCCGGTGGCGACACGACCTGCAAAAACTGGACAAGCGAAGGCGAAGGCTCGGCGATTGTCGGCCATCACGACCGGATGGGCCTGAAAGACACGCGGCACATGAAGGCGTGGAACTCCTCGCATGGCTCGGCCGGCTGCGCGCAGGACGCGCTGGTCAAGACCGGCGGCGCGGGGCTGTTTTACTGCTTTGCGGCGGAGTGAATTCGCGCTAGGTCACGGACTCATATGTTCGCAACCAAATCCTGATTGATGCGATCTGCACGGATGCCAGGAAGTTGTCGTCGCGCTTGTCATAGCGGGTGGCAACGGCACGGAAGTGCTTGAGTTTGTTGAAGAACCTCTCGACCTGATTTCTCTGGCGATAGAGGATGGGGTCGAAGTCCGGCCACCGCTTGCGGGTTGGCATCAGCCGAATGTTGGCAATCGCTCCGCGTTCGGCCAAAGTGCTGCGCAGCCCGTCGCTGTCATAAGCACGGTCGGCGAGCAAGGTCTGGCCCGCACCGATGCTGGCATACATGTCCGCCGCCGAGCGTCCGTCATGGGCTTGGCCCTCAGTCAGTTTCAAGCGGATCGGGCGGCCCACGGCATCAACCAGTGCATGGATTTTCGTGGTCAGCCCGCCGCGCGAGCGGCCCATGCAATCGGATCGCCCCCCTTTTTCGGCCCGTTGGCCCCATGCTGGTGAACCCGGATCGAAGAGGAGTCGATCATCTGCACGTCACCCCGATAAGCCTCTGATACCGCTTGAAGAATACGCGCCCAGTGCCCAGCCCTGCGCCAGCGGTTGAAGCGGTTCACACAGGTCGTATGCGGACCATAGCGCGCAGGAATATCCGCCCAGGGCGCACCCGTGCGCAGCCGCCAGATTATCCCGTTGAGAACACGACGGTCATCAACCCGCTTCACTCCGCGCACCTTCGTTGGAAGCAAAGGTTCGATCACACTCCATTCGAAATCCGTCAGATCAAAGCGCGCCATGTCCACCTCCTTGCCAAGGCCAGAGTGAATCACAACAATGTCAAATTGGGAATCCCGTTTATGGGTACGTCACCTAGGGCGCGCGGATGATCTTTGCCAGAACGCCGCGCGCAGTTGTCTTCGACATGGACGGACTGCTCTTTGACTCCGAAGTGCTTTACTTCGAGGCTCTGGCCCTTGCGGCAAAGGAATTTGGCGTCGAAGCTCCGGTTGAGCTTTATGCAGCCTCAATCGGCACGTCATCGGAAGCAACGCGCACGCGGCTCACAGAGCACTTTGGCATTGAGTTTGACATGGACGGGCTTTGGAAAAGCGCTTCCGGCCATTTCCGCCTGCTGGCTGACACGCGGCTGGCCCTGAAGCCGGGCGTGAATGAAATACTCGACCTGCTGGACCTTCTGCGGATGCCGGCCGCCATTGCGACTTCCTCGAAGCCCGAGAACGTCACACATCATCTTGCCGCGCACGGCCTTGAAGGCCGCTTCGGCGCCATCGCGGCCAGTGGCAGCTATGCGCGCAGCAAGCCGCACCCGGACCCGTTTCTGACAGCCGCCGGGCTGCTCGGCGCTGACCCGGCGCACTGCGTTGCGCTGGAGGATTCGCACACCGGCGTGCGCTCTGCCTCCAGCGCCGGAATGATGACGATCATGGTGCCGGATCTTTTGGAGCCCAACGACGAGATGCGTGACCTCTGCGCGCATGTCGCGGCGGACCTGCACGAAGTCGCGCGGCTGATCGAAGCGGCGCTTCAGGACGCCTGAAACTACTTGCCGCCCGAAATAATGTCCCGCGCGGCCTTTTCCAGAATGGTCCGGATGCGTTGCATCTCCGGCTCGCTCCAACCGCCCTTGGCCATGATGGCGTGGCGCAGGGTCTGGACGGCGTGCATCACAGCGTCGGGAATGGCGCTGCTTTCCTTGGCGCCCGCCATGATGTCAATGCGCGCCATCAGGGCTTTCACCTGTTCGGAATTCTCCGCGAGAAACCGCCGCCCGGCCAGCGTCGCCGAATAGCTCTTCTTGCCGCCCGCCTCAGCCGCGCCGACAATGAGCTCCTGCTCTTCAAGCAGCGTCAGCGTCGGATAAATGGTGCCGGGGCTCGGCGAATAGGAGCCGGCGAATTTAGCTTCGATAGTGCGGATGAGGTCATAGCCGTGGCTCGGACTGTCGGCGATCAGCGCCAGCAGCAGCAATCGCAAATCGCCCTGCCCGAACATGCGTCCGCGCGGCCCTCCCCCGCCCATGCCAAAGGGTCCGCCGCGCATCCATGGCGGGCCGCCCCAGGCCTTGCCGCCATCCTCGCGCGCCCAACCCCATTTCGGGCCGCAGCCTCCAGTGTCGTCTTTGGTCATCGATGTCCCCTTCGATTATGAAAATACCCTCTGCCGGTTTCCCGGCAAAGGGCGGACTGGGATTATTCCCGCGCTTCGGAAGGCTTATCGCCTTCGGCTTTGCGCTTGGCCTGGAACGCGTCAAACGCTTCCTGGTCGCGCCTGCGGCGCTCAGCGGCGCGCTCTTCTGCAAAGGCCTGACGCTCGGCTTCGAGCTCGTTCAGAACCTTCTCGCGGTGCTCGTCAAAGGCGGCGTTGCCGGTGCGGTTCATTCGGCCACGATGGCCGCAGCCGCGCCCGTCGCTCGTCGCGTGGGCATGACGCCAGTGTCCGCCGTGACGGCGCGAATTCCAGATGAAATAGACCAGAGCGGCGACGCCAAGCGGCGGGAAGATGGCGAATCCGGCGATGACCGCCAGAAGCTTGAACGGGTTGAAGCCGGGGGTCTTGGCCCAAGCGAAATAGTCGCCATCTGAGTTGTGCCAGCCGCGCGGGTGTCCGGCGCCGGCGGTGTTTTCGTTAGACATTTGAGTTCCTTTCGTTTGTTACGACATAGCTAAAGATATATCTTACGATAGGTCTTACAAGGGATGGGAGATTAAATTTTGGTAATGTCGTGACAGCGCGCGTTATGACGCTGTGCGGGACCGGATCGTGGTCGAACTGTCCACCGGCATTGAGATCAGCATTTCGCCAAAGCAGGCGCAAGGGCTGGAAAGCGCGCGCCCGGATGAGCTTTCTGAAATAGAAATCACGCCTTCCGGCCTTGGCCTGCATTTCCCCAAAATCGACGCCGACATTTATGTTCCGGCATCTGCTTGAAGGCGTGCTCGGCTCGGCAAAATGGATGGCCGGGCAGATGGGGCGGATCGGCGGTGCGGCGCGCTCGGCTTCCAAGGCGCAGGCCGCGCGCGAAAACGGCAAACGGGGTGGACGTCCGCGCAGGATTGCGTAACGATGCGGCGGCCCAACGGAGCCGCCAGCGTGACCGCCCTGCCCCAAATCGCCGTCTCCACCTGGAGCCTGCACAATCTCCTCGGCGTCACCTATGCCAACGGCCCCGGCGTCACACCGAACGGCATCGCGGAGCCGACTTTCGGCCCCGGCGCTGTGACGCTTGAAGACCTGCCCGCCGAACTCGCCAAGCGCGGTTACTTGCGCATTGAAATCTGCCACTTCAATCTGGCCAGCCAGGAGCCGGCCTATCTTGCCAAAATCCGCAGGGCTTTTGAAGCGAGCGGCGTTGTCATCCAGACGCTGCTGATCGACGATGGCGACATCACTAACCCTGCGACGCGCGAGCGCGATCTCGCCTGGATCGCCTCATGGATTGAAGCCGCCGCGCTGCTCGGCGCGGAGAATGCGCGGGTGATTGCGGGGAAGGCCAAGCCTTCGGCGGAAGCGCTGGCTTTGTCGGTTGACGGGCTGAAGGCGATGGCGGCTCTGGGCAAGGCGCGCGGGGTGCGCATTGTGACGGAGAACTGGTTCGACACGCTTGTCGACGCCTGAGGCGGTGCATCATGTGCTGGACGCAGCCGGACCTGATCTGGGCTTCCTCGCCGACACCGGCAACTGGGGCGGCCCGACGAAATATGCCGACCTCGCCTCCATCTTCGCCCGCGCCGAGCTGTGTCACGCCAAAACCGATTTCGGCCCCGGCCTTGTCATCGACGCGGACGACTACCGCCAATGCGTCAAGGCGGCGCAGGATGCGGGCTACGCCGGGCCGTTCACGCTGATCTTCGCCAGCGAGGGCGATGAATGGGCGGGGCTGGCAGCGGAGCGGGCGTTTGTGCTGGGGCAGTATTCCTGAGCGCTTTGCGCGAATCAGCGCTTGCGGCTAAGCAACTGTCATGCCTTACCGCAGCCTTGATCCGGAGAAGATTCTCGCCACCGCCGCCACGCTTGAAACGCGGGTCGCGTCGCGCTTTCCGGATGCCGGGCTGCTCGGCGTCGCGCGCGAGATTGTCTCGCTGACGCGCGACACCACGCGGGCGGCGCAGGCCCTGCTCGCGCCGATCTGGTGGCTGCGGATCTTGATTGCCGCCATCATAGTTGGCGGGGCGGCATTGTTTCTATCAGTGGGGTCTTTCCTGTCGTTCAGCAATTTGTCGCACGACGCCGTTGGCTCGGTGCAGAGCATTGAGGCGGCGATCAACACGACGGTGCTCGCCGGGCTTGGCCTGACCGCGCTGGTGCGGCTTGAGGCGCGGATCAAACGGCGGCGCGTCACCAGGAACCTGCACGGCCTTCGTTCTGTCATCCACGTGATCGACATGCACCAGCTGACCAAGGACCCGGCGGCGCTTTCGTCCAGCTACCGCGCCACCGCCGCTTCGCCATCGCGGACTTTCACCGCGCCAGAGCTGGCGCGCTATCTCGACTATTGCTCGGAAATGCTCTCCGTCACCGGCAAGCTCGCCGCGCTGTATGCGCAGGCGGTGAACGATGACGGCGTGGCCGAGGCGGTCAATGACATCGAGAACCTTGGCAGCAATCTGTCGCGGAAAATCTGGCAGAAAATAATGCTGATCGAAAGCCAAACCAAATCGGCGGACCGGAAAACGCCGGGAAAAAGGAGCTGAACATGCGGACCAAAATCGCCGGGCTGACATTTGCGCTGGCGTTGCTGTCGTCGCCCTTAATGGCGCAGGACCGGCTGGCGGGCGAAATTGCAACCGCGCTGATCGCGAGCTTTGCGGTGTTCGACGCCAATGGCGACGGCGCGGCGGACACAGCGGAAGTGATCGCCGGCGCGAAGTCCGTTTTCACCGCGCTTGATGCGGACGGCAGCGGCGCGGCGGACGCTGCCGAATTTCAGCTGTTCTCGATGGGGCTGGCGACACTGGCGGAAACCAAATCGCAGAAGGCCGCCTACCAGATCCAGCGCACAGTGATATTCACGCGTTGGGACACAAATGTCGATGGCCAGCTCACCGAGCAGGAGGTGACGCTTGCGCTGGTCAGCGAGCTGTTCACCGCTGCGGGAGCTTCGGTATCAAGCGAGCAGTATGGCAAGGCGGCCTTCATCGCCGAGATGGGCGGAGCGCTCAGATAGGCGCGCCGCTCGCGGCAAAGTGAATTGGCTGACAGTGTTCCCGCCTTTGCGCGGCAAACGGAAATGCTAGGCTCTGATTTGGGCCGGGCACGTCACTTCATCCGATTTTCTGTTCAGGAGCAAAGAATGTCCATCACGATCAAGCCGTTTCTCGTTGCAAGCCTTGTTCTGGCAGCCGCAGGCTTCGCCTTGCCTGCAGGCGCGCAGCAGGCCGACATGTCTTTCTTCGTCACCAGCGCCGGCCCCGGCAAGGGCGCAAATCTCGGCGGGCTTGAGGGGGCGGACGCGCATTGCGCCGCGCTTGCCAAGGCGGCGGGCGCAACCAAATCCATTTGGAAAGCCTACCTTTCAACGACAGCGCCGCAGGGGGAAGCGGGCGTCAACGCGCGCGACCGGATCGGCAAGGGGCCATGGCAGAACGCCAAGGGCGTTGTCGTGGCAGCTTATGTTGACGAGCTGCATTCGGATGCGGGAAATGTGACCAAAGAGACCGCGCTCACGGAAAAGGGCGATATGGTGATGGGACGCGGCGACGCGACCAACATGCATGACATTCTGACCGGCTCGGACCCTGCGGGCATGTATTCCACCGCCGGCGGCGACACGACCTGCAAAGGCTGGACAAGCGACGGCGAAGGCTCGGCGATTGTCGGCCATCACGACCGGATGGGTCTTAAGGACACGCGGCACATGAAGGCGTGGAACTCCTCGCACGGCTCGGCCGGCTGCGCCCAGGATGCGCTGGTCAAGACCGGCGGCGCAGGGCTGTTTTACTGCTTTGCGGCGGAGTGAATTCCACGCTAATGCGCGCGGATGATCTTTCGCCAGAAACCGCGCGCCGTTGTCTTCGACATGGACGGATGTTTTGTTCAACACCGAAGAGCTTTATCTTGAAGCCTCTGGTCCTTGCGGCGAACGGATTTAGGCGTCGAAGCGCCGGTTGAGCTTTACGCAGGCTCAATCGGCACCTCGTCGGAAGCAACGCGGGCGCGGCTCACTGAGCATTTTGGCGGTGAGTTTGACATGGACGGGCTTTGGAACGGCGCGGCGCGGCCATTTTTCGCCATTTGGCCGACACGCAGCTTTGCCCTGAAACCTGGCGTCAATGAGCTGTTGGATGTTCTGGACGGGATGCGAATGCCCGCAGCCATCGCAACCTCTTCAAAGCCCGAAAAGGTCAATCATCACCTTGGCGCGCACGGCCTTGAGCGCCGCTTCCGCGCCGTGGCGGCGAGGGGCAGCTATGCGCGCAGCAAGCCGCACCCGGACCCGTTTCTGACAGCCGCCGGGCTGCTCGGCGCTGACCCGGCGCACTGCGTTGCGCTGGAGGATTCGCACACCGGCGTGCGCTCCGCTTCCAGCGCCGGGATGATGACCATCATGGTGCCGGATCTGTTGGCGGCCAACGAGGAAATGCGCGGACTGTGCGCGCATATTGCCATGGACCTGCACGAGGTGGCTCGGCTGATCGAGGCGGCGTTTAAGGACACATGAAACTATTTGCCGCCCGCGATGATGTCCCGCGCGGCCTTCTCCAATATGGCGCGGATGCGCTCCATTTCGGCGGCGCCCGCTCCACCCTTGGCCATGATCGCGTGGCGCAGGGTCTGGACGGCGTGCATCACAGCGTCGGGAATGGCGCTGCTTTCCTTGGCGCCCGCCATGATGTCAATGCGCGCCATCAGGGCTTTCACCTGTTCGGAATTCTCCGCGAGAAACCGCCGCCCGGCCAGCGTCGCCGAATAGCTCTTCTTGCCGCCCGCCTCAGCCGCGCCGACAATGAGCTCCTGCTCTTCAAGCAGCGTCAGCGTCGGATAAATGGTGCCGGGGCTCGGCGAATAGGAGCCGGCGAATTTAGCTTCGATAGTGCGGATGAGATCATAGCCATGGCTCGGACTGTCTGCGATCAGAGCCAGCAGCAGCAGCCGAAGATCGCCCTGCCCGAACATGCGCCCGCGCGGGCCGCCGCCCATGCCAAACGGGCCGCCGCGCATCCAAGGCGGGCCGCCCCAGGCCTTGCCGCCCTCCTTGCGCGCCCAGCCCCATTTCGGGCCGCAGCCTCTGTCGTCTTTGGTCATGAGCGTCCCCTTCCAACATGCAGATACCCTCTGCCGGTTTCCCGGCAAAGGGCGGATTGCGCTTATTCCTGCGCCCCGGAAGGCTTGTCGCCCTCGTCCTTGCGCTTGGCCTGAAACGCGTCAAAGGCTTCCTGGTCGCGTCTGCGGCGCTCAGCGGCGCGGTGTTCGGCGAAGGCCTGGCGCTCGGCTTCGAGCTCGCTCAGAACCGTCTCGCGGTGTTCGTCAAAGGCAACATTGCCCGTGCGGCCCATGCGTCCGCGATGGCCGCAGCCCCTGCCCTCACCCATGGCATGATGACGCCAATGGCCGCCATGACGGCGCGAATTCCAAATGAAATAGACCAGAGCGGCGATGCCGAGCGGCGGGAAGATGGCGAATCCGGCGATGACCGCCACAAGCTTGAACGGGTTGAAGCCGGGGGTCTTGGCCCAAGCGAAATAGTCGCCATCTGTGTTAAGCCAGCCGCGCGGGTGTCCGGCGCCGGCGGTGTTTTCGTAAGACATTTGAGTTCCTTCCGTTTGTTACGACATAGCTAAAGATATATCTTACGATAGGTCTTACAAGGGATGGGAGATTAAATTTTGGTAATGTCGTGACATTGTCGGGCGTGTATGCAATGATCATTGCAGGAGAACGCTCATGTCTCAAACACAGACCCGCAGCGAAAAGCTCGATCTTCGCCTGACGCCGCTTGCGAAGCAGCGGTTGTTGGCAGCGGCTGAACAGGCGCAGCGCAGCGTCAGCGACTTCGTGCTGACCAGCGCATTGGAACGGGCGGATGAGACATTGGCAGACCGGCGCGCCTTCACGCTGGATGCCGTTCAATGGGCGAAGTTTCAGGCCGCGCTGGACGCCCCGCCGCGCAAGTTGCCGCGTCTGGAAAAGCTGCTGCGCGAACCCAGCGTGTTTGAATCAGGGCAGTGAGTGCCCTTCGCATCGAAAAACTGACGCGGCAGCATTCGGTTGATGCGTTTGACTGCGGGGTCGAACCGCTCAACCGGTTTCTCATCCGCTACGCGCTGCAGAATCAGCTGGCCAATGCCGCGCAAACATATGTGGCGCTGTCGGGCGTCGAGGTTTTCGGCTTCCACTCATTGGCAGTAGGCGAGGTCGGCCATTCCGAAGCGCCGACGCGTCTTGCCAAGGGCTTGGCACATCACCCTGTGCCGATAATGATCCTCGCCCGCCTCGCTGTTCACAGAGACTGGCATGGCAAAGGCGTCGGCGCGGGACTTTTGAAGGACGCCATGCTGCGCACAGCGCAAGCCGCCGAGATTGCCGGAATCCGGGCGCTGATTGTGCATGCCAAGGACGATGCCGCCCGGCGGTTCTACACGCATTTCGGCTTTGCTGAGGGATTCAGCGACCCGATGCATTTGTATCTTCTGGTAAAGGAGCTGCAAGGGATTATTGGAAGCTAAGCATCCAATTCTCAAATGCTTTGTGCTGCCCCCTCACCCCTTCGCCCGCACCAGCATCCCATACAAATCATGCGGCTCGTCCGGGTCCGCCAAAAGGTCCAGCTCCTGATACAGCCCCGCCGCCTTGGCCTTATCAAACACATAGCGCAGCGCCGAAAAATCCTCGGTGGCGAAGCCGACTGAATCGAACAGGGTGATCTGTTTGGCGTCGCGGCGGCCTTCTGCTTTGCCGGTCATCACCTGCCAGAGTTCGGTCACCGGATGGTCCGGGGCGAGCTGCTGGATTTCGCCTTCTATGCGGGTTTGCGGGGGGTATTCGACGAAAATGTCCGACCTCAGAAGGATGTCTTTGTGCAGCTCCGTCTTGCCGGGGCAGTCGCCGCCGACGCCGTTGATGTGGACGCCTTGGCCGACCATGTTGTCGGTCAGGACCGTGGCGTAATGTTTGTCGGCGGTGACCGTGGTGATGATCTGCGCACCCTCGACCGCCTCCTGCGCCGAGCGGCAGGATGTGATGTCGAAGCCGAGCGGCGCGAGGTTGCGGGCGCATTTTTCGGTGGCTTTTGCGTCGATGTCGTAGAGGCGCAGTTTGTTGACGCCGAGGATCGCTTTGAAGGCGATGGCCTGGAACTCAGACTGCGCGCCATTGCCGATGATGGCCATCGTGTCCGCGCCCTTTCGGAGCGAGATATTTGGCGGCCATGGCGGAGGTGGCGGCGGTGCGCAGGGCGGTGAGGATGGTCATTTCGGTGACGAGAACCGGATAGCCATTGTCCACCTGCGCATAGACGCCGAAGGCGGTCACCGTCTGGCGGCCTGTCGCGGTGTTCTTCGGGTGGCCGTTCACATATTTGAAGCCGTAGTGAATGCCGTCCGAGGTCGGCATCAGCTCGATGACGCCTTCCTTGCTGTGGGCGGCGACACGCGGGGTTTTGTCGAAGATCTCCCAGCGGCGGAAATCCTCCTCCAGATATTGCGTAAGCTCAATCATGAAGGTTTCAATGCCGATGGCATTGACCAGCTTCATCATGTGATCGACGGAGACGAAGGGGACGAGGTTGAGATTGGGGGTCATGATTTTCTTCCGGGATTGTAAATCGGCCGGTCGAGAATGGAGCGCCCGAACAGGCTCGCGCACAGATCCACAATCAGCAGCGCCGTCCTGCCGCGCTCGTCGAGAAACGGGTTGACCTCGACCAGATCGAGCGAGGTCATCAGGCCGGAATCCTCCAGCATTTCCATGACCAGATGCGCCTCGCGGTAAGTCGCGCCGCCCTGCACCGGGGTGCCGACGCCGGGCGCGATGACCGGGTCGAGGAAGTCGGCGTCGAGGCTTACATGCAGCATGCCACCTTCCTTGCGCACGCGTTCCAGAATTTTGCGCATCTGCACGGCGACGCCGGTCTCGTCGATCTGCGGCATGTCGATGACATTGACGCCTCGGTCTTCGAGCAAACGCCGCTCGCCCTTGTCGATCTGGCGGATGCCGATCATGAAAACCTGGTTCGGCGGGATCAGCGCAAAATCATTGTCGCGGAAAATATCCAGCCCCGGCTCGCCGCAGGCGACGGCCAAAGTCATGCCATGCACATTGCCGGAGGGGCTGGTGGCGGGGGTGTTGAAATCGGCGTGGGCGTCGACCCAGAGCACAAAGAGTTTGCGCTTGAGCGTGCGGGCATGCTTGGCGGCGGCGGCCAATGTTCCAATGGAGAGGGAATGGTCGCCGCCGAGCATGATGGGCAGCGCGCCTTCTTCAAAAGCCTTGAGGGTTTCCGCTTCCACTGCTTCTGTCCATGCGGCGATGCTTGGGGCGCGGAGATAATTGTTCCCGGATGCGTCGGACGGCGCGGCAGTTTCGGCAGTTGAAACGGCAAGATCGCCCCGGTCCTGCACTGCATATCCCATCTCGCGCATCGTCTCGGCAAGCCGTGCGATGCGCAGCGCGGACGGCCCCATATTGGTTCCGCGCGTCGAGGCGCCGATGTCGCAGGGCACGCCGAACATGGCGAGCCGGCGCTTGGTCAAATGCAGTTCTTCGGCGGCCATTTGTTGCTCCGGAAAAGGAAGCGCAAGGATACAGGAAGGCAAAGGTGTCAGATAGTTAAATTTTTGGCAATTTGATAAGTCAAAATGACAACTTGACTATCTACATCAGCCAGAATGTCAGCCCTTGCGCCGCGACAGAAGCAGGCTCGTCTCGGAGGTGATGATGCCTTCGAGCGCCCGCATCTCGCGCAGCACCGTGTCAAACTCTTCGAGCGACTCTGTTTCTATGTCGACCACGAGGTCCCACTTGCCATTGGTCGAATGGATGGCGCGCACCTGTGGAATGCCGGTCAGGCGCTTGGCAACCTTGTCGGTGGCGGCACCCTCGATTTCGACCATCATGACGGCCTTGACCCGGGCTGCGTCCGCGCCGGATTTGAGCACGATTGTGAAGCCCTGAATGACGCCCTTTTCGACCAGCCGGTCGGTGCGGGATTTGACTGTGGCGCGGGAGAGCTTCAGGTCGGCGGCCAATGTCGAGACGGCGGCGCGGGCGTCGTGGCGCAGAAGCGCGATGAGCTTTCTGTCGATTTCGTCGAGTTCGAAGGCCATGGTCGCTGCCCCTGCGTCAAGCGGAGGCAATGAACGCTTCGATGTGCGAAAATGCAAGCGGCATTTCTGCGCAGCGCATTCGACGCCAACTCCGTTAGAATTCGAAGACGCACGTTAACGCCGTGTCAGCGCAGCCTTGGTATGCAGAGGCATTCTCAGGGTTAGGTTCATGCTGAAATTGCAATGGTCAGACATTTTTCCATCGGCGTCAGGACGCATGGGCCGGAAGGATTATCTGGTCGCCCTTTTCAAACTCGGCGCGGCCTATTTCCTTGGTATCAAAATCGTCTCGCTGCTATTGGCAATCGCCATTAAGACGGAGCGGGTTTGGAGAGGCGGCCAATCCGTTCTAGGCGCCACAAGCCGCCGCGCTTATGCAGGTCATTTTGTTCTGGCCGGTATTGACGCTTGTGTCGCGGCGGATGGACGATGTGAAGCAAAGCGTTCGCGAGCGTTATTGGGTCTGGCGGTTCACTTTTCCCGCTGCGCTTGCCCTTCTGGTTGGCGCGAATGCGCTGACGGCGCTTGGGCTTGGCGGCTTCGTCAACGCGGACCTGGTCTCAACATTGAGCCCGCTCATTCCAATCGTTTTGATCACGGCCGGATTTCTGACGCCTGAGCCAAGGGGCGGCGGATTACCGAAGCCGGACGCCGTTCCTGTGTTTGCGAAACTTGCGAAGCTCATAGAAGCAAAGCCCGTAAGCGCGGCAGAAATGACGCCAGCGGCGACCCGGACTTACCAGCGCGAAGCATCGCGGCCCGTGGCGCTCAGCAAGCCGGCCCATGCCAGCTGCGGGCGCGGTTCAGCGCACCTACGCGCTGCCGGAACAGGGCCGTGTCAGGGCCGGCTGGTTCAACTGACATTTTCACTGCGCCGCCGCGCGCACGTGACAGCACATGATCCCCGCGCTAGTTTCGCACCATGTTCGAACCTTGGCTCACAAGCTGGTCGCTCACTGCGGACGGCGATCCTATTGTCACCGCGTCCAGCCGGCTTTTGCCCGTGCGCCGCGATGGCAGGGCGGCCATGCTGAAGATTGCCGCTGTGGAGGAGGAAATACGCGGCGGCGGGCTGATGGAATGGTGGGGCGGAGATGGCGCGGCGCCGGTTCTGGCGCGGGAAAACGAAGCATTGCTGCTCGAACGGGCGGAAAGCGGACGACTCGCTGGCTGCCCTTTCATTGGGCGGGCAGGACGATGAGGCCTGCGCAATCGCCTGCCAAACCGCCGCGCGCCTGCATGCGCCGCGCGAGGCTGCGCTTCCTCCGCTCATGCCGCTTCATATCTGGTTTGCGGCGCTTGAGCCGGTCGCCCGGACACAGGGCGGGTTTCTGGCGCGCAGCGCCTCGGCCGCGCAGGAATTGCTCGGCGCGCCTCAGGACATATGCCGTGCTCCACGGCGACATTCATCATGACAATATTCTCGATTTCGGCGCGCGCGGCTGGCTTGCCATTGATCCTAAGGGCCTGACCGGCGAGCGCGGCTTTGACTTCGCTAATCTGTTCTGCAATCCCGATATGGCAAATCCCGAGACCGCGATTGCAGGAAAGCCGGAAGTGTTCGCGCGCCGTCTGGAGATCATCTGTTCGAGAGCTGACATTGACCGCTCACGGCTTTTGAAATGGATCATCGCTTACACGGGCCTGTCTTCGGCATGGCTGATCGCAGACGGCATCTCACCAAAGCACGGGCTTTGCCATCGGCGCGCTGGCCGAGGCGGCGCTTGCCGCATGACGCGCGGCGCAGGTGACACGGCTTTCGCCATCGGCTAAATCCGCGCCATGCAAATCACCAATCCCGCCGATATTCTCGCCACCCTCATCCGCTGCCCCTCCGTGACGCCGAGCGAAGGCGGGGCGCTGACGGCTTTGGAAAGGATGCTGAAGCCGCTGGGCTTTGCCATTGAGCGGCCGGTGTTCAGCGACGAGGGTCTGCCGGACATTGAGAATCTCTACGCCCGCCTTTCCGGCAACGGCCCGCATCTGATGTTCGCCGGGCACACCGATGTTGTGCCCGTCGGCGACGAAGCGGCTTGGACGCATGGGCCTTTCTCCGCCGACATCGCCAATGGCGAGATGTATGGGCGCGGCGCGGTGGATATGAAGGGCGGCATCGCCTGTTTCATCGCGGCTCTGGCGCGGCACATTGAGAAGAACGGCAAGCCGAAAGGCTCGGTCTCGCTTTGTCATCACCGGCGATGAGGAAGGCCCGCCGTCAATGGCACGGTGAAGCTGCTGGAATGGGCGGCGGGCAAGAGGCGAGACCTGGGACGCGGCGCTGGTGGGCGAGCCGACCAATCCGGACGCGATCGGCGACATGATCAAAATCGGGCGGCGCGGCTCGCTGTCCGGCACGATCATCGTCTACGGCATTCAGGGCCACGCCGCCTATCCGCATCTGACGGAGAATCCGGTGCGCGGCATGATGACTTTGCTCGATGCGCTGATCCATCCGGCCTATGACAAAGGCACTAAAGATTTCCAGCCTTCGAACATGGAAGTGACGACGGTGGATGTCGGAAATCCGGCGGTCAATGTCATCCCGGCGCGCGCCACGGCCTCCTTCAACATCCGCTTCAATGACACATGGACGGCGGAGACATTGCAGGCCGAGATTCACAACCGGCTCGACAAGGCGGCGTCGAAGAAGAAATACAGGGCCGGGAAGAAAACGCTGATCGAATATGATCTCGTCTGGCGGGAAAATCCGAGCCATGTGTTTCTGACGCATGACGAAAAGCTGATCGGAACCCTGTCTGGCTCGGTCGAAGAGATCACCGGCAGGCGGCCCACCTTATCGACGACCGGCGGCACGTCGGATGCGCGCTTCATCAAGAACTATTGCCCAGTCGTCGAGTTCGGGCTGGTCGGCAAGACCATGCATATGGTGGATGAGCGCGTCGCGCTGAGCGATCTGGAAACGCTGACGCAGGTCTATGAGCGATTTCATCGCGGACTGGTTTTCGGCTGGCTGATGGAACCCTATGCCTATGTCCTGAGAAACCTTCACGGCGTCTGGCAGACCATGCAGGGCCGCCGCCAGGGGCTTGATGCGATGGATGTGTCGGGCGAAGGTGTCTGGCGCTCGTTTCAGGCCGTGCTCGTGTCCCTGCCGATGCTCTGGGCCACTTGGATATCCGCGTTGCGCGACATCGAGCCCAATACGGCGCTGACGCCCGCATCCATCATGCTGCGGCTTGCATTTGCGGATGCCGTTGCGTGGCTGTTGCCTATCGCCTTGTTTGCGCTGATCGCGCGGCCGGCCAAGCTGACGCACCGGGCGGCGCATTTCATTGTGACCAATAATTGGGGCTCGGTGATTTTCATCGCCATCACCGCGCTGATTGTGCCGTTCGATCTGCTGGGCCCTGATTTCGCATCGGGCTTGCCGCCACCGCCTCGGCGCTGGCGCTTCTGGTTTCGCTGGTCCTGTATTTCCGGATGCTGCATGTGACGCTCGATGCGCCTTATGAGGTGAGCGTTCCCGTATATGCTGTGATGATACTCGCGTCACTGTTCGGCATTTACGCGCTTTATGGCGCGCTGGGGCTCACCTCTGCCGCGCCGTCTTCCGGGTAATCCACCCGCATCAGAAACAGCCCGTCAGGCGGCGCGACGGGGCCGCAGGCCTTGCGGTCGCGGGCGTCGAGCGCGGCTTTCAAATCATGCGCCGTCCATTTGCCCGAGCCGACATTCTCCAGCGAGCCCACCATGGAGCGCACCTGACGGTGCAGGAAGCTCTGCGCCGAGACATGGCATTCAATGACATCGCCGATACGCACAATGTCGAACCGGTCGAGATTGCGCACCGGGCTTTCGGCCTGGCACTCGGCGTCGCGGAAGGTGGAGAAATCGTGCAGGCCGACAAAATGCCCGGCGGCTTCCGCCATCCTGTCTGCGTCCAGCCTCCGCTTCATGTGCCAAGCGAAGCCGCGTTCGATGGTGAGTGGGCCGCGGCGGTTGATGATGCGGTAGACATAGTGGCGGCGCAGGGCGGAGAAGCGGGCGTGGAAGTCTTCGCCCACCTTCTCCACCTTCAGGATTGAGACCGGCAGCGGCTGCAGATGCTGATTCACCGCACCCTGCACTTTGTCGGCGCTCCAGCTCTTTTCAAGATCAATGTGCGCCACCTGCCCTCTGGCATGGACGCCGGAATCCGTGCGTCCCGCGCCCTGCAGCGCGGCGCGCTCACCGGAGAATTTGAAGAACGCCGCTTCGACCGCGCCCTGCACGGTGAGGTCCTCCGTCTGCCGCTGCCAGCCGCAGAAGGGGCGTCCGTCATATTCGATGAGGAGCCGGTAGCGCTGCATCAGGAGAATTTCACTTGGCCGACGCCGCGCAGGAAATCGGCGGCGGACATGGCTTTGCCGCCTGCTCGCTGAAGCTCCAGGATTGTGATTTCGCCATCGGCGCATTTGGCAGACAGGCCATTGACCTGCGGCGCGCGGGTTGATTTCAACAGTTTCATCCGCTCCGCCTTGCCGCCGATTTCCATTTCGCACCATGCGCCGGGAAAGGGCGAAAGGCCGCGAATATGGTTATGGGCTTCGCTAGCCGGTTTTGCCCAGTCAATGCGGGATTCGGCCTTGTCGATTTTTTTGGCATAGGCGACGCCGGCATCCGGCTGCGGCGTCAGGTCAAGCCGCCCCGCTGCAAGCTCCGCCATGGCTTCGGCCATCAGAGCCGCGCCTTCCATCTTCAGAATGTCATGCAGCTCGCCTGTCGTCATGTCCGGCTCAATGGCGATGCGCTTTGTCTTGGCGACCGGCCCGGTGTCCAGCCCCTCGTCCATTTTCATCACCATCATGCCGGTCTGATCATCGCCCGCCATGATGGCCCGATGGATCGGCGCCGCGCCGCGCCAGCGCGGCAGCAGCGAGGCATGGCCGTTGTAACAGCCGAGGCGCGTTCCTTCGAGGATCGGCTTTGGAAGAAGAAGACCATAAGCGACCACCACCGCCACATCGGCATTGAGCGCCTTGAAGCGGGCCTGCTCTTCGGCGGATTTCAGGCTGACAGGCGTGCGCACTTCAATGCCAAGCCGCCCGGCGCATTCATGCACCGGCGATTTGGTCAGCTCCAGGCCACGCCGCCCGGCGGGGCGCGGCGGCTGGGAATAGACGCAGACGATCTCATGCCCCGCGTCATACAGCGCCTCTAAAGTCGGCACGGAAAATTCCGGCGTGCCCATGAAAATAATGCGCAGCGGCAAGGGATCAGGCCTCGAACGGGTTGACGAGCTTGAGGCCAAGGCCGTCAAAATCGCGGACATTGCGGGTGGCGAGCGTTGCGCCATGGACGAGGCAGATGGCGGCGATCTGGGCGTCTGCCAGTCCTATCGGTTTTCCCGCCGCTTCGCGAACACTTCGCAGTTTCCCATTTTCCAACGCGGCGTCCAGGTCAAACGGCAGGATGCGGCCAACATAAGTCTCGTTGAGCAAGGTGTGCAACTGCTCTTGATATCTTCGGCTGTTGTCCCGGAGGAACACGCGGTTGGCGCCAAAAGCGATTTCAGAAATGACGGGCGTGAAAGATGCAAATCCTCCAGCTTTTGGACGCGATACCATTCCCGCACTTGCGCGGACGAAGGCGACCGGCCAAGTTCGGAGACAATGTTTGTGTCGAGGACGATCATTCAAAATCCGGCGGCGGGCGGCCAAAGTCATTTTTCCTGCCTTCTTCGATCACCCGCTCGAACTCATCCACTTCATCATCGGTCCCAAAAATGCCCTGCATCACAGCGCGCGTCTGCTCATACAATTCCGCGCCAGACCTGGGCTCTCTCCTGGCCAAAGACTGGCTGTCCCGGCGAAGCCTGAACTTGACTTCTTCCGAAATGCTGCGGCCGTTTGAATTGGCGGCCTTTGAAATCTCCGCCTTCAGCGCAGGCGGAAAATCGCGGATCAATACATTTCCCATGCGTGCCTCCTTTTGCTGATATCAATGATATCAAACTCCAGACGCCGGGTCAAACCAAGGCTGGCCCCGAGAAATGCGGGATCGCCCATGAATATGATGCCCAGCGGCAAGGGGTCAGGCTAGTTTCGTTCAAGATGCCGCAGACTACTTGCCAGGCTCATTGTGGCTGCGGATATACTGGTCTGCCTCGTCTGTGGTATGCAGCGCTTCTTTGATTGTTTCCGCCAGATAGTCCCCCACAGGGACGCCTTGGCCCGAACTCTCATCATTATCTTCGGCGTCCATGCCCAGCTGTATCAATGCCACTGCAGCCTGAGAAGAGACTCAGCCCCCTTTGCTTCGCATACTCATCGAGCGACGCTTCGAGCTCCGGTGAAAGGCCGTGAATCAAAATGTCTGCCATCAAGACCTCCTGCGCCGCCGCAAAATCTAACACATGCAGCTGCGCTAAGCCAGCTTCGGCCCCGGCTTCTGCCGCGCGATCTTTGTGAACTTCCGCACGACGATCTGCCGCTTCAGTTTGGAGATATGGTCGATGAACAGGACGCCGTTCAGATGGTCGATCTCGTGCTGCAGACAGGTGGCGAAGAGGCCTTCGGCGGTGATTTCCTGCTCCTTGCCCTCAAGGTCGATATGCCTGACCTTGACGGACGCGGGGCGCTCGACATCGGCGTAATAGTCCGGGATCGACAGACAGCCTTCCTCATAGACGTTGCGCTCGTCCGACGACCAGACGACTTCCGGGTTGATGAAGACCTGCGGCTCCTTGGGCTCCGGGTCCTTCGCCAGATCGATCACCAGCATGCGCACCGGCTCGCCGATCTGCACGGCGGCGAGGCCGATGCCGGGCGCGTCGTACATGGTTTCCAGCATGTCGGCGGCCAGTCTGCGCAAAGCCGCGTCAACGCGTTCGAGCTTTTTCGACGGCGCTTTCAGCATCGGTTCGGGCAGTAATATCAGCGGGCGGATGGTCATGGCGGGTCAGGTAATGTGTGGAAAGCGGGGCGTCAATAATGGCGTTGACAAATGTTCACTTTTTGATCTCGTCTGACCCGCGCGAATCGGCTATAAAGCGGGGATGGATATTCAGGAATTTCTCGACCAGACCCTGCTCGTCATCGGCCAATATCCGGTGTCGATGGGACAGGTAATGCTTGCCGCCGCGCTGCTTGTCGCGGGGCTGATCCTTTTGACCGCCATCGGCCAGTGGCGCGGCGCGGCGCAGCGAAACGCCGCCATGCTGGAATCGGAGGAGCGCGCCCGCGCCGCCGAGGAGCGGATGGGTGAAATTCTGAAGACCCAGGCCGAGATGCAGGGACGGATGCAGACCATGGCGGAGATTTTCGGCTCGCGCCAATCCGAGATGACGCAGTCAATCCGCGAGCGGCTCGACGGCATGACCAGCCGCATCGGCCAGACCATGACCGACCAGACCCGCGCCACGCATGAGAACCTCGCCAAGCTGCAGGAACGGCTGGCGGTGATCGATTCTGCGCAGTCCAACATCCGCGCGTTGGCGGGCGAAGTGGTGACGCTGCAATCCATATTGTCCAACAAGCAGACGCGCGGCGCATTCGGGCAGGCGCGGATGGAGACCATTGTCGCCGACGGGCTGCCGATGGGCGCGTTCGAGTTTCAGGCGACGTTGTCCAACGGCAACCGTCCGGACTGCCTGATCCTGATGCCGAACGGCTCGCCGTCGCTGGCCATCGACGCCAAGTTTCCGCTTGAAGCCTTCAACGCCATCCGCGCCGCCGAGACTGCGGACGAGACGCGGCTTGCCGAGGGGCAGTTCCGCCGCGACATGGAAATCCACATCAAGGACATTTCGTCGAAATATCTCATTTCGGGAGAGACGCAGGACACAGCGTTCCTGTTTGTGCCGTCGGAATCCGTGTTCGCGGAAATTCATGAGAAGTTCGAAAACGTCGTGCAGAAGGCGCACCGCTCCCGCGTCGTCATCGTCTCGCCTTCGCTTCTGATGCTGTCAATCCAGGTCATTCAGTCGGTGTTGAAGGACGCGCGGATGCGTGAGCAGGCGCATCTCATACAGGGCGAAGTGGCGCGGCTGATGGACGATGTCTCGCGCGTTGACGAGCGCGTGCGCAAGCTTGCCGGACATTTCGCCATGGCGCAGAAGGATGTGGACGAGGTGCTGGTCTCGACCGGCAAAGTCACCAAGCGCGGACAGCGGATTGAGGCGCTGGAGTTCGGCGAACTCCCCGCCGCGCCGGAGCCTGCGGCGAGGGTTGAGGCGAAGTCGGGGAATCTGCGGCTGCGGGTGGTGGACGGGGATGATTAGGGCTTAACGCACCGTTAACCCGCCCCCACATTCCCGCATAGCTGCCCTGCTTGGCGGCTTCTGGCGGCATTTGACGTAAACGTCTATGTAAGCGCCAATTCAAGGAGCCTATTGTGACCACCCGTTCGCACACATCTTTCTTCAGCCAGATCATTTCCGCTATTTTTCACCGTCCATGCGCTCAATGGCGGCGCGCGCTTTTCGCGGCGCGATTTTGAATCTGCGGCTTTGTCCAACAAAGACTTTCAGCGCAAGTTCCGCTGATTAATTCAGCTGTCCGGCAAGTTCATTGCCCGGATAGCAGGTTTGCGCCAACCCGTTCTTTGACTGATAGTCGCCGATGGACCGCCTTGTTTTGAAACCGGGCAGCCCGTCGGCATTGCCTATGTCATAGTCCTTGGCCTGCAGCGCCTTCTGCATCCTTCCGATGTCGGAGCGCAGCATTTTATCGATGGGCCGCCACGGCGCGGCAAAGCCGGCCTTGCCGCCTGCGATGCGGTCGGCGACATGGCCGATGAACAGCGCATAGAGATCGCTGATGTTGTAGCTCTTGATGACGTAGAAATTCGGCGTGGCGAGGAACACCGGGCCGTAGCGGCCTGACGGCAGAAGCAAGAGGTTCTCGGCCTTCATATCCTTCGGCGCAAGCGGCCTGCCATCGGCCTCAGTGACGCCAAGCGCCGCCCATTCCGCGCCGCTCTTGCCCTGATCCGGTCCCTCAAGCGCGCAGGAGACATTGTCCGGCAGCAAAGCCTCAACGCCCCAGCCGCGCCCCTTCTGCCATCCAAACTGAACCAGATAATTGGCGATTGACGCCAGCGTGTCCGCTTCGGAGTTCCAGATGTCCCGCTTGCCGTCGCCGTCGAAATCCACCGCATATTTGAGATAGGAGCTTGGCATGAACTGCGGCTGGCCCAGCGCGCCGGCCCATGACGTTTTCATCCCCGCGCGGTCCACATAGCCTTTTTCGAGAATATGCAGCGCCGCGAGAATTTCGGTCTGGAAAAAGTCCTTTCGGCTCGACATGAAGGCTTTGGTGGCGAGGACATCGAATGCGTCGTGCGGAATTTTCACCGTGCCAAAGCCCGACTCGCGGCCCCAAACCGCAAGCAATATCTGACGCGGCACGCCGTACTTTTTCTCAATCTGCCCAAGCACATTTTTGAACTGCGCCGACCGCGCCTTGCCGCCGGAGACGAGGGCGCTGATGGTTTTCTCCGAGAAATAATTGGCGGGCGAGGAGAACTCGGCCTGGTGCTGGTTCTTTGGCGGCTTCGGTTTTTCGCCGGGCGTGACGAGGTCGGGAAGCTCAAGGTTCACCGTGACATCGGCGAGCGCAGAATCGAATGTGCCGCGCGAAATCCCCTCACTTTGCGCCTGCGGCCAGAGCACAGATTCGATCCATGTGCGGAACTGTTTGTTGATGGCTTCCTTACTGGCCGCTGTTGCGGAACCAGAAAGAAAGACGCTCAGGAAAAGTATGGCGATCAAGCGCAGCATCACTTCCTCACAAAACCGTTCTTGACCGCAGCGCGGCGCTCAGCGTGCCGTCGTCGAGATAATCCAGCTCGCCGCCGACCGGCACGCCATGCGCAAGGCGCGTCACCTTCACATCGAACCCCGCCAGCTGGTCAGTGATATAATGCGCCGTGGTCTGGCCCTCCACGGTGGCGTTGACAGCGATGATAACTTCTTTCGTTGCACCCCTCGCCACACGGTCCACGAGCGCGCTGATGTTGAGATCTTCCGGCCCGATGCCGTCAAGCGGCGACAGCCTTCCGCCGAGCACATGGTAGCGCGCGTTGATGAGGCTCGCCCGCTCCAGCGCCCAGAGATCGGCGACATCCTCGACGACGATCAGGATCGAATCGTCGCGGCGCGGGTCCGAACAGATGGTGCAGGGCTCAAACGTGTCGGCATTGCCGCACACCGTGCAAATGCGCACCTTCTCATGCGCCTCATGCATGGCGTCGGCGAGCGGGCCCATCAGCTGGTCCTTCTTCTTGATTAGCGCCAGAGCCGCGCGCCGTGCCGAGCGCGGCCCCAGCCCCGGCACTTTGGCCAGAAGCTGGATCAGGCGCTCGATTTCCGGTCCGGCGATTCGTTTGCTCATCACGATTTCCTAACCAAGTTCGTTTACTTTGGACAGAACCTAACTTTGCAGGGACATTTGCCATGGGACGCGAAGACCTTACGATGCGCGCGGCGGACGGCGGCGACCGCGCCGCGCTCGAAAGGCTGATCGGCGACTGCTACTCGGCGGTCTATCCCGGCTGGTATGGCAAGGACGTGCTTGGCCTGGCGATGCCCGCCATGCTACACATCGATCCGGTGTTGCTGAGCTCTGGCCGCTACTTCGCCGCCTCATTCGGCGGCGCACTGGCGGGCTGCGGCGGCTGGAGCGCCAACGCGCCGGGCAACAGCGCGTCCACTGAAAAAACCGCCCATATCCGCCATTTCGCCACACATCCGGATTTCATGGGCAAAGGCGTCGGCGGCGCGATCCTCGACCGCTGCATTTCCGAAGCCTCAAATACCGGCATGGCGCAGCTGCGCTGTTTCTCCAGCCTTCCCGCCGAAGGCTTTTACGCGCGGCACGGATTTCAGAAGCTCGACAGCGTCAATGTGATGCTGAGCGACGGAGTGCATTTTCCGGCGGTGCTGATGGAGCGCGGGCTGGGCTGAGCAATCCGTCCCGGAGACTATGCCCGAAAGTCCTCGCGCTGATCTCGAATGTGGCTGAAATTGTGAACTTTTAGCTTACGCGATTGGCCAATCTGACTGAGCGTGAAATCGTCAGTGAGAAGGTGTATTTGCGGATTGACCTTCAAAATGAGCAAAAGCGCTGAATTTGTCACTCCGAGCTCGGCGAACTTTTCATCTTTCACGGCTTGAGCGCATTCGACAAAGGCCTCCGAAGCAACGGTAAAATGCGCCTGCATGATTTCGGAAATCCTGATGCGCGCAGCAATGCCAATGTCTCTTTTGTCCCTCGCCAAGTTGGACGTTTCAGCCGCAACATACGGTGCGACAACCAGCTTCGACGCGCTTTCAGCAATGCTATTGAGGATCAAGAAATCCCTGTCGTCAAACCTGCTGAGCCTTTGATGCTTCTTGATGAGGCCGATATCAGCCAGGCCAACGAAGAGAAGCACGGCAAGGTTGGTGTCAAGCATCAATGGGCGATGAGAGGGAACACCAGCAATCAAGCTGCGTCCCTCAGGATGCGGTCGATCACACCCAAAACCTTGCCATCGCCCTCTCTGATTCTAACCACTTTGTACGACCGCTCGGACCGCACGGGGGGGGCGGCCAATCGCCTTCCTGCTCCCGTACCACTATTAACAATAGCGTCGCTGACGAAGGTCCGGCGAAATCCGACGGTTATTTGCCACTCCGTCTTCCGCTCATCATACTCAGTTTCTTCCAAGCCGATTTCATCAATGCGCTCATCGGCGAAAAGCTCCGCCACATGCCGCTTTGCAACCTTGACCGCGTCCTTGACTTCCATGATCAAACTCCCTTGTCCCAAATTATGATGCCATGTCACAAAAAAGGCAATTGCCGCTGAATCTGCATTGATCTCGGAGGGATCTAAGGCTTCCCTGTCTCTTCCAGCACCCGGCGGACCATATCTTCCGCCGTCATGTAGGCTTCGCAGCCTGCCGTCGTCAGCGCCACTTTCTCGCCTGAGCGCAGGATCAGCCGGGGCAGATAGGTGTCGCCATCGCCTGCTGGACGGTAGCCGATTTCGGAGCCTGTCACTTCATCGAAACGGATGACGCGGCGCGGCTTTTCGCTCCATAATGTCGTCTCACTGAACCTGATCTCGCGCTTGGCGCTGTCAACAATGACCTTGGCATGCCCGCCGAGGCCAATGATCCACGCGATGCCCGCCACAAGCACTGAGGCCAGAACTTGGCGCTCTCATCATAAAACGGGACGAGGCAGGCGGTGGCAATACCGCAATGCCGATCCACAAGGGCCTGTTGGCCATCCAGCTGTCGGACTGGGCGTCGCCGATTTCGAATGTGTCGAACGGATAGGCCATTGTTCAGCCCAAAGGTCAAAACGGCATTTTGAATCCCGGCGGGATCGGCAGGCCCGCCGTAAGCGCCTGGGTCTTCTCCGCCATCACGGCCTCCACTTTCACCTTGGCGTCGTTGAAGGCCGCGACGATCAGGTCCTCTAGGATTTCGCCTTCGCCCTCGCGCATCATTGACGGGTCGATCGACATACCGTTCATGCCGCCCTTGCCGTTGAGCCGCACTTTGACAAGCCCGCCGCCGGAGACGCCCTGCGCCTCCACCAGCGCCATCTCCTCCTGCATGGCCTGCATCTTGGCCTGCATTTCCTTGGCCTGTTTCATGATGCCGAGAAGGTCTTTCATGGATCGCTCCTAATTCAGTTGTCGTCTATCTCGTCATCCGGCGCGGCGTTTTCAATGATGGCTGCGTCCCCGGCTGCTGTTTCACTCAAGGCCGGTTCGCCGAGGATTTTCACATCGATGATTTTTGATCCTGGAAACCGCGCCAGTATCGCAGCGACGTCAGGATCGGCTTTGGCGTCGCTCATCAAGCCGTCGCGGCGCTGTGTGGCTGCCTCCTCCAGCGTCTGGCCCAGCTTCTGCGACGAGACGCTGACCATCCAGCGCTGGCCGGTCCACTCTTGGAGCCGCTTCGACAGATCGCCCGCCAAGGTCTTCGGCGCGCCGTCCGGCAGATTGATGTCTATGCGGCCCGGCTCAAGCTTGACGAGGCTGATATATTTCTCGAGCTGAATGCGGAAGGCGATGTCGCGGCGCTTGCCAGCGAGCTCGGCGATGTCGGACAGCGAGGCGATGACGGCGAGCGGTGCCTGTTCCGGCGCAGGTGTGGAAACCGGCTGCGGCGAAGGTTGGGACGCCTGTCGGGGCGCGCCGCCTGCTACGGATTTCAGCATGGCGGAAGGGCCGGATGGAGCGCCGCTTGGCGCAGGGCCAGACACGGGCGCGGCGGCGGGAGCGCTCTCCAATCCCTTCACCACCTCATCCAGCGGCGGCAGGTCGGCGGCGTGGGCGAGGCGGATGAGCGCCATTTCCGCTGTGGTGGCGGGGCGGTTGGACTCGCCGGTCTCCGTGATGCCTTTCAACAGCATCTGCCAAGCGCGGGAGAGAGCGCGGGTCGAAAGTGTTTCGGCAAACGCCTTGCCGCGCTCGCGCTCGTCCTGCGTCAAGGAAAAGTCCTGCGCGGTTTCCGGCACAAAGCGGATGCGGGTGACGAGATGGCAGAATTCGGACAGGTCCGTGAGGATCGCCACGGGGTCGGCGCCGGAATCATACTGTTCGCGGAACTCGGCCAGCGCCTCTTTCATACTGCCGCGCATCAGATGCTCGAACAGGTCGATCACCCGCGCCCGGTCGGCGAGGCCGAGCATGGCGCGGATCTGCTCCCTGTCCACCGCGCCATTGCCATAGGCGATGGCCTGGTCGAAAATCGACTGCGAGTCGCGCACCGAGCCTTCACCGGCCCGCGCGATCATGGCGAGGGAATCGTCATCGACAATGATGCCTTCCTTCTCCGCGATCATCCGCAGGTTCCGCACAATCGTCCCCGCCTCGACGCGGCGCAGGTCGAACCGCTGGCAGCGCGACAGGATGGTGATCGGCACTTTGCGGATTTCGGTCGTCGCGAAGATGAATTTCACATGCGGCGGCGGCTCTTCCAGCGTCTTCAACAGCGCGTTGAAGGCCGAGGTGGACAGCATGTGCACTTCGTCGATCACATAGACTTTGTAGCGCGCCGAAACCGGGCGGTAGCGCACTTGTTCAATGATTTCGCGGATATTGTCGATGCCGGTGTGCGAGGCCGCGTCGATCTCGATGACATCGACATGGCGGCCTTCCATGATCGCCTGACAGTGCTCGCCGAGCTGCGCCAAATCCACCGAAGGCGCGTCTGTCTCGGCGGTCTTGTAGTTCAGCGCCCGCGCCAAAATCCGCGCCGTCGTCGTCTTGCCGACGCCGCGCACGCCGGTCAGCATCCAAGCCTGCGCGATGCGCCCCGCCTTGAAAGCGTTGCGCAGCGTGCGCACCATCGGCTCCTGGCCGATCAGCTGGTCAAAGTTCGCCGGCCGGTATTTGCGCGCCAGCACCCGGTAGGATTTCTCCGGCTTTTGCGGCTGGTCTGGGATGAGGTCGGACATGGGACAAGTCTATTCACGCCGCGCGCCGCATGAGTCAATGCGCGTCTGGAAATTGCTGACAAGTTCGGCGGCTTCCGCATGTCTGGCCCAGGTGATGCCGTCAACGGGGTCATCTCAAACGCCGACGCTATTGGACATGCCCGTTGATTTGAGTCAACGACCAGTCGAACAGCGTCTGCGCAAGTGGAGCCGACAAATATCTGGGAATCCGAGAGCCGCTTCCCGAAAAATTGCCCTGCGCGGGCCCAGCCGCCCGGCATATTTCAAGGACAAACCTATGCGCGACACGACGAATCAAACGGAAGAAGAGTTCCAGCTCAAAGAGAAGATTTCAGAAAGCGTTGCCTATGGGTTCAGCAAGGGCAAAGGCGAAGCGAAAGAAGGGCTGGCCGTCTCCGAACGGTTTTTCCCCGGCATCCGCCACAAGGGCCGGATGTATTGGGGCATTCATCACAAGAACCGGTTCATTCCGGGCGTGCCTTGGTGCGGGCGCTTTATTCCAGGCTTGATGACGCGGCGCGGCTTCTTTCCTGGTCTGGCTATGGGTGACGGCTTCACACTGGGCATCATTGCCGCAGGCGTGTTCATGCCGGGCATCGTGCACGGCGGCAGCTTTGTTCCGGGCATGGAACGCGAAGGCCGCTTCATCCCGGGCAGTTTCAACGCCAGCCGCCAGTTCATTCCGGGCCGCTTCATGCGGGGAGCCTTCGAGTGCGGACTGATGAACAATAAGGGCTTCTCGCCAATTGCGTATGAAACGTTCGCGCCCGCCCAAGCCAAGCTCCTGCTTAAGGAAGACACCGGGCTGACGTCGGTCCCCCGCACGGCGCGTGTCGGCGGCCTGCCGATCCGCGGCGTCGTCTGCGGCACATTTGCCGATGGGCTGGCCTATCTGCCGAACGGACTGGCGACAACGGGCGGCGTCGTCATCGGCGGTCTGGGGTCAAAGGATGATGTCACGACGCTCGACACGCAACAGCGGCTTGGCGACTACGGCCTCGACATCGAAGACCCGAACGATCTGGGCAGCCTGCTTGGCACAGACGGCATCGTCGAAAAGCTTGAAAAGCGGCTCGATGACTTTCTCCCCGGCTCGGCGCTGGGCGAAACGGCCCAGTCCGCCATGGGGGCTCTGGCTGACGCCATGGAAGACATGGCTGAAGGCAGGAACAGGCTGATTGATGATCTCAATCAAGGCTGGGCCGATTACTGGAACGGGCTGCTCAACAACAATGCCGGCGGCATGATCGCCGGCGCGGGCAGCGGCACGAAGGACGCGGCCAATGGCGTGGCGGGCGCAATTGGCGGCGCCAAGCTCGGCATTGCCATCGGCGGGCTTGTCGGCGGGCCGGTCGGAGCGGTTCTCGTCGGGTTCCTCGGCACAATCCTGGGGGGAGCCGGCGCCTATCTGGGCGCGACGGAAGGGTCGTCGGTCGAAGGCAAGGTGGCCGATTGGATTGTCGGCGCGCTGGTGTGGATATGGCATCAGATCGCCGGCGAAGACAAAAAGAAGGAGGAAAAGCCGAAGGAGGAGAAGAAGGCCGGCACATCGCAGCCCGGCGAGGACGGCACGGGCGATGACCGGGGCGGGCTCATCTTCAATCCGGCGAGACCCATCGGCCCCTATATCAGCCGCCGCAAGACGGTCATTGAGATCGACCACGGCGAATCCGGCATGATGCCGATTGTTGATGTCGAGAAGGCCCCCGTGCGCATCATCATGACGGACACCGGCGCGATGCTGATCGTCGATTATGCCGCGTTGCGGCGCATGATTGCCACCAATCCCGACCGCCGCGTCGCCGTCGGCCTCAATCCCGTGACCGGAGCCACAATTCTGATGCCGGGCCGCGTCTCATGGGGCCAGGTTTACGAACAGTCGAAAATGCCCTGGTGGCTCGAAAAGGTCGGCCACCCGATTGAAGAAGGTCAGGCGGCGGCGTAAATCGTTCATCCGCCTGAAGCGGCGGCGCAGATGCCGGGTACGATGGAGAAAAGGTGGGAGGCTGGCACGGCGACCCGTGCCTGGCTCGTTGGGGCTGCTTCCTTCCGGACCTGACCCGGTTGGCGAGCGGCCCGTCCGCCACCAACCTCCCGGGGGTCATATCGGGGATTGGAGGGGAAATGCAAGGGGGGTGGGGGGTTGTGGCAGCGGGCCGGTTTGGATTTTTGCTCTTTGCCGGAAGGCAGAACATGCAAGAAGCGGAATTCAATTCCGAGTCAGACCCAAAGTGGCCGTTAACCTCAGGATTGCGGAATGGCTGGTTTGCGCTCCCAAGTCAGCCATTCAGGCCCCTTCGGAGAGTTCTCGAATGCTGCCGTTCCGCTTTTTCGACTTCATCGACCGCGACGGGGTGGATTGCGGATTGGGCAGCTTATGATGCAAATCCGTCCTTGAGGTCATAGTGTTAAACGGCAGCGTCGCGATGCCTATCGATGCGTCTGCGATGCATGCGCGCGTTGACGAAGAGTGATTGTCATCGCGTTGCCGATGATGATGATCATCACCGTGTTTCACCTGTTCTTGATCGAACATCCTGAACGATCATCATGTGGTTGGCGCCGATGATGATTAGAGGCAGCATGATGATCAGGAACACATGCTGTCTAAAAGAGTCTGACTGGCAGATGCGACGCTAAGTCTTGCTTCCGTGTGCTCCGACTCGAAGCGTTTTGCGAATTCGGCCGCTGGCCTAGACGTGCATGCCGGCTCTCAAGTTCTTTTTGATCGAGTCGGCCATGTACTCTGGAACACCTGCCTGTTGGGCATAGGTTCGCCACGAATCGACCTTCTCATGCAGCTCTTGGATAATGCCCTTGATGGAGCTCTTTTTCAGATCGCAGAACTGGCCGAACGCGAATAAGTCGTCCTTGTCGAACAAGTCGCGCTTCCCGTTGAGGGTCATTTGATGCTGATTGGTCCAGGACCCTCGCGGATTATAGGCGTAGCTGACGTCGAAAGCCGGCGAGAGGCGCCATTCTCCCTTCTGGTTCATCAGGAAGGCGATGTTCTTCACGTGATCGTCTTGGTTGCGCACCATTATGTTGAACACTGCGCGCCGAAACTGTTGTTCGATATCGGTGACCGGCAGGCCGAGCAAGCGGATGGTCTCTACTGCCTGCTCATACGAGTAAGCGCCAGCGGAGTTGAAGTCGAAATGGCGCAGCGCGGCGAGAGACTGCATATGCAGTTTCTGGCCCTTTGCTGTGCGATCGAACCGGTGGGTCATAAAGTGAGCCCGACTGCCTTCCCGGTGAAGTCGGCATTCCGTCATGTCGATGCCGGCTGCCCGAGCCATTAGGGAGAAGGCGTACTCGACCTGACCGAAGCCCTGTGGGTCCGCCAGCTCCTTGTCCCTGTTGTTGTTAATGCCATCGAACTTCACCAGCCAATATGTGAACCCCTCGCCAGCCTTGATCTGTCCAGAGCGGAACTCCCCAGTCTGCTCGTTCCAGGCGAGGACGGCCTTGGCCCGCGCACCGCCGGCGGACGTGCCAACGCGCAGAATATCCTCTAGGGTTTCGCGGTCGCCGTCGTCGCCTGCTAGAACACCACCAAGCTCTTCCCGCGAATTCAGTACTTGGTTCGCAAGATCGACCAGATCTTTGATCTGCAGCCGGCGCGATCTGTTGGCAGCCTTGAGAATGGTCGGGTGGAATTCGAGCGCCCCCATGCCTCGAGTCCCTATATAGCAGAGGCGCTCCACGGGATTGAAGCTGTTCGCAGTCCGCCCGTGAGCCACCAGCCAGGCATCGATCAATGCGTTGCCGAATTTGTCAGGTAACGAGTCAGCGAGCATGCCAGGCAATCCCTTGAAGGCCTCCTTCGCGAGAGCAGGGAATTCGTATGGGTCCCGGCGCAAAGGCATGGCGATGGGGGAGAGCTCAATGCTGCTGCCCAAGAACTCCGGCATGTACTGGAACACTGCCATCTGCCGGTCGTCCAGCCAGCTAACAGCACCGATGTCGCGCCCCCACAGGCGAACGGTTGCGTCGGTCACTTATCAGCCTCCTCGCCCCATGCCCAAGTGGATGCCTTCCGCGTTGCATCCTCCTCCGGACGAGCGCGCCGACGCTCGTTCCCCTGCAGGCGAACACGATCCACAGGCCTCACTCGTGGATCGGGCAACATGGCGTCGAGATCCGTCCCGAGATCGAGCGCGGCCAATACGCGAACGAATGTCTCTAGCGATACCACCTCTCCCGCTTCGAGGCGTCGGATGGTATTTCGCGAACTCCCAGCAAGGTCGCCGAGTTGCCCTTGGGTCAGGTTCCGAGAAAGACGTATCCCAGCGAGTCGTTCCCCAATCCTGCTTAACTGCTGTCGGACTGCTTGATTTTTCTCCACGGTAGTGCCTCGCATATGATGCAGTAAGCCCAGAAACTGAGGTTAGCGACCAATACATGGAGCATTACCGAAGTGTCAAGTGGGGCATACAATAGTGCCTCGTATACTGGTCACTAATGCCAAAATATGCTAATAACGCCTCACTTATAAGGCGCTATCCTAACTGAAAGACGCTCACCGCTACTTCCTGCCTCTGTCCCAGCAGGCGAACATCGATGTCAGGCGGCTAAGGGACTCGCCTCAAGTTGCGGGTGAAGGCGTGGTCTGTGCGGCAACTTTAGGAGTTTCGCTATTCAAAGTGAAACGACCGCAGTGGGCCCATTGCGGTCATAGCAGTGGAAAGTTCCAACCACGGCTCTCGAGCCCCAGCCGCCTATCAAACGTTGCTGCGTCACTTCCGCAATCGAAAACAATTCAGACAAGGCAATCTGGCGCCGCTGACCTCCGTCTGAAAATCAAACCGCCCCGCTCTGTCGGTTTGTGGCAGCAGTCATTCGATCGCGTCGCAAAGCCGCTATGCGCCTGCGCCATTCCGCGCTAGCAATCCCCCCATGAACCCCCACCGCGCCTACCGCCTCGGCATCCTCCTCGTCACCCTCTCCGCCCTCGTCTGGAGCACGGCGGGGCTGTTCACGCGGATCATCTCGGTGGACACGCCGACCATGCTGCTGTGGCGCGGCATATTCGGGTCGCTGGGGTTTTTCGCCTATATGGTGTTTGAAGAAGGAACCGGCGCGTTCGGGCGGCTGGCGCGGATGGACCGGTGGGGCTTTCTTTACGCGATCATCGGCGCGGCGGCGATGCAGATGTTTATCGCCGCGTTCCGGCTGACGAGCGTCGCGCATGTGGCGGTGATTTATGCGGTGATCCCGTTTGTCGCGGGCGGGCTGGGCTTTATGGTGATGCGCGAGACGCCGTCGCGCGACGGCGCTGGTTTCCAGCCTGTTTGCGCTCATCGGCGTTGCGGTGATGGTCGGCTTCGGCGCGGGCGAAGGGCATATTTCCGGCGACCTGCTGGCCTTCGGCATGACGTTCGCCATGGCGGGGCTGATGGTGCTGGCGCGCAGGCACACGCAGATTGACCTGCTCGCCGCCGCCTGCGTCTCGACCTTCATCAGCGCGATGATCTCGCTGCCGTTCAGCGGCCCCGGCATTCCGCCTGTTTCCGAACTCTTCATCCTTGCCGCGTTCGGCATTCTCTCCATGGCGGCCGGCTTCATCCTGTTCGCCTATGGCTCGCGGCTTCTGCCGCCGACGGAGACGGCCCTGATCGGGGCGCTCGACGCGCCGCTGGCGCCGGTCTGGGTCTGGCTGTTTTTCGCCGAGACGCCGCAGAACGCCACGCTCATCGGCGGGGCCATTGTGTTTGCCGCCGTGATGGCGCATTTCGCGCTGCAGGCAAGGAGCAATGGAAAGATGGCGCATGAACCCGTTTCGCCTTGATGCGCGGCTCGAAAACGACTCGCTGGAGGTGGGCGAGCTTGGCCTCTGCCAAGTGAGGCTGATGAATGACGCGCGCTGGCCCTGGCTGCTGCTTATTCCGCAGATTGCGGGTGCGGTCGAGATTCATGATCTTGAACCGGGCCAGCAAAGGCTCTTAGCGCAGGAATCCTTCCTCGCAGGCGCGGCGCTGAAGCGGGTGACGGCGTGCGAGAAGATCAACACCGCCGCGCTCGGCAACATCGTGCGGCAGCTGCATGTGCATGTCGTGGCGCGCAATGCGGGCGATGCGAACTGGCCGGGGCCGGTCTGGGGCTTTGGCGCGCGGCAACCCTACGGCGAAAATGATGGCTTGATTGCAAAAATCCGGGATGAGTTTGGCCCGCTTATTTTGTAGTGTGCGGCCAGATTGATTCGTTTTTAAACCATTTGGTCAAATCCCATGCCGCATCCCGTCCCCTCCATTGCCTTCAGCGGCAACCCTTTATGGCGTCTGGCCGAGAAGCGCGGCGCAGATTCGCTGGCCGGGGCCATTTCCAATCCGGACGCCCGCTTCATCTGCATGTCGGAAGGCAAGCCCGTCATCGAAAGACTGTCGGAAGATGCGGTTGAATGCCATTTTTCACTGAAGCAAATCGAGCAGCTGAACCCCGACTTTTCCTCCGCCGTCCTGCTCGGCTTTCTCGCCGACGCGCCGCATATCGCAGTTCCCGTGCCGCTCGCGCCCGACCGGCTGCCCGTTCCATTCGACGCATCGGACATAAGGCCGCTGTTTGCGGGCAATCTCGTTCCCGGCCCGGTGCTCGGCGAAATCGCGCAGGCTTCGGCTCTCTTGTCATGGAACGCCTCCTGCCGTTTCTGCGGAACATGCGGCGCGGCGACCCGGCCGGAGTCCGGCGGCTACAAGCGCGTCTGCGAAGGCTGCGCCAAGGAGCATTTCCCGCGCACCGATCCGGTGACGATCATGCTCATAACGCATGGCGACACATGCCTATTGGCCCGCAGCGCGCGGTTTCCGGAAAACATGGTCTCGTGCCTCGCAGGCTTCATTGAGCCGGGTGAGACAATCGAGGAAGCCGTGCGGCGCGAGACGCTGGAGGAGGCGGGCATCAGGACGGGCGAAGTCACCTACATCGCCAGCCAGCCCTGGCCCTTCCCGCATTCGCTGATGATCGGCTGCGTGGCCGAAGCGCTGAATTCGGATATCGTGCTGGAGAAGGACGAGCTGGAGAGCGGCGGCTGGTTCTCCCGCGCCGAGGTGCGGGCGATGATGGACGGCAGCCACGACAAAGGCTGGCAAGTGCCGCCGGAGGGATCGATCGCGCATTATCTGATACGGCGGTGGGCGGAAAATCTGT
>CAWDIY010000009.1:0-56444 GCA_963802455.1 uncultured Alphaproteobacteria bacterium | reverse complement strand
CGGTTGGCGGCGATCAGCGGCGTCAGGTTCGCGCCGGAATGCCCTTGCATGACGCGCTGCCAGTGATCGCGCGAATCCCAGGCGGGATAGGAGGGTTCGGAGCCGATGGCGGTCGGATAAATGAGAATGTCCGCACCGCCCAGCACCATGCACCGCGCGGCTTCCGGGAACCATTGGTCCCAGCAGATGCCCGCGCCGATCCTGCCCACGGCGGTTTCCTGCGCCATGAAGCCGGTGTCGCCGTCGGCGAAATAGAATTTCTCGGTGTAGCCGGGCGAGTCAGGGATATGGCTCTTGCGGTAGGTCTTCAGCGGCTTGCCGTCCGCGTCGATCATCACCAGAGAGTTGAAGCAGCGCGCGCCGTCGCGTTCAAACAGCGACACCGGCAGCACGACGCCCAGCTCGCGGGCAAGGCTGGAGAAACGGCTGATGGTTGAATGGTTCTCAAGCGGCTTGGCGCGGACCATATGCTTTGTGTCAATATCAACGCAGAAATACGGTCCTTCAAAAAGCTCCTGCAGCACAATCAGTTTTGCCCCGCGCGCCGCTGCGCTGCGGACGTGGGTTTCCAATTTGTCGAGATTGGCATTGAGATCGTCAGAACATGCAATTTGAACTGCGGCAACGACCAGGTTTTTCATCATTATTTCCTCATGCGCCCTTCGGCTGCTGCTGTGTCGCACAATGGATGCCGCCGCCGGCCTCGCCGATCGGATCGACATTGAGGCTGACAATTTCGCGACCCGGATAGAGTTGGCCTAAGATGCGCGCGGCTTCCGCGTCGGCTCTGTCGTCGCCGAACTCCGCGCCGATGACCGCATCGTTGCAGACGTAATAATTCACATAGCTTGAGACGAACTCCTCGTTCTCCGATCGGATATCGACGGGCGAGGGCAGGACGACGATATCGAGCTTGTTGCCCTGCGCGTCCGTGGCCTTCTTCAGAATTTCATAAGTCTCGAAAGCGGAAACCGACCATGGATCATTCTGGTCAATCTTGTCCGGAAGCTGGATCAGGACCTGCCCCGGCTTGACGAAACGGGCGAGCGCGTCGATATGATAGTCGGTGATGTCCGCGTCTTTGATCCCCGGCGCCCAGATCATTTTCTCCGCGCCAAGGGCGTCGAGCAGAAGTTTTTCGACTTCTTCCATGCTGCCCGAATTGCGGTTGGGGTTCACCCAGCAGCTGGCGTGGGCCATCGCCGTGCCCTGACCGTCAACCTCAACGCCGCCGCCTTCGCCAACAAGGCCGTTGTCGAACATCGTCAGGCCGAGCTTTTCGGCGCAGCGCCGCGCGATGCGGCCGTCGTCTTTGTGGGTCTGCTTACCGCCCCAGCCGTTGAAATTGAACTCGGTGCAGGCGAGTTCGCCCTTGGCATTGACAACGAAGCTTGGCCCGGAATCGCGGCACCACAGGTCTTCCGTCTCAATCGGCCAAAGCTCGACACCGCTCTTCAGAAACTCCTGCGCGTCCGCGATCTGTTCCGGCCGCGCCAGCATGACGACCGGTTCGAATTTCGCGATGCTGTTGGCGATCAGGGCGATTTTTTCGCGCACATCGGCTAGCGCGTCCATGCTGCCATAGATCGATTTGCGCGACGGCCATTGCATGAAGGTGCGCAGATGCGGATCGGATTCCAGCGGGAAGCGGAACCCGGCGGATTTGGCCGAGCTTGTATAGCCGTCCGCCATCGCCGCGCCGCCTGAAATATGCAGCGCGGCGAGGCCTGCGGCGCCCCTCGCGAGAAGATTTCTTCTGGTCATCATAGCGCTCAATTCCCGGCAAACTGCTCTTGCGTGATACAGTGGATCGACCCGCCGCCCGGCGCAATGATGTTCACGTCGATGGGAACCACCTTACGGTCCGGATAGGCTTTCGAGACAACTCGTATCGCTTCGGCGTCGGATGAAATGCCATAAACCGGCAGGATGACGCCGCCGTTCGGCAGATAGAAATTGATGTAGGAGCGGCAGAAGACGTCGCTGGTCACCGTCGCTTCGGCGGCCTCCGGCAGGGGGATGATTTCGATCCTGCGCCCCTTTGCGTCGCACTCATTTTTCAGGACCGCCAGGTTCTGCTCAAGGATGCGGCCATGCACATCGTCCGGGTCCGGGTTGAATTCGAACAGAACAACGCCGGGCCGCACATAGCAGCACATGCCGTCGATATGGCCGTCGGTTTCCATGTCAAGCGGATCGCCCGGCAGCCAGATGACTTTTTCAACGCCCAGCATCGCCTTCAGCTCGGCCTCGGCAAATGCCTTCGAGATGCCAGGGTTGCGGTTGGGGTTGAGAACCGAGGTCTCGGTGACGATCAGCGTGCCCTCGCCATCGCAGCACAGCGACCCGCCCTCGCAATACAGCCAGGAACGGCGCATCGGCACATTCTGATCCGCGAGGATATGCCCCGCCAGCGCATCATCCGCGTCGAACGGCGAATGCTTGCCGCCCCAGGCATTGAAGCGCCACGACACGCCCGCGAGGCTGTTGTCGGCCTGCCGGACAAAGGTCGGACCGGAATCGCGTATCCAGCAGTCGTCAATGGGAATTTCAATAACGGACGCATGGTTTCCGAGCATGGTCCGCGCGGTCTTGGCGTGTTTGGGATGAGCCACCATGCTCACCGGCTCGAACTGCGCGATTGCCTGGGCGACTTCGACATAACCCATTTGAATGGCTTTCAGGTCTTCGCCATAAAGGTCAGCCCGGTGAGGCCAGGCCATCCATGTCTGGCTGTGCGGCTCGAAATCCGCCGGACGGCGCACGCCGCTTTTCAGTGCGGTTCCATTCATCGGTTTGCTGTTGACGGAAGTCGCGATGTTCACGGCCTATGGCTCCAAATTTCCCTGCTGCTTTGGAGTTTGACAGCAAGGCGGGATTGGAACAAACAAGAAGCATTCCGCTTTTAGATGAATGGGATTCATGTATGAGGCGCTATCGAAACGTTCCGCCGCTGCAGTTTTTGCAGGGATTTGAAGCCGCGTCACGTCTCGGCAGTTTCAGCAAGGCTGCAGAGGAGCTGGGACTGTCGCAATCCGCCGTCAGCCACGAAATCCGGCTTCTGGAAGAGCGGGTGGGGCAGCCCCTGTTCCTGCGCGTCGGGCGAAGCGTGCAATTGACCGATGCGGGGCGGGTGTATCAGCGTTCGGTGCGCCAGGCGCTGGATGATCTTGACGCCGCGCAGCAGCGGCTGGAGCCGTTCCGCCGCGCCTCAAGCGTCGTCATCTATGCGCCGCGCGATTTCGGCCGTCGCTGGCTGCTGCCCAGGCTGGGCGACCTGCTCGCCGCCTGCCCGGACTGCCAGCCTTGGCTGGACACATCGGGAGCCGAAGTGGATTTCAGCTCGATGGAGGTGAGTATTGGTATCGTTTATGCCAGCGAGGCACCGCAGGGTCTGTTGTCAATCCGGCTTGCGGAGGATGTGCGCTGCCCGCTCGCTTCCAAGCTCCTTGCTCCTGATGCTCCGCTGACGGACGAGGAAATTGCCGCGCTGCCGCTCATTCATGATGAGGGCTTGCCGGACTGGGAGGATTATTTTGAGCAAGGCGGACTGATGTGCTCGCGTCTGCCCGGCGTGCTGGATTTCAGCGACAGCGACGCCGCAATGGCGGCGGCGGAGGCGGGGCTTGGCGTGGTGCTGGCAAGCCTGGCGTTGGCGCAGGGCGCGCTTGAGGAGGGAAGTCTTACCGCCATTGGAGCGCGGACGTTGAGTTCGGGAAAGTCATGGTTTGCCGTGACCAATGCGGGGGAGCTGGAGAACCCTCACACGGCTTCGGTTTGGCGGTGGTTCGAGAGTTTGGGAGGACGGCCTGAAACCTGAATTACGCCAATAAACACGTCCGAAAAGACCGCCCCCTGAGATGCTTCCGCAACCTTTGTGCGCCTCCGATGTGGCACCCCTCCAGAATGAAGGCCGGTTCATGGTCCATGAATGTCAAATGCGCGCCGATGCCGGGCCAGCGAAGCGTCGGCGTTCTTGAGCCATCAGCATGGGCGTGCTAGCTTTTGAACCAGATGGGAAGACAGCATGGCCACGCCCTCCGATGCCGTCAGCACGTATTTCTTTGCGAAGGACGGAAACCGTCCTTTCCTGATGCGGAGGGCGTTCACTGCGGACGCCGAGCTGGAGATGGTGGTGAAGACCGATGCCATCTCGTTTCCTGGCTACGCAAGCGGCCTGTCCGCAATTGAAGACATAATCGGGCGGCGCTTCGCCAATGACATGGAGAATGTCCACACCTTCTGCCTCTCACGCCCCACCGCTGCCAACAGACGGCATTTTCCCTGTCACTGGCTTGTCGGCATGTCGGCAAAGAACAACGGTCCAATCCGGGTCGGCTGCGGACGCTATGACTGGTATTTCACCGCCGATGAGCTGTGTCTTGCCGAAAGGCTCATCATCACAATCGATGTGATGCACATCTTCCAAGAAACCGAAATCGACGCCATCATGGGCTGGCTTTCAGGTCTGCCATATCCATGGTGCACACCCAGTGAAGCCATCGCAGGCATGCCGGGACTTGAAGGGTTGGAGCCGATAGAAGCCTATCTGGAGCAAGTCCAACCGATTTCACCTGACCGGTAGCGGACGCAATATCCACCGCGCTGCACTCCAATCCCAAATGTCTTTTCCCGGCCTCAACACACGCTTGCCCAGCGGGGGCGTGTCAGCCAAGCTCACGAGCTTGGACCGCGTTCGGCCCGGACGGTGTCATCCGGGAGGCGGGCGTCTGGGCGCAACGGGATGGCGACGCAAGGGGATTGTGCGGGGAGGTTGAAGGCGGGCGGCGGGGAGTTGTATTTTGGCAACTATGCTGTGCGTTCGCAGCAGAGCGGCCTGAACCGTCCAATATTCCCAACAAGCTCTGACGGTCAACAAAGTTCGCACGCGCCGAACTTTTTGAAGTTTCAGACGAAGCCATGCCCGGGTAAGAATAGGTTGAAGCCCTGCAATTGTATTGACACGTTGAGATTTGGCTGTAGTTTTTCTTGCGTCAGCCTTGGTCAAGCGCTTATGGGATCCCGCGATTTTCACTTGCCCGGCCGCTCGCCCGTCTTCGCCCGCGAGGGGATGGCTGCGACCTCCCATCCTCTGGCGAGCATTGCCGCCATTGATGTTCTCAAGGCTGGCGGGACGGCCGCCGATGCCGCTGTTGCGGCCGTCGCCACGCTGTGCGTGGTCGAGCCGGCAATGACGGGCATTGGCGGGGACTGCTTTTGCCTTGTCGCCAGGACGGATGCACCCGTGTGGGGCTATAATGGCTCCGGCCGCGCCGCATCTGCCGCCACGACTGAGCGCATGCTCGCGGCAGGGATACTGCACAAAATTCCGGTGACCTCGCCGCATGCTGTCACAGTGCCGGGCGCGGTCGAGGCGTGGCAGGCGATTCTGAAAGCGCACGGCCGGTTTGGCCTCGGCAAAGCTTTGCAGCACGCCATCGGCTGTGCCGAAAACGGCTTTCCGGTGGCGCCGCGCGTCGCTGCGGACTGGGAAACTTTTTCCGGCAAGCTGGCGCCGCACGCCGGCTCGGTGAAGCACTATCTGGTCAATGGCAAAGCGCCCGAGGTTGGCCATCTGATGCGAATGCCGGCGCTGGCCGCAACCCTGAAGTCCATCGCTGCAAGCGGGGCCAAGGCGTTCTATGAGGGCGTGATCGCAGCCGATATCGCCGCGACCGTCCAGGCTGCCGGCGGGCTGCTCACGGTCGAAGATATTGCAAGGCACAAGGGCGATGTCGTTGAGCCGATTTCGACGAACTATCGCGGACTCGATGTCGTTCAGCTGCCTCCAAACGGGCAGGGTGTGACCGCCTTGCTCATGCTGAACATCCTTGAGCAGTTCAACCTCAAGGAACTAGATCCAGCTGGCGCGCAGCGGCTGCATCTTGAGCTCGAAGCCGCGCGGCTTGCCTTAGGCGTGCGCAACACGCGCTTGGCGGATTCGGATCACATGCGCGAACCGGTCGCGGACCTTCTCGAAAAGGGCTTTGCGCAGAAGCTCGCCAAACTGTTCGACCCAGGCAAGCGCGTGCCGCTGCCAAAGTCGCCGCCGCATTCGAGCGACACGGTCTATCTTGCCGTGGTCGACCGCGACCGCATGGCGGTGTCACTGATCAGTTCGCTCTATTCCGGATTTGGGACAGGCATCTGCACCGAAAGGACCGGCGTGATGCTGCACAACCGCGGCACCGGCTTCGTGATCGCGCCGGGCCACCCGAACACCATCGCGCCCGGCAAGCGCCCGATGCACACGATGATGCCGGCGCTCGCCATGCGTGGCGGACGCTGTGAGATGTCGTTCGGTGTGATGGGCGCTGACTTCCAACCGATGGGCCAGGCGCATGTGATCACCAGCATGGTGGACTATGGCATGGACATTCAGCAGGCGATTGACGCGCCGCGCGCATTCTATGCCGATGAGATCACCGAGGTCGAACGCGGCGTGTCCGAAGAGACGGTTGCCGGATTGAAGGCGCGAGGCCACGACGTTGCGCTCCGCCGGATGCCGCATGGCGGCGGGCAAGGCATTGTCGTTGACTGGGAGACGGGCGTTCTGATCGGCGGCTCCGACCATCGCAAAGACGGGTGCGCGATCGGCTACTAAAAGATCGATAAGGATGCGCGCTGTCCAATTTGCGCCGCGTTCCGTGCTTGCGTACAGCCGCTGATGGCAGTACCCAGTTCTATTCTGATGCCCGAAAAAATTTACCTCTAATCAGGGTTTTGCAAATGGTGCATCGGCAGGACTCTCATCCGTGACCTTTGGTTTTGCGGCTGTTGCTCTAACACTGAGCTTCATACCAATCCCAAACGTCTTTTTCCGGCCACAACACACGCTGACCCAGCGGGGGCGCGTCGGCCAAGCTCACGAGCTTGAACCGCGTTCGGCTCGGACGGTGTCATCCGGGAGGCGGGCGGATAGGCGCATCGGGATGGTGACGCAAGGGGAATGTGCGGGGAGGTTGAAGGCGGGGAGGCGGGAGTTGTATTTTGGCAACTATGCTGCGCTGGCGTCGCTAGAAGTTCCCGGTGTTGCGGACTTCCAGCTTGATCGCCGCCATATCGAGCGGCTCGGATTCACCACTTGCATGTCCTTCTGCAATGTCGCGGCGCAGGGCGTCGAGCCTGACGTCGTGTGATTTGAGAGGCTCGATTCCATTTTCGGCGCAAAGCTGAAGAAAGACATTCAGCGATTTGCGCCCTTCAATGATCAACTGTTCGGGGGACGAGGCGTAGAAATCAGCGCCGCCATTGAGACCGGTGAATTCGCCGCGAAACAGACCAGTCTCGCGGTCAAAGGATTTCGTGGCTTTGTGACCTTCGATCTCGACGAAGTTATTCATGCGCCTGTTCCAGTAAATTTGTGTCTCGCCCTTGCCCTTCAGTCGTTGCCACAAACAGTGCGCAACTTCCACATGCGTCGTTATCAACTCAGCAGATGAAGGTTTCCCCAATGCCCGTCATCCCGGCCAAGGAGCGCAGCGACGCGAGCCGGGACCCATGCCGGAATGTTGCCGGACGGAGAAAGGACGCAGAACAGCGTTCTTCGCCGGAATGGGTCCCGGATATCGCTGCGCGATTCCGGGATGACGACCCGTGGGTGGCTCTGCCGGAGGACTATTCAAGCTAACCTCACACATAATCCTGCAGCGGCCGCACCTCAAAATTCCCCGCCTTCAGCGCCGCGATCGCCTCGACCGCCGCGAGGGCGCCGGAGAGGGTTGTTGAATAGGGCACCTTCTGCATCAGCGTTGCGCGGCGCAGGGATTTGCTGTCGCTCTCGGCTTTTGCGCCGTCCGTCGTGTTGAAAACAAGCTGGACCTGGCGGTTGCGGATGGCGTCTTCGATGTGGGGGCGGCCTTCCAGGACCTTGTTGATTTTTTCGGCCTGGATGCCGTTGTCCCGCAAGAAGTTCGCCGTGCCGGTGGTGGCCATGATCTTGAAGCCGAGCTTCGACAATGTGTCCACGGCGGGCAGGATGCGGGACTTGTCGCTGTCCTTGACCGAGACGAACAGCGTGCCGGAGCGTGGCAGGTCAACGCCCGCGCCGAGCTGGGCTTTGGCGTAGGCCATGGCGAAGTCGCGGTCGAGGCCCATGACCTCGCCGGTGGAGCGCATTTCGGGGCCGAGCAGGATGTCAACGCCGGGGAAGCGGGCAAAGGGGAAGACGGCTTCCTTCACTGCGACGTGTTTCATCTGCTTCTGATCAACGCGCTCGCCATAATGGGCGATGGCTTCGTTCAGCTTTTCGCCGGCCATGATCCGCGCGGCGATTTTGGCGATGGGCAGGCCAATTGCTTTGGCGACGAAGGGCACGGTGCGCGAGGCGCGCGGGTTGACTTCGAGCACGTAAACCTCGTCGCCCTTGATCGCATATTGCACATTCATCAGCCCGCCGACTTTGAGCGCGCGGGCGAGCGCGGCGGTCTGCTCTTCGAGTTCGGCGACGACCTTGTCGGAGAGCGTATGGATCGGCAGCGAGCAGGCGCTATCGCCGGAATGGATGCCCGCCTCTTCGATATGCTCCATGATGCCGGAAATATAAACGTCCTCGCCATCGCACAGACAGTCCACATCGACCTCGACGGCGTCGGTCAGATAGCGGTCGAACAGCAGCGGGTTCTTGCCCAATAAAGTGTTGATCTGGCCGGTCTTGTCGTTCGGATATTTCGCCTTGATGTCCTCGGTGACGAGGCCCGGCACGGTCTCCAGCAGATAATTTTGCAGCGTGCCTTCGTCATTGATGATCTGCATGGCGCGGCCGCCCAAGACATAAGACGGGCGCACGACCAGCGGGAAGCCCAGTTCGGAAGCGATGGTGCGCGACTGCTCGACCGAATAGGCGATGCCGTTCTGCGGCTGGGTGAGGTCGAGCTTCACCAGCAGTTTCTGGAACCGGTCGCGGTCTTCGGCCAAGTCAATCGCGTCCGGCGTGGTGCCGAGAATAGGGATGCCGGCGCGCTCCAGCGCATCGGCCAATTTCAGCGGCGTCTGGCCGCCGAACTGCACGATGACGCCGTGCAGCGTGCCCGCCTCCCGCTCGACGCGCAGGATTTCGAGCACATCTTCGGCGGTCAGCGGGTCAAAATACAGCCGGTCGCTCGTGTCATAATCGGTGGACACGGTTTCCGGATTGCAGTTGATCATGATCGATTCATAGCCCGCCTCGCGCAGGGCGAAGGAGGCGTGGCAGCAGCAATAATCGAACTCGATGCCCTGGCCGATCCGGTTCGGCCCGCCGCCGAGAATGACGACTTTTTTCCGGTCCGAGACCTGCGCTTCCGAGCGCGTCTCGCCGACAAAGGGCGTCTCATAAGTCGAATACATGTAGGCCGTCGGCGATGCGAATTCGGCGGCGCAGGTGTCGATGCGCTTATAGACCGGATGGACTTTCAGGCTGTTGCGCAGCTTCGCCACTTCCGAGCCGCGCTTGCCGGTCAGCGCGGCGAGGCGCGCGTCGGAAAAGCCCATGCTTTTCAACATGCGCAGATTTTCCGCGTCCTGCGGCAGACCGTGCTCGCGGATGCGGGCTTCCATGTCGATGATTTCGCGCAGCTGTTCGAGGAACCATGGATCGATCTTGCAGCTGTCGTGGATCGCTTCATTGGTCAGGCCAAGCCGCATGGCTTGCGTGACCATGCGGAGGCGATCCGGCGTCGGCGTGCCGAGCGCTGCGCGGATGGCGTTGCGGTCATCGCCCGTGCCGATGCCGGGGATTTCGATTTCGTCCAAGCCCGTCAGGCCGGTTTCGAGACCGCGCAGGGCTTTCTGCAGGCTCTCCTGAAACGTCCGCCCAATCGCCATGACTTCGCCGACCGACTTCATCGCCGTGGTCAGGACATTGGACGCGCCGGGAAATTTTTCAAAGGCGAAGCGCGGAATCTTTGTGACGACATAATCAATCGACGGCTCGAACGAGGCCGGCGTCGCGCCGCCGGTAATGTCATTTTCAAGCTCATCCAGCGTATAGCCGACGGAGAGCTTCGCCGCGATCTTGGCGATGGGAAAGCCGGTGGCTTTCGACGCCAGCGCCGAGGAGCGCGAGACGCGCGGGTTCATCTCGATGACGACCAGCCGCCCATCGGCGGGGTTCACCGCGAACTGCACATTGGAGCCGCCGGTCTCCACCCCAATCTCGCGCAGCACCGCGATGGAGGCGTTGCGCATGATCTGATATTCCTTGTCGGTCAGCGTCAGCGCCGGGGCGACGGTGATCGAGTTGCCCGTGTGCACGCCCATCGGGTCGAGGTTTTCGATGGAGCAGATGATGATGCAATTGTCCGCCTTGTCGCGGACGACTTCCATCTCATATTCCTTCCAGCCCAAGACCGATTCCTCGATCAAGACTTCCGTCGTCGGCGAGGCGTCGAGGCCGCTTCCAATGATGTCGAAAAACTCCGACCGGTTATAGGCGATGCCGCCGCCGGTGCCGCCCATGGTGAAAGAGGGCCGGATGATCAGCGGCAGGCCGATCTCGTCAATGGCGCGGGCGGCGATCGCCATGGCGTGGCTGATATAGCGCTGCTTGCGGTCGCTCTCGCCGAGGTTCCATTCATTCTCCAGCCGGTCGAGCGCCGCGTCCAGCTCATCGCCGGACAGCGTGTCTTTCAAGGCGGCGCGCTTCCCCTTGTGCGCCTGCCGGTCAAGGTCCTTCACATCCGTGGCGTTGGCGAGCATCGAGCGCGGCGTTTCCAGCCCGATCCGCTTCATCGCCTCGCGGAACAAAGCCCGGTCCTCCGCCATGTCGATGGCCTCGGCGTTCGCGCCGATCATCTCGACATTGTAGCGCTCCAAAACGCCCATGCGCCGCAGCGAAAGCGCCGTGTTCAGCGCCGTCTGCCCGCCCATGGTCGGCAGCAGCGCGTCGGGCCGCTCCTTGGCGATGATTTTCGCGACAATCTCCGGCGTGATCGGCTCAATATAAGTCGCGTCCGCCAGCTCCGGGTCGGTCATGATGGTCGCCGGGTTGGAATTGACCAGAATGACCCGGTAGCCTTCTGCCTTTAAGGCTTTGCATGCCTGCGTCCCCGAATAATCAAACTCGCAGGCCTGGCCGATGATGATCGGCCCCGCGCCGATGATCAGGATCGACTTGATATCTGTCCGCTTGGGCATATCCCGCTTTCCGACGTGCTTGCGCCAAAGGCCCGAACCGGGGGAGGACCGGGCGGGGGCGCGAAAGGATTCTATGGGCTAAGCGGGGGGTATAGGGGAACGGGGCGGGGAGGGGAAGCCCTTGGCGAAGGGATTCACAGGGGGAAGACCAAAGTAGGCGGAGCGGACAGATGGTATGGCGCTGTCCTGCTTCGCTCCTGCGGAGCTTCGCAGGATTGGGTGCCATATCCTGCAAAATAAAGTGACGGTCCATTTTAAGTCTCCCCATCCTGCGAAGCTCGAAGAGCGAAGCAGGACCAAGCCTGGGTCGTCGCCGGCCTCGACCGCCAGGCCAAACGGCTCGGCGTGACGCGGCAGGCGCTGATCAAGATGTGGATCGCGGAACGGGTGGGGTGGCGCTACTGAGATCGGCGGCGTGGAATGCATTCGGGCGGCGGGAAGATGGGCGGGTAGGCGTCGACTTCTAAGACGTTACCGCGTTCGCCAATCGAAACCAGCCAACCCCTCCATCGGCCAAAATATTCTGCATCCCTAAGTGCTGATCCCGGCCATTGGCATGGCCGCTCAAAGCCGTGCGGCAGATCGACGGACGCGTCGCCAAAACTTGATGCGAAATTCCAGACTTGCGCCATATTTTCAGCGCTCACTTTCGCAAACCTGAGCGCGGAGGCACTAAAATTGGCCGCGCTCAGGTCGACGAGAGTGAGCGCCAGCGGGTTCGAAGGGCTGCCGAACAGCCTCGCGCCACTCAGGCTCGCACCAGAAAAGTTCGCGCCATTGAGGACCGCTTTGCTGAAGTCCGCGCTCGCGAGATTTGTAAAAAAGAACTTCGCGCCTGCGAGGTTTGCACCAATCAGCTTCGCGTGTCCCATGTTTGCGCGAGTGAGGTCTGCGCCTTCGAGGCTTGCGAGTCGGAGGTCCGCATCATTAAGTTCTGCTTGTAGTAGGTCCGCGTCTTTCAGACTGGCACCAGCAAGGCCCGCTCGATTGAGGATTGCGCTAAGGAGTTTCGCGCCCTTGAAGTCTGCTGAACTCAGATTCGCGCCTTCGAGGTTCGCTCGAATGAGGTGCGCGCTACTTAGGCTTGCGCCAATGAGGTTCGCCCTGCGGAGGTTTGCATCGCTGAGGTTTGCGACCTTTAGGTTTGCTGTCCTGAGGTTTGCGCCTTCAAGGTTTGCACGAAAGAAGTTAGCGCCGTTGAGGCTGGCGCGAGTGAGGTCCGCACCTTTGAGAATTGCGTTCCGAAAATCCGCGCGTTCGGCGTTTACACCTCTGAGGACTGCTCCTTCTAGATTGGCTCCGTTTAGGATCGCGCCCTGAAGTCTTGCATAGCCGAGGTTTTCACCTCCGAGGTCCACGTCCCTGAGGATTGCACCTTCGAGTACTGCGGCAAAAAGTACCGTGCCTTCGAGTTTGGCACCGATAAGGCTGGCACCTTGGAGCTTAGCGCGTGTAAGATCTGCGCCTTCGACATTTGCGCCCCTAAGGTCAGCGCCCATGAGGCTGGCACCAGTAAGGTCCGCGCCTTCAATGTTTGCGCCAACGAGGTTGGCACCATCAAGTTTCGTAAGTCTGAGTTTCGCGCCTTCAAGGCTTGCGGCCGACAGGTCTGCCCTGCGAAAATCGACGTTGCGCAAATCCGGCTTTGGGAAAGCGAACAGTTCAGCAGCCCAGCGCTTCTTCCACGCCTTCTCGAACGAACTCTCCTCCTCCTGACTGGGAAATGCGCGGTGCTCGACTGCAAGCGGATTGGCGCATTTCGGTTCAACACGCTCCTTGCACCAGCGCACGCGAAACTCGGCTTCGGCTATTTCTTTGCCTTGCCAGCCCTTCGGCTTTTCGGTGAACACTGCTTCTGAGAGATTGGCGCGAACGGGACTGAGATATTCCTTAAATAAGCCAGGCTCTCGTTTTCCGGTCACGCTGTTGAATGAAGATATCAAATAGTTGGGCAGAGTCGCCCATGGGTCTGACCAAGTTCGAACCAGAGTCGTAAAGCAAAGCGCGGCAAGCAAGAGTAGGAATGCGGAAACTGAGCGATGAAGAATTGGCCTGTCTGCAAGGTGCGTCACGGCGCTCGCTAGACTTGACAAAAAAACCCAAAACGTTCCCGCAAATACCATTCCAAGAAATCCTGTCAGCAACGGCTCGTGCGCGGGCATGGAGCGCCACCAGAACCAGAAAATCACGGTAAGGCCGAAGAGCCAGACGAGGCCGAGCGAGACGAAGCCGCTGATCCAGGGCATGGAGCGCTGGCGCGAGGCGGTAGGGGGGCTTTTGAGGCCCAATAAACAGATGTCGGCGTGCGCAGCCAGTCGCGGAAGCGCAGCGCGGTGTCGGCAACGATCCACGGCTCAATCCGGTCGGCGAGCAGCGCGCCGGTTTTGTCGCGCGCCGGAAAATCACCCAGCGCCTGCCAGAGCAGCTCCAGATAGAGATGAAAGTATGCGTAGAGCGCGGCGGTCAGCAGCGAACCAGCCCAGAAGAACGAGACGACCGGCACGGAAATATCGGCGAGCGGCAGCTTGGTCTCAACCGTGTTCACAAAGAACGAAATGTCCTTGACGCCCGCCAGCGTCACCGAGGCGAAGACCAGCGCGCCGAGCAGGGCGAACCAGGTGGCGCGGGCGTTGCGGATGATGTCTTGGACGCGCTTGAGGCCGTCATCGTCGAAGGTCAGCGGTTCGTCGGGGGCGGGCGCGGGTGTTGCCGCCTTCGCGGCGGGTTTGCGTTTTCTGACTGTGGCTGAAGATGGTGTTCTCACCGCCGCCTCCCAATCCCTGCGTGTGAGAATGCGGGAAAATCTGCGGGAAATCAAGATGCGGGCTCCAGCCTTCCCCCTTGCGGGGAAGGTGGCCGCGAAGCGGTCGGATGGGGGTGGTGAGGAAGATGCTGAACGTGCAGAAAAAGGCTGGCGATTTATCCTGAGACTTAAGCATTTCCCGCACCACCCCCATCCGGCCGCTAACGCGGCCACCTTCCCCGCAAGGGGGAAGGCTGGAGCCACTCACCCCTCAACATGCCCCGGATCCATCCACATATATTCCCAGATATGCCCGTCCAGATCATTGAGCGAGCGCACCACCATGAACCCGTAATCCTGCGGCTCCTTCGCCTCCGTCGCGCCGGCGGCGAGCGCTTTTTCGGCGATCTCAGCGACTTCCTCCTTGCTCTCGCAGGAGAGGGCGATGAGGACTTCGGTGGTCTTTGTGGCGTCCGCGATGGCTTTGACCGTGAAATCGGCAAAGCGCGCGTGGGTGATGAGCATGGCGTAGATGTTTTCGGAGATCACCATGCAGGCGGCGGTTTCGTCGGTGAACTGGGCGTTGAATGTGTAGCCGAGTTTGGCGAAATAGGCCTTGGACCTGTCGAGGTCTTTGACCGGCAGGTTGACGAAAATGTTTTTGTTCATTGCGCATCTCCTGAAAAGGGGCTTGGGAAAAGCATAGCACCGGCCATTTCCGACACAAGCGGCGGGCGGTTTGAGGCACACGGTTTCGTGATGGAAGCGTGTTGAGGTTTTTGAAACTTGCCTGCGGATTCGCCCGTTTGCCCTCCTGAGCTTCACGAGGATGGGGCTTTCAAATCAAGTCAACTCAGACCCAATCAGGAAAATCGTCATGTTCAACACTCTTGCCCGCACAGCCTCCGCGCTGGTCATCGCCGCCTCGTTCGCCGCGCCCGCTTTCGCCAGCGATGAAGGAAGTCGGCGGCGCGCCGATGTTTTCGGAAAAGAACATTATCGAAAACGCCGTCAATTCGAAAGACCACACGACGCTGGTCGCCGCCGTCAAGGCTGGCGGGCTGGTCGAGACTTTGCAGGGCGCGGGGCCGTTCACCGTGTTCGCGCCGGTAAATGCCGGTTTTGCCGCGCTGCCCGCCGGCACGGTTGACTTGCTGTTCAAGCCGGAAGCCAAGGACACGCTGGTCAAGGTGCTGACCGCGCATGTCGTGTCGGGCAAACTGTCGGCGGCGACGCTGAAGAAGCGCATCAAGGCGGGCGGCGGCAAGTATAATTTCAGCGCTGTCTCAGGCGACGCCCTGACCGCGACGATGCGCGGCAACGCCATCTACATCATCGATGAAAGCGGCGGCTCGTCCAAGGTGACGATCGGCGACGTCAACCAGTCGAACGGCGTCATTCATGTTGTGAACAAGGTTCTGCTGCCGAAGTAAGTCACGGCGGGAGGCGCGGCGGGCGGGCTCTCTCCAGAGGCCTGCCCGCCGTTTTACGGTTGCGCGTCGAGCGCTTTCATGTCACTCAGATAAGATCTGCGCAAATTCGCAGCTGTCAAAATCCGGATTGATGGCGCAGGATTTTTCAAACGCCGCCGCTGCGGCGGCATCGTCCTGCGCGCCTCCTTCGCCGGTGAAAAGCGACTGGCCGTACATGGCGCAGCCCCACGCGTCCTCATTCTCACATGCAATTTTGAATGTGCGCCTCAGGCAGGTTGCCTTTTCCGCTTCGCTCCAGCTTTTGGACGGGTCGGCGGCATAACCGCCGTTGCGGATGCCGCCGCCGCGGTTGGTGCAGCCGCCGGGCTTGCCGATGGCGCAGGCGAGGGCAAAGAGCGGCTCGTAGTGACGGTCAAATGCAGGCGCGCCGTGCTCCTGCAAGACCCGCGCGAGGCTGAAACAGGCCTGACCATTCATTCCCTGAACGCAGGAATCATGGCAAAATTTCACGTCGGCGGCGCAGCCTTCAAGGTCCGGCCATTCGTCTGTGCCGAGCAGGGAAAACAAGGTCGACCGGCTTTTGAGAAATGTCGGCGGGGCAGGCTTTGTAGCCGTCCAGAAGCCCGGCATTGTTCTCGAGCGGCGGCAGGAGCGCGGCGATGCGGGCGCTCTGGTCTTCGGCGCGCGACGGGACGGCAGAGAGCAGCATCGCAACAGTCAGCGCACCCAGCAGAAAAATGACGCGCATGGCCCGTCTCCGCACCCTGTTCGGGTTTTCAGCTGCATGAATAGCGGCATTTTCGGCGGTTTCCAAGGTTGTGCGCCGAAAATCCGTCACTTGAACTCTCACCGCAATACCTGCCATAAGGACTGAAGTGAGACTGGGAGTGCATGACATGCTTTGGAAAGGCCGGCGCGAGAGCGACAATGTTGAGGATCAGCGTGACGGGTCGGGCTCGTCCGGCGGCATCGGGCGAGGCGGGATGCGCGCGCCCGGCGGTGGCCTGCGCCTTGGCGGGGGCGGCGGCATTTCCGGCATTGTCATGCTGGTCGTCTTGTTTTTCGTGCTGAAAGCCTGTGGTATTGATCCCATGCAGGTGCTGACCGGTGGCGATCCGGGCGGGGCGCTGACGCAGAGCGAAGCGCCTGCCACGCCGCGCACTACGGCGCAGAATGATGAAATGTCGTCGTTTGTGAAAGTCGTCCTTGCCGAGACCGAGGACACTTGGACGGGCGTGTTCAAGGCGCTGGGCGAGGATTATCCCGAGCCGACGCTGGTTCTGTTCGACGGTCAGGTGCGCTCGGCCTGCGGTTTTGCCAGCGCCGCTTCCGGGCCATTCTACTGCCCGGGCGATCAGAAGGTCTATATCGATCTTGCCTTCTACGACCAGCTGTCACGCCAGTTCGGCGCAAAGGGCGATTTCGCGCAGGCCTATGTCTTGGCGCACGAGGTCGGCCATCATGTGCAGAACATCACCGGCGTGCTGCCGAAGTTCAACGAGATGCGCCAGAGCATGGGCCAGAGCGAGGCCAACGCCATGTCGATCCGCGTCGAGCTGCAGGCCGACTGTTTCGCCGGCATCTGGGCGCGCACGACGGCGCAGAAGGGCATCCTTGAAGAAGGCGACCTCGAAGAGGCGCTGAATGCGGCCAACCAGATCGGCGACGACACTTTGCAGCGCAAGACTCAAGGGTTTGTCGTGCCGGACAGTTTCAACCACGGGACTTCGCAGCAGCGGATGGAATGGTTCACGCGCGGCGTCAAATCCGGCAAGCTTGAGGCATGTGACACGTTCAACGCCGATATGTGAGAATTGGTTAAGCGGATTTGGATGTGAGGGTCGCACCCGGCACTGAGCGGCCTTCGCGCCTGCGTCAGCCGGTTCGTGATGATGATACATCCGAACACCAGCTGGGAAGGGTGCGTCAAGTCTCGGCGGCTGCGACAGCCGATCCGTTTGATGTCAGCGACACGCCGCCAAACCGCGCCCTGCCTGATGTGGCGTTTGAGAAGATCAAGGACAAGATCGCGCTGGTGCGGCTGTCTTCGCAGCGTCTATTCCGCCAGCGCCGCCTCGCCGCGCTTTTCGCGGATCATGTTGAAGAACCGCCGGAACAGATAGTGCGAATCCTGCGGGCCGGGCGAGGCTTCCGGGTGGTGCTGCACGGAAAAGACCGGCTTTCCGGTCAGGCGCAGGCCGCAGTTTGTGCCGTCAAACAACGAGACGTGGGTTTCCTCGACGCCTTTGGGCAAAGACATTGTGTCGACCGCAAAGCCGTGGTTCATCGATACTATCTCGACTTTGCCGGTGGTGAAATCTTTCACCGGATGGTTGGCGCCATGATGGCCCTGATGCATTTTCGCCGTCTTGCCGCCGAGCGCCAGCGCCAGCATCTGATGGCCGAGGCAGATGCCGAACAAGGGAATGCCGCTTTCAACCAGCTTCTTGATCTCCGGCACGGCATAAGCGCCGGTCGCCGCCGGATCGCCGGGGCCGTTCGAGAGGAACACGCCGTCCGGCTTCATCGCCAGAACGTCTTCGGCCTTCGATGAGGCGGGCAGGACGGTGACCTTTGCTCCCAGGCCAGCGATCAGCCGCAGAATGTTGCGCTTGACGCCAAAGTCGAGCGCCACGATGTGGATGCCGTTGGCTTCGGAGGCCGCGAAGCCTTCGTTCCAGACCCATGCGCCTTCGCTCCATGTCTGGCTCTGGCCGGAGGTCACATCTTTGGCGAGGTCAAGGTCGATCAGGCCGGACCATTCGCGCGCCTGCTTCTTCAGGGCCGCGATGTCGAATTTTCCGGAAGGCTCATGCGCAATGACGGCGTTGGGCATGCCTTTTTCACGGATCAGCGACGTCAGCGCCCGCGTGTCGATGCCGGAAAGGGCGACAATGCCGCGCTTTTTCAGCCAGTCATTGAAATGCGAGGCCGAGCGGTAGCTCGACGGGTTGGTGATGTCGGCCTTGAAAATGGCGCCGACCGCGCCGCTCCTGCGGGCCGGATGCAGGTCCTCGATGTCCTCGTCATTGGCGCCGACATTGCCGATATGCGGGAAAGTGAAAGTGACGATCTGGTCCGCATAGGAAGGATCGGTGAGGATTTCCTGATAGCCGGTGAGCGCCGTGTTGAAGCAGACTTCGGCCACGACCGATCCTGTTGCGCCAGCGCCCTTGCCCTCAATCACCGTGCCGTCGGCCAGCACCAAAATGGCGGTCGGCTTCTGCACGGTCCATCCCGGCGTTTTGGCAGTTGCTGTCTCGGTCATGGCGGCGCTTTCAGCTCGGCGCAATGCGCGGGCGGGACCCGGCAGGCGGAACGCAAAAAAATGTCTGGCTAAGACCGGTCCCTTAGAGGAGGCATGCGCGCCGGTCAACGGCTTGAACCTTTTGTCCAGCCATGATTATGGTCCGCGCCGAAGAGGATGCGACCATGCGCGAGAAAATCACCGAAGACGTCAAAATTGCGATGAAAGCGGGCGAAAAGGACAAGCTTTCGACGCTGCGCATGATGCAGGCGGCGATCAAGGACCGCGACATCGCCAACCGGGGCCTCGGCAAGGAAGCGGCAAGCGACGATGAGTTGTTGCAGCTTTTCACCAAAATGGTGAAGCAGCGCGAAGAATCAGCCGCCATCTACGACAAGGGCGGACGGCCCGAACTGGCGGCGAAAGAGCGCGAGGAGATCGGCTTCATTCAGGCCTATATGCCCAAGCAATTGTCCGATGCTGAAACCAAAGACGCCATTGCGGCGATCATCTCCGAGACCGGCGCGGCCTCCATCAAGGACATGGGCAAGGTGATGGCGGAGCTGCGGGCGAAGTATTCCGGGCAGATGGATTTCGGCAAGGCGAGCGGCGTGATCAAATCGCTGCTCGTATAGAAACGCCGCCCGCAGGCGGCGTTTCTGGGTGGCTGGCTCGGCTTGATTTATCCGATAATAAAGCCGTCCTGCTGGATCGTCACATCAATGTAGAAATAGTCGCCTCCCAGAGTCTGCATCTCGAACGATTCAGTGATTTGCGTGGTCGCCTCGTCGAAAGGCAGGTCGTAATTGAGCAGCTCGTAGAACCATTCGCCGTCCGCCTGCAGCGACAAGGTGCCGTATAAGCCGTCCACATTGGCCTCTATGACGCCGGACTCTCCTGTGTCGATGTCTTCAACAGTGACAAAGCCCTGGGCGCTTGAGTCTTCGAACTGCAGGATGATCGTGTCCGAGAGCTGGCCATAGATGACCGATTCGTCATCGCTGCCGATTACTTCAATGTTGATCGTTGCGCCCGACCCGTCAATTGTGGGAATGATGATCTCATCATTGACGGTCTCGCCGCTCCTCAGCGATTGAAGCGCGGCGAGCTCGTTATCGAGCGTGTAAACCCAGGTCCCGTCCGTGGCGAGTTCGAATGAGCCATAGAGGCCAAGGACGCTCACAGGTTCCGGAATGCCGGATTCGCCAAGGTCTACGTCGTCAATCGTGATCTCTCCGAATGCGGTGAGGCTGCCCCCTTCCACAATCTCAGAGAACCCGTCCTCGTTGACCGTTCCCGACACGACACCGTCGATGCTTGGCAAATCGTTTGTTCCAACGACGGTGACCGTAATCAGCGCGCTCGCGGAGCCGTCAAGCGAAGTGATGTTGAATGTGTCAATGATCTCATCATCTTCGCCAAGCGACTGCACTGCCAGAACATCGTTGTTTAACGTGTAAACCCAGCTGCCGTCTGCCTGAAGAACCATGGCGCCATAGGCGCCTTCATATGTGCCGGGATTGGCGGCCAACGCTTCCCCACTGTCGGCATCGGAAATAATGGCTTGACCCGATGCAGTCAGGATCAAGCTTTCAGTTTCAGGATCGAAATTGTCCTCGCGCACCGTTCCGATCAATTCGCCGGCAATTGTGGCAGCGTCATTAATGCCGTTGACGGAGATGGTGATGGCCGAGTTTGCAGTGCCGTCGGCCGAGCTGATCGAAAATGTTTCCGTCGCCGCATCGCCCGCGCCAAGCGCCTGGGTCGCGGCCAGGCTGTTGTCAATCGTGTAGGTCCATGTTCCGTCCGCAGCCAGCGCGAGGCTGCCATACGCGCCTTGGCTTGTGCCTGGATTGGCGAGCGACGCCTGCCCTGCATCTGCGTCAGCTATCGATATTGCGCCAGCGGCCGTCGTGACGGAGTTGTCCTCGCTCACCTCTCCGGAATTGACGCCGCCAAGCGTGGCGGCATCGTTTGCGCCCGCAATGTTCAAGGACACTGTGACGGGGGCGGACGCGCCCGCGCTGTTGACAATACGGTAGGTGAATGTCTCGACCGCAGATTGGCCGACGGCCAGATAATCAAAAGCCGTGCCGGGATTGAAGCTGAACGTGCCGTCGGCATTCAGCGTCAGCGAACCGTTCGCCGGGCCCGTCACCAGCTCAACCGTGAACGCCCCGGTTCCGGTGCTGTCATTGTCAACGAGCGAGCCGCGCTCCGTCGCCGGGGAAACGTCAAGGACGCCGTTCTCACCTGCTGTGTAGCTGTCAGCAGCGCCGGTCGGCGCTGTGTTGCCGCCTGCGCGCGGGTCGATGATGGCGCCGTCAACTTTCACAACAAGCGCTTCGACGCTGCTGACAACCAGATTCATGGTCGTGAAGGTGAAATTGCCGGTCCCGCCTGCGGCGAGGAAATCGAGGTAGGCAATCACTTCGGCCTTGACCGCAGGGTCCGCAAAGCGCGCCGCCGCGAATTCCAGAACGAGCGAGTCCGCGCCGCTGCCGCCGATGTAGCGGTCAAGCCCGCCGCGCTCTGCGTCGGTGAAAATCAGCGTGTCGCTGCCCGAACCGCCGTCGACGATGTCGCTGCCGCGGCCGCCGTCAAGCACGTCGTTGCCAGCTTCACCATAGAGAAAGTCATTGCCATTGCCGCCGGCCGCAAAATCATTCCCCGTCCCGGCAAAAACCCAGTCGCTGCCGTCGCCGGCGAAAATCTGGTCACTGCCCGCTCCCGCGAACACAAAATCATTGCCTGCGCCTGTGCTGATAAGATCATCACCGCCAAATGCGAAGACCACGTCGTTTTGGTTTGTGCCATTGATTGTGTTAGCGACGTTATTGCCAATTCGAACTGCCATGATTTCTCCCTGAGGCTGGCTGCGACATGCGGCGCAGGTTGTGGCAGCGCGAAGTGAAAGTTGCAAGACGCAATTCTCAGGTGAAGTGAATTATTGGACGAATGGTTACCCGCTGCGCAGAAGCGCCATCTTCGGCAGCCGCTTCGGCCCCACAGTCATCTTTCAGGATTCAGGAGGCGCACCATGACATTCCAAGCCTATCTCGACGCTGTGAAAGCCAAGACCGGGCTGAACCCGGACGGCATCCTCGCGCTTGCCAAAGAGCGCGGCGTCTATGCGCCTGATATGAAGGCGGCGGCGCTGATCAAGCTCTTGAAGGATGAGTTTGAGCTTGGTCACGGCCATTCCATGTCGGTCTGGGCAGTGTTCAAGTCGAATGGCTGGGTCAACAGCCCGAAGTAATTCCGCTGACCTGACGGAGACAAGACGGAGCGCGGGCCGTTTGCGGCATGTTATTTCCTGGAACAGCGGGTCACGCAAAGCGGCAGGGAAATTATGAATGCAAGCATAAATTGTATTCAGTGTCAGCCGTGCTTTTGAGATTGACAAGCTTCCCGCCAATGTTTACGCTGACAAGTCAGCGCACAACGCCAATTAGAGTGATTGCGCAAATACAATTCAGGCGTGCCGTGCCGCAGATCAGCTTTGATCAGGGGGTCGCCATGAGCCAAAATCAACCTACCATTTCCGGCATTCGCAAAGCTGTCGAGAGCCGTGACGCCAAGAGCCTGAAGGCGCTGTATGCGGCCAATGCCGTGATCACGATCATCGACACTGTCAATCCTCCGAGCAAGCCCCGGATCATCAAAGGGGCGGCTGACATCGGGGCATATCTCGAGGATGTCTACAGCCGCGACATGACGCACACGCTTGAAAGCGGTGTCGTTGACGGCGGCCGCCTGGCCTTCACCGAAGCCTGCCTTTATCCCGACGGCTGCCATGTCTTCGCCACGGCAATGGCGGAGTTTGGGCCGGAGGGCATCGTCAAGCAAACCATTGTGCAAGCGTGGGACAGCTGACTGTCGTTTCCCCTGGAATGAAACTCAGGGAGAAAGACTATGAAAACGATTCTGAATAAGTATGCGGTTATTGCGTCCGGCGCGTTCGCGCTGGCTTTGTCTGCGGCGCAGCTGGCGCGCGCCGACGACGCTGCCATTATCAAGAACGCCGAATCGGCGGCTCCGGCCGCCGTCGGCGTTGCCGCAGCGGTGTACGCCCCGCAGTCGGACGGCTCGATGAAGACGCTGCGCGAAGGCACAAACGGCTACTGGTGCATGCCAAACGATCCGGCGACGCCGGGCGATGACCCAATGTGCGGCGACGCCAATTCGATGGAATGGGCGATGGCCTGGATGGGAAAGAAGGAACCTCCAAAAGGCAAGGTCGGCCTGATCTTCATGCTCGCCGGAGGCTCCGACGCCAGCAACACCGATCCGTACGCGACGGCGCCGACCGACGCCAACAACTGGGTGACGACGGGCAAACATGTCATGATCATGAATGCCACGGAGCTGATGGCCGGCTATCCGACGGACGCCCAGCCGGACACAAGCAAACCTTATGTCATGTGGGCCGGCACGCCCTATGCGCATCTGATGGTTCCGATTGAGTGAATGGCCTGAACCGGCAGAGGGGCGGCGCCGCCGCCCCAATGACCGCTATTGCGGCAGGCTCAGGCGCGATCCGCGCAGCAGGCCGTGTTCCTCCAATATCGGATAGGCGAGCGAGGCGAGAAGCGCGTTGATCTCCTTGAAGTCGCGGATCGTGTCGAGATGGATGGAACTCGTCTCGATGCTCTGCGGCGAGCCGTCGCGCAGGCGCTCGAAGTGATGCAGGCTGGCGATTTTCTCCGCGTCGCGCAGCTTGTCCTTTTCCATGACCAGCTGGCAGGCGATGTCCTGATCGCGTGAGACAATGACGTTGAATGCGAGCCGGGCGTTGGCGAGCACCGCCGCATGCATCGCGGCAAGCTCGCGCCAGCCAGCCTCGGTGAACTCCAAATGCCGGTCGCGCTTCTTCTGGATGTGAACCAGCATGTTGCGCGTGATGATGTCGCCGACCTGCTCAAGCTTGACGCAGGCGCTGACCAGCTCCTGACAGCGCATCGCCTCCGGCTCGTTCAGCTTCCGCGTTGTGGCGCGGGCGAGATAGAGCTTGATGTCATTGTGGCGCTTGTCGACCTTGTCGTCGAACGCGTTGAGGCTCTCAACATCGCCCTCCGTCTCCGTGCGGAAAAGAACGATGACGCGGGTGAGCATCGCCTCCACCAACTCTGACAGGCGCAGCACTTCGCGGGTGGCGTTGGCAAGTGCGATGGCGGGCGTGTCCAAAGCCTTTTCGTCCAGCGCGCTGGTTTCCTCCAGCAAGGCGCCATTCGGGTTCCGGGCTGCGCCGGCCTGCGTGAAGCGCTTTGCAAGGCGCGAAATCAGCGGCGCGAGCGGCATGCCCATGACAAGCAGCAGCAGATTGAAGGCGATATGCGCGTGAACAACCTGCAGCGCCGGGCTTGAGGCAAGCCGGGTGAAATCCGGCGGCCAGAGCGACACCGCGATGGCGGCGAGGAGCGCGCCGAAGCCGCGCAGAACGAGATTGCCCAGGATGACCGCCCGCTGCTCCGGCGCGCCGTTCCGTGTCAGCGCCGCCGCAATCATCGCCCCGCCGAAATTCGCGCCGAGCATCATGATGATGCCGACTTCCGGCGGCACGAGGCCTTTGCCGGCCAGCGAGGCGATGAGAAGGATCGCCGCGACGCTGGAATGGAACAGCCAGGCTGCGATAGCGGCGACAATGAAAGTGGTGGCGTAGTCACTGCGGAAATGATCGACGATGACCGGCAGCAGGCTGCTGCCGCGCAGCGGCTCCGACGCCTCGCCGATCAGGCGCAGCGACAGGAGCAGAAGCCCGATGCCGACCAAAATGCGCCCGGCCTGCTGCCAGACCCGGTTGGTAACCGACATGAAAATGACCGTCCCCGCGAGAAGCAGCGCTGGGACCAGATTGCCGAGGTCAAAGCTCAAAAGCCGAACGGCAATGGCCGAACCCAGATCCGCGCCCAGCATCGCGATAATACCGGAGGTCACCGAGACCAGTGACTGCGCGGCAAAGCCGGAAACGATCAGTCCGACGGCTGTGGCGCTCTGGAAGGCAATTGCCAAAATGATTCCGGTTAATGCCGCAAGCAGCGGATTTTGCAGGACTTTGCGCGCATGTTCGCGCAGCGCCGAGCCAAAGCCGCGCTCAACGCCCGTGCGCACCATGCGGGTCGCCCAAAGCAGCAGCGCCACCGCGCCGCCTAGGTGCAGAAGGACGAGGGAGCCGCTCATAGGAGGACATGAAGGGGCAAATCAGTCATGGATGAAACATGTGCCTTTTCGGATTGATTGGTCAATCAACTTGGCAGGAATCCGGGGAAAAACATGTTTGACGGCTAATGAAATTTGGCCCGTCTGCGACCTGTGCGCAGCTGAATATTTCAATGCGCTGGTTAAACCCCAGCCACTCCGCTAGACAGACCAAATGCGCTTTTCGACGACATTCCTCGATGACATCCGCGACCGCGTGCCGATTTCCTCAGTGATCGGCAGGCGCGTCACGTTTGACAAGAAGAAGTCCAATCCGGGGCGCGGCGATTTTTGGGCGAACTGTCCGTTTCATGGCGAAAAGTCGCCGAGCTTCCACTGCGAGGACCGCAAGGGCCGCTACCACTGCTTCGGCTGCGGCGTGTCGGGCGATCATTTCCGCTTTCTGGTCGAGCTGGAGGGCGTGAGCTTTCCGGAGGCCGTCGAACAGATCGCGGCGCTGGCGGGTGTCGCTCTGCCCGACCGCGACCCGGAGGCGGAGAAGCGCGATCAGGAGCGGGCGAGCCTGCATGATGTGATGAAGCTGGCGACAGGCTGGTTCCTTGAAAAGCTGCAGGCGCCGGAGGGCGCGAAGGCGCGGGCATACCTGCGCGGGCGCGGGCTGACGGCGCAGACTCAAAGCGCGTTCCAGCTCGGCTTTGCGCCGGAAGGCCGTTCGGCGCTGAAGGAGTTTCTGGCGGGCAAAGGCATTGCCAAAGGACCAGATCGAAGCCTGCGGCCTTGTCGTCTTCGGCGATGACATTCCCGTCTCCTATGACCGGTTCCGCGACCGGATCATGTATCCGATCGAAGATTCGCGCGGACGGGTCATCGCATTCGGCGGGCGGGCCATGGCGGCGGACGCGCCAGCGAAATATCTCAACTCGCCGGAGACCGAGCTCTTTCACAAGGGCCAGATCCTCTACAATTCCGCCAAAGCGCGCAAATCCGTGCAGGAGAAGGGCGCGGTTATCGCGGTTGAAGGATATATGGACGTCATCGCGCTGGCGCAGGCGGGGTTTCATCATGTCGTCGCGCCGCTCGGCACGGCGCTGACGGAGAACCAGCTGGAGCTGCTCTGGCGCATGGCCCCGGAGCCGGTCCTGTGCTTTGACGGCGACAGCGCGGGCATGCGCGCGGCGCTCAGGGCGGCCGATCTTTCGCTGCCATTCTTGAAGCCGGGTAAATCATTGCGCTTCGTGCTCCTGCCGGACGGCAAAGACCCGGACGATATGGTGAAATCCGGCGGGCCGGAGGCGTTTGCGCAGGCGCTCGCCGAGGCGCGGCCCTTGATCGACATGATCTGGTCGCGCGAAACCGGGTCCGGCTCGTTCGACACGCCGGAGCGGCGGGCCGAGCTGGAGCAGCGGCTGCGCCAAGTGGTTGCGCCGATCGCGGACGAAAGCATCCGCCGCCATTACGGGCAGGACCTGCGCGACCGGATGCGGGCGTTCTTTGGCTCAAATGACCGCCCGCGCCGAGGCGGTGAGCGCGCGCCGCAGCAGGGACTTGGAAAGGCCCACGCCAAGGGCCGCATCGCCGTGTCGGACGGGCTGGCGCGGTCAGCCTTGGTGCGCGGGCCGCAGGCCGGAGTGGCGCTGCGCGAAGGCGCGATCCTGATGATGGCGGTCAACCATCCGGAGCTGATCGAGGAGGATTTGGCGGGATTCACCGACATGGAGCTGCCGAACGAGGCTTTGCAGGGGCTGCACCGGGCGATCCTGACCGTGCTGACGGTGGCGGACGCGGCGGCGAAGGCGGGCTTGGGAAAAATGCTCGCAACATCAGGGCAGGGCGCGATCCTTGAACAGATTTCGCTGCTCGTCGCCCGCTCCAAGCTCTGGGTGGCCATGCCCGATGCGGCGATTGAAGACGTGCGCGAGGCCTGGCGGCAGGCGCTGCATCTGCACCACAAGGTGCGCACGCTGCGCGGCGAACTGAAAATGGCGGAGAACCTTTTGGCCGAGGCGGATGATGATAATGTCATGCATCTCATCCAGCAGATGGGCGACATCAAGAATCAGATCGACAATCTTCAGGCCACTGAAGCCCTGCTCGACGGATTCGGCGTCATGTCCGGGCGCGCGACGGCTAAATCCTGAATTTGATTCGCTTTTTCCCCCCGAATCATGGAATCGGCTTGACTAAGGAAGAAAATGCCGGAATCAGGTCGCCCCGGAAAAGTTTGACGCGGCCCTGCTGTTGAATTTTGCCGCGCAAGACACACTTATCAAGCATGCCCGGCGCAAAGAGCGCCCAGAAATCAGGGTTAATCGCACTTTAACAGGTCAATCGTATCAAAGTTTGGACGCGCACCGGAACGTTTCCCTTGGCGCTGCGCAGACACCCCCGTTTGGAGAATATCGCATGGCAACGAAGACGAAAGAAAAAGAAGAGGCCGAGACCGAACGCGAAACAACGACGGACGGGCCGCTTCTCGACCTTTCGGATGACGCCGTCAAAAAGATGATCAAGGCCGCCAAGAAGCGCGGCTATGTGACGCTGGACGAGCTCAACACCGTGCTGCCGCAGGAGGAGGTCACTTCCGACCAGCTTGAGGACACAATGTCCATGCTCTCCGACATGGGCATCAATGTCGTGGAAGAGGAAGAGACCGCCGAGGAAGCCCAGGAAGAGGCGGCCGAGGAAGAGCAGGAGGTCGGCGATATTGTTGAAGCGACCGGCTCCGCCGTCGTCGCCGTCACCGCCAAAAAAGAGCCGACCGACCGCACCGACGATCCAGTGCGCATGTATCTGCGCGAAATGGGCGCGGTGGAGCTGCTTTCCCGCGAGGGCGAAATCGCCATCGCGAAGCGCATCGAGGCCGGCCGCGAGACAATGATCGCCGGCCTGTGCGAAAGCCCGCTGACATTCCAGGCCATCATCATCTGGCGCGACGAATTGAACGAAGGCCGCACGCTGCTGCGCGAAATCATCGACCTTGAAACGACTTACGCGGGCCCTGAGGCGAAAGCCGCGCCGCAGGTCGAGCGCCCCGCCGAAGAGGTGAAGGCGCGCATCGACGAGCGCACCAAGCGCTACAATGCGCGGCTCGCCGAGGAGGACATCACCAATGTCGGCGGCGAAGGCATTCCGATGGAGGAGGAAGAGGAGGAGGAGGACGAGGTCAACCTGTCGCTCGCCGCCATGGAAGCCGAAATCCGCCCGACCGTCATGGCGATTTTCGACAGCATCGCCGACACCTACAAGAAGCTGCGCAAGCTGCAGGACCAGCAGGTCGAAAACCGCATGGCGGCAAGCGGCAATCTGTCGTCCGGCCAGGAGCGGCGCTACAAGCAGCTGAAAGAGGAGCTTGTCACCGCCGTCAAATCGCTGTCGCTCAACAATGCCCGCATCGAGGCTCTGGTGGCGCAGCTCTATGACATCAACCGCCGCCTCGTGCAGAACGAGGGCAAGCTGCTGCGCCTCGCCGAATCCTACGGCGTCAAGCGCGAGGATTTCCTGAAGGAATATTCCGGCTCCGAGCTGGACCCGAACTGGATGCAGTCGGTCTCAAATCTGGCCGGGCGCGGCTGGAAGGAATTCACCAAGTCCGAGAAAGAGACGATCAAAGGCATCCGCGCCGAAATTCAGGAAATCGCCCAGGAAACGGCGATCCCGGTTCTCGAATTCCGCAAGATCGTCAATCAGGTGCAGAAGGGCGAGCGCGAGGCGGGCATCGCCAAGAAGGAAATGGTCGAGGCCAATCTGCGCCTCGTCATCTCCATCGCCAAGAAATACACAAACCGCGGACTTCAGTTCCTCGACCTGATCCAGGAAGGCAATATCGGCCTGATGAAGGCGGTGGACAAGTTCGAATACCGCCGCGGCTACAAATTCTCGACCTATGCGACCTGGTGGATACGCCAGGCGATCACGCGAAGCATTGCAGATCAGGCCCGCACCATCCGCATTCCGGTGCACATGATCGAGACGATCAACAAGATCGTGCGCACGTCCCGGCAGATGCTGCACGAGATCGGCCGCGAGCCGACGCCGGAGGAGCTGGCCGAAAAGCTCGCCATGCCGCTGGAGAAAGTGCGCAAGGTGCTGAAAATCGCCAAGGAGCCGATCAGCCTCGAAACGCCGGTGGGCGACGAGGAGGATTCGCATCTCGGCGATTTCATCGAAGACAAAAACGCGCTCCTCCCCATCGACGCCGCCATCCAGGCAAATCTGCGCGAAACCACGACACGCGTCCTCGCCTCGCTCACCCCGCGCGAAGAACGCGTCCTGCGCATGCGCTTCGGCATCGGCATGAACACCGACCACACGCTGGAAGAAGTCGGCCAGCAGTTCTGCGTGACGCGCGAGCGGATACGGCAGATCGAGGCGAAGGCCTTGAGGAAGCTGAAGCATCCGAGCAGGAGCAGGAAGCTGCGGAGCTTTTTGGATAGCTGATTGCACGCGCTGTCAGCAGTTAAGCGCGGCTGTGCTCAGCCGCCCTCACCAAATCTTGTACGAAATCCCAAGCCCGCCGAAGAGCTGGTTTGCGCTGCCGCGCTGGCTGACGACGGGGCTGTCCGCCGCATCGCCGAGCAATCTGGTGTAGCTGGCGATGCCAGTCACCGACCAGGCATCGGTCACTTCATAACTGCCAATCAGCGTCACGCCGACATCCTTGATTCCGCTTCCGGGGTCAAACGCGGCAAGACCGCTGGCGGCGCTTCCCGCCGGGGTAACGCCGAAGAAGCTGTCGGCGTATGTGTTCGACATCCAGGTGGCCGAGAGCGCACTGATGATGGTCAGCTGATCGGAAACCGGCGTCACCAGGCCAAGCGAGCCGTCAATGGTCAATCCCTCATGGCCGCCGCTTTGGCCCTGAATGAAGCCGATGCGGGCCGTCACGATAGACGGGGAATCCATTCCGAGAACGGAAAGCGGCAGGCCGGTCGCGGCAAAGGCGCCGAGCTCGGCTGCCGCGCCAACTTCCGGCAACAGACGCACGACCTCGTCTTTGACATCGGAATCGCGGCCGGTGTTGTAGCGCAGGATCGGACCCGCTTGAAACGCCTCGCCGGGCACAAGGTCAGCCTCCAGGCCAAACCGGCTCGTGCGCAGGGCCATGCCATTATAGCGCAAGTCAAACAGCGGGAGCGGGATCGCCTTGTACTCGTCCGCGCCTTCATAATCCGGCGCCAGCCCGCCGCCAATGCCAACCGACAGGCTCCAGTCCGACACCGGCGCGGCTGTCTCTTCAATGTCAGCCGCCAGAGCGGTGGACGCACATATCAAGGCAATAAATGTCCCGGACACCAACTCTCTGCCACGCATTATTCCGCACTTTCCCATTGAATGACTTTCCGCCTTGATTCGTTTGGCTTGCTCTACGGCAGTAACCCTTCTCTGGATTGAATACGCGGAAAAATTGAAGCATTCTTCCGTCGCTAGATTGTTTTCTGCCGAAGCGGCGCGTTGTTTGCCTTCCAACACTTTGCGAATTCGCCGAGGAGCAAAAGCCCAGCGCGGGCGTTTCAGCGCCGGCGCCGATCATTTGCGCCAGCTTCCGTCAGACCACGGCAATTCGCTTGACACTTCTTCCGCAACGTCACTAGCATTGATTTCCATCAAGGCGGCCAGTCTCAGCGCCATTTTGATGTGAGCGGCGCAGCTTCGCCGGATGTTCGCGCGGGGCCGTCAGATCAATGGGAGGACGAACGTGTTTAAGAAGCTTATCACTTATGTCTCCGCAGCCGTTTTGGCCGTTGGGATCGCAATGATCGCCACCGCGCAGGCGCAGGCCAAGACTTATTACTGGGTCTCGCACGGCTCGCCCGCCGATCCGGTCTGGACCTATTTTCTGGCCGGCGCCGAGCAGTGGGCCAAAGACACCGGCAATGACGTGAAGACCTCGTTCCATTCGGGCGATGTGCCCGCGCATCAGGAAGCCATCCGCGCCGCCATCGCCGCCAAGGCGGACGGCATTGTCACCTCAAGCCCTGATCCGGGCAGCCTGGTGAAAGTCGCCGAGGAGGCCCGCGCGGCCGGCATTCCGATCATTAATTTCAACACGCCGGACCCGACGGCCAATTTCAACGCCTATGTCGGCGGCGACCTTGTCAAATATGGCGCGGCATGGGCGCAGTTCCTCGTGGACAAGAAGCTGGTGAAAGAGGGCGATTTCGTCTGGATGCCGGTCGAAGTGCCGGGCGCCACCTATGGCGCGCAGGAGGAGCAGGGCATTGCGAGCGTGTTCAAGCCCTTGAACATCACCTGGGAAGTCACCGACGCGACGCTTGACCAGGCCGAGATCATCACCCGCATGGCCGACTATCTGACCGCCAACCGCGCCAAGATCAAAGCCATTATAGGGCTCGGCGATCTGGTGACGGGCTCGATCAAGCGCGTCTTTGACCAGGTCGGCGTCAAGGCGGGCGAGATTCCCGTTGTCGGCTGGGGCAATTCGCTCGACACGACGCAGGAAGTGCTGAACGGCTATGTCAACGCCGCCCAGTGGCAGGACCCGCAGGCGACGAGCTATATGGCTTTGTCCATGGCGGCGATGGCGGCAAGCCAGATCCCGCCGGGCTTTGGCATCACCACCGGCGCCTTGTATCAGAAAGACACGGCGGGCGTTTACGACAAAATCCTCGGCGGCAAATAGGGCCTTTGCCGCCCGGCTTTCGCGGCCGGGCGGCCCATATCTCATTGCTTCTTTCTGCCCCGGCGGGTTTCATGGAAAAACGGTCTGTTCTGCAGCGCTTCATCGCCAAGCCCGAGTTCGGCCCCTTTGTGCTGCTCGCGCTTGAGCTTCTGGTTTTCTGGTCGCTCAATCCCGAATTCCTGTCTTTGCAGAATATCAGCAACACGCTGGCCTTCACGGTGGAGCTCGGCCTCATCGCGCTCGCCATGACGCTGCTGATGACATCCGGCGAGTTCGACCTGTCGGTCGGCTCGGTCTTCGGCTTTTCCGCCGTGGTCATGTGGACGCTTTTTAACAGCGGAACGGCGCCGATGGGCATCGCCTTTCTGATCGCCATCGCGGTCGCTCTGTTCATTGGCTTCGTGAACGGGCTTTTCGTCACCCGCCTCAATATACCGTCGTTTCTGGTGACGCTCGGCATGCTGCTGGTGGTGCGCGGCTCGGCGCTGTTTCTCACCGACGGCTTCCCGCAGCGCACATGGAGCGCGGAAGGAATTCCGCTTGCAGAAGCGCTGGTCGGGCAGTTCTTCATCGGCGGCTTCCGCGTCTACATGTCGCTCTTCTGGTTCATCCTGGCCGCTGTCATCGCGCATTATGTCCTGACCCAGACCAAGGCCGGCAACTGGATTCAGGCGTCGGGCGGCAACGCCAATGCGGCGCGGGCGCGCGGCGTCAATGTCGGACGCACGAAGATCATCCTGTTCATGGTCTCGTCGGCGCTTGCGGCGTTTGCCGGGATCATCTCCTCCATCCGCACCTCCGCCGCCAATCCAAACAGCGGCACCGGCTATGAGCTGGAAGTCATCGCCATGGTGGTCATCGGCGGCACGGTGCTGACCGGCGGGCGCGGCACAATCATCGGCACCGTGCTTGGCATTTTCATCCTGCGCGTCATGCGCAACGGCATTGTCATGGTCGGCGTGCCCGGCCTTGCCTACAACATCTTCATCGGCGCAATCATTCTTGGCATGATGGCGCTGCATTCATGGCTTGAGCGTCGCCACAATGCGGGGACATGAGAACATGGCCGAAGAACTCATCCGCATGCAAAACATCAACAAATTCTACGGCCGCGTCCAGGCGCTGACCGATGTCAGTCTGAGCGTCAACACACACGAAATTGTCGGTCTGCTGGGCGACAATGGCGCGGGCAAGTCGACGCTGATCAAGGTCCTGTCCGGCGCGGTGCCGATGACCAGCGGCGGGATTTTCGTCAAGGGCCGCAAGGTCGAGATGAAAAGCACGACCGATGCGATCAGCAATGGCATTGAGACGATCTATCAGGACTCGGCGCTGGTGCCGCAGCTTTCCATCGCCCGCAACCTCTTCCTCGGCCGCGAACCGGTCAAAGGTCCGCGCTTCCTCAACCGGCTCGATCAGGACGCGATGAACGAGGTCGCTGCAAATTTGTTAAAGAAGGTAGGCATCACCAAAAACATTCCGCCGACGACGCCCATCGGCTCGCTGTCCGGCGGCGAACGGCAGGCGGTGGCGATTGCGCGCGCCATGCATTTTGAAAGCGATCTCATCATCCTTGACGAGCCGACCAACAATCTGGGCGTCGCCGAAACGCAGGGCGTCCTGCGTTTCGTCCGCGAGGCGCGTGACACCGGCCATTCCTGCATTTTTATCGCGCACAATATTCATCACGTGTTTCAGGTGGTGGACCGGATCATTGTCATGCGGCGGGGCAGGGTGGTCGCCGATGATATTGACCCGAAGAAGACCAGCATTCTGGAAGTCGAGCGGGTGATCACTGGTGAGCATGCAGTCTGACGGAAATCCGGCTGTCCAGCCGGGTTGCGCCGCCCCATCACATCCCGCCCATCTCCTTCTTGAACTGCTCAAAATCAATCTGGTTGCCATAATAGACCGTGCTCCAGTGGCGGGTGAGCGCGGCGACGGCGACGGCTTCCTGGATTTCCTCCTGGCTCGCGCCGGCGCGCTTGGCGCCCTGCGTGTCCTCATAGATGCAGTACATGCAGGGGATCTGCGCGGCCACCGCAAGCCCGATCAGCGCCTTGGTCTTGGCGTCGAGCGCGGTCTTGTCGGAGAACTGCAGGTCGCGGACCTCGGCCCAGGCGCCGGATATGCCCTGCTTGGGGAAGGATTTGACGAAGGTCGGCACCGCGCCGAGCAGCTGGGTCATTTCGGCATAGGCGGCCTCGGCCGATTTGTTCACCTCTTCGGCGAAGGCGAGCGGGAACTGCGGCGGCGGCTGTGAGGGCGGCGGCGGCGAGGAGGGATTTAATGCGGGTCATGTTAATATTCCTTTCGTTTTGAGGTTGACCTTACGGTGTAAGGTATGCGATCGAACATATTCTTACAGTGTAAGGTGTCAACAGGAAAAATGGACCAGGCGACAAAAATATCTTCACAAAAGCGTGAGCCGCTCTCGCCCGGCACGATCGTGCAGGCGGCCTTTGAGGTGATCGGGGCGGAGGGGCTGGCGGAGTTTTCGACGCGCAAGCTCGCCCAGAAGCTCGGCTGCGAGGCGATGAGCGTCTATCACCACTTTCCCTCAAAAGCGCATCTGATGGACGCGCTGGTGGACAGCGCCGTGGCCTCAATGCGGCCGATCCCGCCGGAGCTGGATTTTATCGCGGGCCAGCGCTTCGCAGCGTTTGAATACCGCGCCATGGGCCTGCGCCAACCGGCGTTCTTTCCCTTCATGTCGGTGCACCGCATGAACACACTGGCCGCGCTGTCATGGCTCAACGCGATGATCGGCGCCTACCGCAATGCGGGATTCTCCGACCGCGACGCGGCGCATTACTTCCGCCAGTTCGGCTATTACATCATCGGCGCGGTGCTGGACGAGACGGCCGGATATGCGCGCGGGCCAAGCACGGCCGAGCCGGTGCCGTTTGAGGTGATGAAACGGGACTTTCCCAACGTGGTGTCCGCCGGACCGCATTTTGCGCAGGGCGAGTGGCAGCGGATATTTGAGCTGGGACTGGAGTTTGAGCTTGAGGGGCTGCGGCGGGCGCTGGAGGCGGCGCGGTGACCCCGCCGACGGTTCTCACGCCTCAGCTTTGCGGCACATACACAAACGCCCCGTCCTTCGCCTCCGCCATCGCGATCCCCGGATAGGGCCAATGGTAGCCGAGCATCTTTTTCTTTTCCGCCGCCGCCATGCCGAGCAGCTTCTTGCGGGCGGCGATGGCCATGTCCTGGTCGGCGTCGAAGCCGAATTTCCATTCGGGGTGGGCGAAGAACACCAGCGCCGCCGTGACCGCGTCGCCGGTGAGAATAAGCCCGTCGCCGCCGGCCATTTCAAACGACACATGGCCCGGCGTATGCCCCGCCGTGTCGAGCGCCATGATGCCGGGGACAATCTCCGCGCCCGGCTTGAAGAAGGCCGTCTTGTCCTTGATGGCGGCAAGCTGGCCCTGGATGCCCATCACCATGCCTTCCATCTCCTTTGGCATTTTCGAGGGCAGGTCCGGCGCGGACCAGAAGCCGAACTCGGTCTCGGCCATGTGGAACGAGGCGTTGGGAAAAGTCAGCGCGCCATCCTTGCCAACCGAGCCCCACAGGTGGTCGGGATGCGCGTGGGTGTAGATGACTTTGGTGATGGCGGAAGGTTCGGTTCCCGCCGCCTTCAGGCTGTCGAGCAGTTTGCCCGCCGTCGGCGACATCATGCCGCCCGCGCCAGTGTCGATCAGGATTGTGTCCGCTGCCGGATTTGAGCAGCAGCACATTGACCTCAACGCTCGCCTCCTCGCCTGCCACCGCCGGGCCGAGCAGCTTTTTCAACTCGTCCATTGGCGCGCCGGGAAAAACTGCGGCGAGATTGAGCGACAGCGTGCCGTCGCTGACCACAGTCACGTCATAGGCGCCCTGCTTGAAAGCGTAAGGTCCGGCCAGCGCCAGCGCGCGGTCTGGCAAAAACCCGGCGGCGGCGAGCGTGCCCGCCAAGGCGAGGAATTTGCGGCGGTCGAGAACAATCATGTTAGAATGAGGCGTTGAGTGGCTGAACATTGGACCAGTCTCCATAATCTGCGCCCCCGCAGCAGCACCATAGCACAGTTATGCCGCTTGATTCCGCGCCGTATCCGGCTTTAGTCTGTCAACAGTTCGTGAACGGCGGAGAGCGGCATGTCCTGGCTGAAGAAAATTTTCGGAGGAGGCGGTGCGACGGGCGCCGCAGGTCCTGAGCGCGAACACAAAGGCTTCATGATCCGCGCCGAGCCCATCAAAGAAGGCGGGCAGTGGCGGCTGGCGGGGGTGATTTCCAAGGAGATTGACGGCGTGCGCAAGGAGCACCGCTTCATCCGCGCCGATCTGTTCACATCCAAGGACGAGGCGGTGCAGTTCGCGTTTGTGAAGGGCGAACTGATGATCGACCAGAGCGGGGACGGGATATTTCAGTAAGGCCGCAGTCAGGCTTTCAGCCCCCTCGCAAAATCTTCTCCATCGCCTTGCCCTTCGCCAGCTCGTCGATCAGCTTGTCGAGATAGCGGATCTCCCGCATCAGCGGCTCTTCGATATTTTCCACGCGGATGCCGCAGATGAGGCCGGTGATCAGGCTGCGCGCGGGGTTCATATCGGGGGCTTCTGAGAAAAATGTCTCGAAGTCGGTTTGTTTTTCGATCTGCGCTTCCAGCGCTTTCTGGCTGTAACCCGTCAGCCAGCAAATGACCTGATCGACCTCCGCCCTTGTGCGCCCCTTCCGTTCAACTTTTGCAACGTAAAGCGGATAGACGCGGGCGAAGCTCATTGCATAGATTTTGTGTCCTGCCATGCGCCGCGTCTCCTTAGGTCAGATCGTCTCGCGCTCTTTCTTCGCCGCCTTGCCGGCATGGGTCAGCCTGTCCACATAGGCTAGGATCAGCGCCGAGAACACGAAGGCGAGGTGCATGATGCGTCGCCCACATCATCTTGTCATTGTCATATTTTGTCAGATCGAGAAAAATCTGCAGCAGGTCGATGGAGGAAATGGCGACGATGGTGGAGGCGACCTTGATTTTCAGCGAGCCGGAATCAATCGTGCCGAGCCAGTGGACATCGTCCTCGGCGTCAAACTGCGAGACGAAGCTCTCATAACCCGAAATCATCACCATCACGACCAGGCTCGCCACCAGCGCCGCGTCGATGAGCGAGAGCATGGAGAGGATCGAATCCGCCTCGTCCAGCGACAGCGCGCTGAGCATGAAGGCGTAGAGCTTCTTGGCGAAGGTCAGCGCGTAGACGGCCAGCGCCAGCGCAAGGCCGAGATAGAAAACCACCAGCAGCCAGCGCGAGGCGAGAAGCAGGGATTCAATGGCGAGTTCAAGACGTTTCATGGATGGCCGATTCGGTTTATGACATTATGGAAGACAGTAAGCCCGCGAGCAGGGCGGCGGCAAGAAGCGGGGTGAAGATGCGGCGGCTTTTGCACTATGAGAAACTCAGTCAGCCGCTCGCTCCGCCGTCGCATTTCCGTTCGCGGCTGGCGTGGAATGTGCTGGCGGGGGCGCTGATCATCGCAGCGGCGCTCGCCATCGGCATGGCGGGCTATCACTGGATCGCCGGGCATGGCCGGCCGTGGATGCGTTTCTCAATTCGGCGATGATCCTGTCCGGCATGGGGCCGGTGGACGAGCTGACCAGCGACGCCGCGAAGATATTCGCGGGATCTTATGCGATCTTCTGCGGCCTGCTGATTTTTGCGGTCGCAGGGCTGATACTGGCGCCGGTGTTTCACCGGGTGCTGCACAGGTTTCATGTGGAGGATGCTGAGAAATGAAAAGGCCGGGAAAAAGCCCGGCCCTCTCACTCATATCGCGCTTATCATTGCGCGCTCGCCACCGGGGTCACCAGCGGCGTGATGCGGCGGAACACGACGCGGCGGTTCAGCGGCTCTTTCGTCTCGGTCTTCACCTTCAGATAGCGCTCGCCATAGCCCTGCGTGGTCAGGTTCTCCGACGGCACGTCGAAGACATTGTTGAGCGCGATGGCGACGCTTTCGGCGCGCTTGTCGGACAGCGCGAGGTTGGCATTGTTGGAGCCGACCGCGTCGGTGTGGCCTTCGATCAGGAAGGTCTCCGCCGGGTTTTTCGCAATCAACTTCAGCATCGCGTCGGCCATGCCCTGAAGTTTCTCGATCTGGTCCTCGTCAATGTCGGCGGTGCCGAAGCCGAAGGTGATGTTGCCCATTTCGATGCGCCGCGCCTTGTCGCGCACCCGCGCCGAACGCTTGACGTCCTGCACCGAATAGATGCGCTCGACGCGCTCGACCGGCGGCTTTTCGAGGAAGGTGAAATAGTCCTCGTCATCCTCGATCAGGCTGGCGTTCAGCGTGTATTCGCGCACCGGCACGCGCAGCACCAGCGGCGGCAGGTCATAGACGGGGTCGCGCCACTCGACATATTCCTCCCGGTCATATTCCGGCGTGTAGGCGAGGATCACCTCGCGCCCGTCGGGCAGAATGCGCGAGCGCTGGATCACATCGCCCCAGCGGTTCTTGACGGTGACGACCTGCACGCCATTGTCCCGCACGATTGTCTCGCGGGTCCGTCCGCGCGGCAGCCGCTCGATGAGAACCTCGTCTCCCTGCTCCGCCAGCCGTGGTGAATCCGGCGCGTCGACATAGGTGACATTGTTGATGGTGATGATAGTGCGCCCGCCAACGACCTTCACCGCTTCTTGCGGCGGCGGCGGAGGCGGCGGCGGGAAGGCGTCGATGCGCTCGCCGACTTCAAGGCCGATGGCCCCGATCACCAAAGGCAGCAGGAGCGCGCGCGCGGCGCTGTCGTCCACCGGCGGCGGTCCTGCGGGCGCAACTGCAACAGCCGGCGCGGCTGGCGCTGCGGGGGCTCCCTCAACCGGCGGCGGGGGCGGCGGCGCAATTTCCTTGGCGCTGTCCAGCACAGGCGCAGCCTGCTCAAGCTTGGCCTCAGGCAGAACCTCAAGCACAGGCGGCGCGGCGGCGGCCTTTGCAGCTGCCTCAGCTTCAGCGACAGCGGCGGCTTTGGCTGCGGCCTCAGCATCGGCGGCTGCCTTAGCGGCGGCTTCGGCATCCAGGCTCTTTGCAGCCTCCGAATCAGCGGCGGCCTTGACGGCGGCGTCCGCGGCGGCTTTCGCAGCCGCTTCCGATTCCGCTGCGGCCTTGGCCGCGGCCTCGGCGTCCAAGCCCTTGGCCGCTTCCGCATCGGCAGCGGCTTTGGCGGCGGCCTCCGCGTCTCCAGCGGCTTTCGCAGCGGCTTCTGCGTCTGCGGCAGCTTTTCGGCAGCGGTCTGCGGCAGCTTTGGCAGCGGCCTCCGCGTCTCCAGCAGCTTTCGCGGCAGCCTCGGCGTCTGCGGCGGCTTTGGCGGCGGCCTCCGCGTCTCCAGCGGCTTTCGCGGCCGCTTCAGCGTCTGCGGCAGCTTTGGCGGCGGCCTCCGCGTCTCCAGCGGCTTTCGCGGCCGCTTCAGCGTCTGCGGCAGCTTTGGCGGCGGCCTCCGCGTCTCCATTGCGTCGGCGGCAGCTTTGGCGGCGGCCTCCGCGTCGGCAGCGGCTTTTGCGGCAGCTTCAGCGTCTGCGGCAGCTTTGGCAGCGGCCTCCGCGTCTCCAGCGGCTTTCGCGGCAGCTTCAGCGTCTGCGGCAGCTTTGGCGGCGGCCTCCGCGTCTCCAGCGGCTTTCGCGGCCGCTTCAGCGTCTGCGGCAGCTTTGGCGGCGGCCTCCGCATCTCCAGCGGCTTTCGCGGCCGCTTCAGCGTCTGCGGCAGCTTTTGCGGCGGCCTCCGCGTCGGCAGCGGCTTTCGCGGCCGCTTCAGCGTCTGCGGCAGCTTTGGCAGCGGCCTCAGCATCTCCAGCGGCCTTCGCGGCTGCTTCAGCGTCTGCGGCAGCTTTTGCGGCGGCCTCTGCCTCAGCGGCCTTTGCCGCCTCTGCCTCTGCTGCGGTTTTGGCAGCCGCTTCGGCCTGGGCGGCGGCCTCGGCGTCTGCGGCAGCTTTTGCGGCAGCCTCTGCCTCAGCGGCCTTTGCCGCCTCTGCTTCTGCGGCGGCCTTGGCGGCGGCCTCGGCTTCGGCGGCCGCCTGAGCGGCGGCGGCTTCGGCGTCACGCGCGGCGGCGAGATTGGCTTTGGCTTCTTCCACCGCCGCTTCAAATGGCGCGGGGTCTGCGCCTTCGGCCTTGGCGGCTTCAAGTTTGGCGAGCGCGTCGTTCAGCGCCGCTTCCGCATCAGCGGAACTCGCCTGAACGGAAATGGTCAAAGAATGCCGGCTGGGCTCCTTTGGCAAGGTCAGTGACAGGGCGGGGGCGGCGGCCAGCAAAGCGGCGATGGCCGCGCTGGCATAGAGTGATTTGGCGCGTCTCATGAAGTGTCTCCCTTCAAGGAATTCTGAAACTATGTCTTCCCGGCCAATTGCGACGAAAATCGGGTCCGCCGCAAGAAGCGGGCATGAACCCGGACTAATGATCTGTGCATGAAGCTAACGTGAAACCAGCGTTCAAGTTCCATTCATCCGGGCCTCGACGGGAATATCGCGCGGGTTTATGACACACCATGTCCGAAGCGCCTTTCTGGAAGACCAAAACACTCGCTGAGATGAGCCAGTCCGAGTGGGAATCCCTGTGCGACGGCTGCGGCAAATGCTGCCTGTCCAAGCTTGAGGACGAGGACACGGGCGAGATTCACTGGACCAGCGTCGCCTGCCGCCTGTTTGATTCGGGCGCCTGCAACTGCCGGGATTATCCGAACCGCACGAAGAAAGTGCACGACTGCGTGCAGCTGACGCCTGAGAATGTCGGGACGATCTCCTGGCTGCCTTCCACGTGCGGGTACCGGCTGGTGAATGAAGGCAGGGACCTTTACGACTGGCATCCGCTGATCTCAGGCAGTGCCAAAACGGTGCATGAGGCGGGCGTTTCGGTGCGGGGAAAGGTGACGGCGTTTGAGGATGATCTGGGAAGCACGGACGATTATCTCCTGCACATGCTGCGCAAGCCGCTCTGAATGTTAAACATGAATGGAATATGAACGGAGATTTCTGCATCCATTCATGTTAGGTTTACCATAATGGTGCACCGACCACAGGAGGCTTAGATGAAATCAATCCTCAAAATGCTTGGACTTGCGGCGTTTCTCGGTCTCGGCGTCAGCGCCGCGCAGGCTGGCGGCTATGCCGGCGACGAGCGGGAGTTCTACTATCGCCAGCCGAACTTCAACCATAACTGCTTTGATAATCCGCGCCATCCCGCCTGCAGTCCCCGTCATCCGCGTCCGGGCATCTATGTGCAGCCGGGCATTCATTTGGAATTCCAGTTCGGCAATGTGCATCCGCGCAGGCATGACTATGATCGCCGTCCAATCGTCCGGAAAGTCAGATTCTGCTCCAACGGCATGGCAGTCGAGAAGGCGCGCTCCATCGGAATTCGCCACATCCGCGCCTTTGCCTATCGGGATCATGTTGTTGTGAGAGGCAAGAAGCGTGGCCACCGTGTCGAAGTGGTGATGTCGCGTCAATGGGGATGCCCGATCATTGATTATTGAGATAGAGCCATGCTGAGCCGACGGGTCTTCCCGCCGGCTTTGCCATCACGTCTACTGTTTGATCTCAAACGTCACACTGACATTGACGCGGTAGGAATTCTCGCCCGCCGCCAGCGGCACAAAGTCCGCTGCGCCCTTGGCTTGAGCCATCTCGGCGCGCATCATTGGGATCGGCTGCGGCTGGAATGACTGTTCGGAAATTTCAAGGATGCGCCCCGTCGTCACGCCAGCGGCAGACGTCAGCGTCTTCGCCTTGGCGATGGCGTTCTCCATCGCCTTTTTGCGCGCCTCTTCCAGCAGACCTGTTATGTCGTCCTTCACGAAGGTGATGTCGCCGCCCTGGTTGACGCCGAGCGTCACCGCCTGATCGACGATTTCGCCCAGCTTGGACAGGTCGCGGACGCGCAGGGACAGGGTGTTGACGACGGAGTAGCCGACGATCTTCGGCTGCTGCGGCTCCGGCTTGTTCTGGTCGGGATAGACATAGCGCGGCTGGATTGAAAAGCCGGCGGTCTGCAGGTCCTTGTCTGCGATCCCAGCGGCTTTCATGGCGGCCAGCACTTCCGCCATCGCCGTGTTGTTGCCGGCAAGCGCGGCGCGCGCGGTCTCCGCCTCGCGCAGCACGGTCAGCGAAATCAGCGCCATGTCGGGCGCCGACGCCGCCTCGCCTTCGCCGCTGACGATGATGCGGGGGCTTGGCTCGTCCGCCGCCAGTGCGGGCAGGGCGTAAACGGCCGCGCTCAGGGCGGCGAGTGCGGCGATCAAAGTGGCATTGCGCATATTCAGTCTCCAGAATGTCCCTTGCAGGGGCAAGTGCCAGCGGAATGTGGCGGATTGTTGCAGACATAAGACGTGCGCCGAGCGCCGTTCCTTTGGCGTCTGCTGAAAAAGAACTTGCGCCCGCCCGCGCAGCGCCATTCATCTTGCGAAAGCACAATCAATCCGCTACGACCCGGCGCGGCGGGCCTGTAGCTCAATGGTTAGAGCCGGCGGCTCATAACCGCTTGGTTGGGGGTTCGAGTCCCTCCGGGCCTACCAGAAACTCAATCAACAACCCGCGCTGTGCCGGAATAGCTGTCATCCCGCGTCCAGGCGATTTTCGCCTCGCCGATCTTGCTGATCGTGAAGCAAAACTGTCTTCCCTTGTACCAAGTGGGGAATTTCTGGCACATCTTTGAACCTTCAACCCACCAGCGGCCCGTCTCTTTCGGCGCGAACATGCGCGCTATGGAGAAACCGGAAAGATTGCCGCTCACCGTTCCGTCGCGCCTGTAGATAAGCGGCAGCTCGATGCGCAGCGGCGTTGACAGATAAACCTGCTTTCCGCCGATCAAAGTTTTGATTTCCTCGCCCGACAAGGGCGCCGCGTGTGCCGCAGTGGCGGAAAAAGCGATCACGCACACAAAAGTCAACCGTGAGAGTTTGGTTTTCATGAGTTCGATTCCATTTCGTAAAAGTTACGCGGAACGTCGGCGGACGGATCACCCGCGCCGCGCGTCTCACGTCCAGAAATACCGCACCCTATGAAAAAACACCGGCGCGGCGGAGATCAGGCTGTCAGCGCGGCCGAGCCTCCAGGCAGATCGTGCCGCTACGGCCCCTGTGTCGAGTTCTGAATCGGCCCGGTGTAGGCAGGATCCAGCGCCAGGTTCATCAGGTGGGCGAGGCGAAAACCGGCCAGCTTGACCCGTTCTTCCGCAACTCTGTCAAACGCCGCCAAATAGGCTTGGTCAAAAGACTGGAGGCGTTGTTGGCCTCCTGCCGGGAGGCTGGGAACGGTTGCGGAATATTGACATAGGCTTCCGACCCTCGTGCAGTAATTTGTCTGCGGCTGGAGGGTGATTTGGAAGGACTCGTCCGCCCATTTCCAGGGATCGGCTCCGACCATCGCTTTTTCCTGGGCGAGTGTCGTGTTCGTCTGCAGCGTATCCACCGCGCGGTAGGTGATGGTCCTGCGGCCCCACGTCGGCTTGAAGTCGGCGCGCTTCCTGACGCGCTCAAACATTCCCGCTTCCAGAAGGCAATTGTCCCATAGGCCGTGCATGTCTTTGACGCGATATTTTGACTTTCCACATTTTCCCTGCAGTTTGGCTTCAATGGCGTTGCCACCCCGGTCGTCGGCGAAAGAAATGTGAAGCGGCTGATGGATGTCGCCTATCCAATGCCCGACCGCCATGAGAGCGAAAACACGCGCTTCGTTCGATGCGCCGCCGTTTTTGAGCACATCCAGATCCCGCTGAATGCCGGAAAGTATGCAGGCGCTTCCGGCAGGGCACAGTCGCGCCGCTGATTGACACAGTGTCCCGGCCGACATTGATGAAGTGGTCATTGGGATGCTTGCGCGGCCGCTCGTCTTCTTCGAGACAACCGACGTTGAAGGAGGTGTAATGACGAAGTTCGATCCCCTCCCGGCTGCAGCACATCGATGCCGCCGCTGCTGACCTGAAAAAGCTTCTTCAGCTCTTCTTTGGTTTTGTCGGTCAAGTTCCGGTAGGCCAGATCACATACGGTGAGGTGCCCAAACTCGCCCCAAGCCGCCGCAGGAGCGACACGCACGAAAAGACCCAAAGTTATCGCCAAAAGCAGGCCAGCAAAGACACGCATGTGTATCTCCTTGCTTGAAATGCATCGCTGAATAATTATTCAGCCTTCGCACAGAAAACATACACCAAATTCTAAATACGCGCGAGTGTTTTCAACCGCCCGCCCGCCTTTAATGATTTGTCACGTCCAGAAATACCGCACCATTGAAAAAACACCGGTGCGGCGAAGATCAGGCTGTCGGCGCGGTCGAGCATGCCGCCATGGCCTTCGATCATGTGGCCCCAGTCCTTGACGCCGCGGTCGCGCTTGATAGCGGAGGCGACGAGGCCGCCGAAGAAGCCCATCAGGCAGGCGAGGCCCGCCATGACACCGGCCTGAAACGGCGTGAAAGGCGTCAGCTTGTAGAGCAGCGCGCCGATCATTGAGGCGGAGATGACGCCGCCGATCAGCCCTTCCCAGGTTTTGGACGGCGAAATCAGCGGCGCGACCTTGTGCTGGCCGAACAGCTTGCCCCAGATATATTGCAGCACGTCGCTGCCCTGCACGGTGGCGATGAGGAAGGCGATCAGGAGCACGCCCTTCGCCTCAAAACCCGGAATCGGCAGGATCAGCAGCGCCGGCACATGGCTGATGCAATAGACGGACAGCATGATGCCCCATTGCTGCTCGGCGATGCGCTCCAGAAACCGTGACGTGTCGCCGGAAAATGCCGTCAGCGTCGGCATGGCGAGGAAACAGTAGACGGGGATGAAAATCGAGAACAGGCCGTACCATTCGGTCCAGAGCAGCCAGTACTGCGCCGGGATGATGATGAGGAACATGCCGAGCAATATCCAATGGTCGCCGCGCCGTGTGTGGGTCAGCGTGACGAATTCGCGCAAGCGCCGCGAACGAAATGAAAGCGAAAAGGACAATCACGCCGCGCTTGCCGAAAAGGAAGGCGATGGTGATGGCGATGACCATGACCCACCAAGCCTTGATGCGGGCGTTGAGATTGGCAAGGCTTGGAGAAAGGGCGGAACCGCTTCGGGTGGCGCGTTCGGTGAGCGCATAGGCCGTGAGACTGGCGGCGCTGAGGACGCAGAGCACGGCGAACAGGAACATCATCCCGTCATACATGCGCGGCGCCTTCCGGGTTCAGCTCAAGCAGCGCCGCCTGCGCCCGGTCAAGAAAATCGCGCCGCTCCTCGCCATCCAGCAAGGTGATCGGCGCGCCGAAAATGACCCGGCATAAGAGCGGCACAGGAAGGAACGCGCCCTTCGGCAGCACGCGCGACATGTTCTCCACCCAGCAGGGCACCAGCTCGACCGAAGGCTTGGCGAGCGCCAGATTGTAAAGGCCGGACTTGAAGCGCAGCAGCGGCTTGTCGCTCATGTTGCGCGTGCCTTCCGGAAAGAAGATCAGCGAGTAGCCTGAGTTCAGCGCGCCAATCATCACCTCAAGCGGGTCTTTGCTGCGCTCGATCCAGTTGCGCTCGACCAGCACGGTGTTCAATATGTCGGTGGCCAGCATCCGGCGGAATTTCGTCGCCTTCCAATAATCCGCCCCGGCCACGGCGCGGGTGCGCGCGCGCTCCTCCGGCTCAAGGCATGACGACAGGAGAATGAAGTCGCCATGGCTGGCATGATTGGAGAAATAGATGCGCTGCCTCTCCGACGGGCCGCATCCTTGCCAGATCGGCCGCACGCCGGTGATGCCGCGCGCCAGGCCCGCGAGCAGCATGCCCGCCAGTTTCTGCAAAATCGGCCTGTGATCGATCACAAAAAATCCCCCGCCGCCATAAAAACAAAAAGCGCGAGGAACACAAGCAGCGCCGCGCGCTGGAAATTCAAGAGACGCGTGGTTCCGGCCATTCGCTCCGCCAGCGTCCGGTTTGAGTCCGGCTGTTTGCGCAGCCCGGCGCGTACGAGAAAACGGTCCACTGCGACGCCGCCCGCGTCTTCGCTTTCATAGGAGGCGAAGAGGCGGAACAGCAGGGCGTCGAACAAAAGGTGGATCGACAGCGCCAGAGCCGCTGCCCCGGTCAGGACGAGGCCAACCCACATCAGGAGGCTGATGGCCTTTTGTATATCGACGAAAATAGGAAGGCCAATATAAACCGCGCCAATCAAGGCGATCCCTGCGAATGAGTTGACGCTAAGCTTGGTGGCGAGGGCCTCCGCGCTCATCGCCTTTCCTCCAACGCCGCATCAATCAGCTCCGCGTCGAGATGGATGGGCCTGCCACCACCGCGCAGTATACCTATCGCCTCTTCGCCATTTTTCGCGTGTCCCGCGCTCACCAGCCAGACCGCCACAGCCGCCGCACTGCGCTGCATGCCGAGCGCGCAGCAGACGAGGACTCCGCCCGTTTCCTGAGCCTTCTCAATCTCCCGTGCGGCCGCCCGCAATATTTGGCCTCGCGGTGCGATGAGATCAAGCAGGGGAAAGGCTTTCACATCGGCACCCTCCGCCCTTGGCAAAATCATCTCGCCTGTCATGTCAATCACCGCGCGGAAGCCCTTCCTTTCGAACTCATTGGGAACGCGGCCAAGATGCACATTTCCCCGAACAAGCGCGGATGGCGGAAGCCTCCTTGTCCATGCCCAAGCATTGACCTGCGCCCCCCAGCGGTATGGCATCAGCAGCCAGAAGGCCGCAGATGAAACCGTGCCGTCCGCCCGCTTTTGAAAAACCGGGACGCCAAGCCCAATATATGCGGCGGCGACAAGCGCCAGCGCCAGTGACGGCCACAGCCAGAAAAGCGAAAGCGGCGAGGCGCTCATTGTGAGGATGCTCAGTGCGAGGAAAAGCAATGAACCGGCGGCATAGAAACCGCCAATTTTCCAGCGCCTCGTTTCCACCGGCCCCGCCCCGGCCAGTGACTGTTCTTCCGGAAACAGCCACAGAGCAAAAAGGCCGAGGAGCGCGCCGGTCGGAATGTCCATGATGTGATGCTGAAAGGTGGTCAGCACCGACAAGCCAATCAGCGCCGCCCAAATATGCCAGAGCCAGAGCATCCATCCATCAAAACGGGCGCGCCAGTGATGCCAGATCACGACCAGGAGGGCAATGTGCAGCGACGGGGCCTGATTGAACGGCTTGTCGAAACTGCCGAGCGCGTCGAACATGAAACCGGTCAGGCCGCTTGTATCCGGCTTGTCAAAAATGGCGCGCAGCGGGAACACGATGAAACAGAAAACAGCGATCAGCTGGCAGGTCAGGTAGCGCTTCGCCGTTCGGTCAACATCTTTGGGCGAAGCGTTGAAAAACAGCGTCGCCACATAGAAGAGATTGATCGACCAATAAGGGATGATCGTCCATTCCATGAATGGGATGACTTCTTCCCAGTCCAGCGCAACGTTTGGCACGCCCGCGCGCAGCGAGGCGAGATAGTTGGCGAGACCATAGCTCGCATAGAAAAAGGGGCCGAGAAGCAAGAGCCACAGCGCGGCGCGCTTGACGACCGGCATGGGCGGCAATTGGAGGATTTCACGCGCCAAAGTCAGCCCTTCACCCGCTCAGCCATCGAAACGGTGAAAATACCCCATTCGTCAATCCGCTGCTCAATCTTTCTGAACCCAGCCGCCTCGACCAGCTGGTCCATCTCCGCCTGTGTGCGCCTGCGCATCACCCAGGCCGCGCCGCCCCGGTGCGAGGTCAGCGCCCGCGCGATCATTTCCAGCTGCGGGTGCCATGGCTGCCCGGTGTAAAGCAGCAGCGCGCCAGGCTTCATGGCTTTGGCGAGGCCTGACAGCGATGCGCTGATCTGCGCGTTTTCGGGGAAGAGTTCATAGAGGCCGGAGACGATGGCAAGGTCGGGTCTCGGTGACGTTGCGGCGAGCTTGTCTCCGTCGAATGCGTCCGCCTCATGGAATGATGCGGTGGCGCCAAGGCCGCGCTCGGCTATCATCCTGTTGCCGGCCTCAACATTGACCGGCGAATAATCCTGCAGGCGGATCGAGTCCGGTTTGATCTCGGATTTCGACACTGCGTCCAGCACATAACGCCCATGGCCGGCCGCAATGTCGAGCATGTTGGTTGAGCGCTTCGCCTCCTTCAGCCTCGCCAGAGCCAGACCGATCATCTCCTCAAGATGGACCTTGCGCTGCCGGATGCCGCGCCAGCCGATGGCGTTCAGAAACGTCCTGTCGATCATCCTGCCGCCCGGACCAAATCCGCGCGGCTGGTTCTCATAGACATAGTCCAGTGTCGAACCTGAATCGAACCCGGTCCTCATGCCTGTTTTCATCCCGCGCGAGAACCACGCGCCCATGCGGATCGAGAGCCGGTTCGTCGCCCAGTAGAGGCCGCGTGGCGACAGGAGGTCCAGCGGCGTAGAGATGCGGTCCGCCTCGTCGCGGGTGAAGCCGGCTTTGTCCGCATCAAGCAGACTGAATGCCTGCGGCGGCTCCTTGAACCGCGCCTCGATGAAACGCTTGATTTCAGCAAGCACCGGCGCGCGGTCTTTTTCGCCGAGCGTGTCGTGAAAGAAGCCAGGAAGCACATGCCGCTCTTTCAGCGGGCTGGCGAGATTGACGAAGAATTCATGCTGCGGCTTGTGGCGTACCACAAAGTCGCTGCCGGAGATGAACATCTGCACCGGCGCGATGATCGCCCGCGCATCCGGGACGATACGCTCGGCCGTGTCGTAGAGATCAAGCAGAATGTTCGAGGCGATGGGACGGGTGATGAGCTTGTCAGTCTTGAAGCTCTTAATGCGCTCCGGGTCGTGCGTCAGGAACCTCGCTTTGACATAGGAATTGACGAAAAACCGCCCTTTGAGTTTCTGCCACAGCCAGATGCTTTCGCGGGCGAACGGCACATAGAGCTTCACCGAAAAGGCGGGTGAGGCCAGCACAAGCGCGCGGATTTTCGGCGCATAGTCATGCACCCAGGCCGAGGCCAGAACCGCGCCGACCGATTGCGCGATGACGGCCACGTCCTCCATCTCAAAGCCGCCTGTTTCGCATATATGACGCGCGAAGCAGTCGAGATCGCGCGCGGAGGCGGCGAAGGACGGCGAATAGCCGCGCGCGCCGGGCGACTTGCCATGACCGCGCGCATCCCATGCGTAAAAGTCGTAACCGTCGAGACCAAGTTCCTCCACCAAATGCGCGACGCGGCCTGAATGCTCATGCCCCCGGTGCAGCAGGATCACCGCGCCCTTCGGGATTGTCGCAGCCGAGCGCCAGAGGCGGTAAAAAATCTCGGCTCCGTCATGGGTCTTGAATGTGGCCTCGCTTGCTGTTTCAAGCGTGCGCGGGGCTTTCGTCATGTCTTGCTTTCCTTCAGCCCGGCGCGCACGCGGTTGATGACGGTGAATGCCGACAAGAGCGCCATCAGGGGAAACACGAACCCGCCCCATCCTTCGAACGTGACGCCGAGCGCGAGAAGCGCCGCCATGACTCCCAGCGCCAGCGCCCGGTCGCTTTTGCCGAACGGCCCGTCATAGCGCCGCGCCCCGCCCGCCAAGACTCCGAGCGCGCCCGCATATTCGGTGAGCACTGCGATAATGGCGAAAAGAACAACTCCCCAAGCCGGGAAGGGCGCCAGCAGCGCAAATGGCAGGATCAGCGCCGCGTCCGACACCGCGTCCGTCAGCTCGTTCAGATACATGCCAAGTGTCGATTTCTGCCCGAATTCCCGCGCCATCATTCCGTCAATGGCGTTGAGCGCCATCCGGACGAAAAGCGCCAGCGGAAGCAGCCAGAAGACGGGACGGAAGGGATGAAATCGGGCAATGAGCAACCCGGTGGCGATGGACAGAGCCGCCGCCGCAATTGTCACCATGTTCGCCGTTGCGCCCAGCCCCGCCAGGCCCGCCGCCAGCGGGCGCAGCAAATTCTGGAACGCCGGCTTGATCGAATAGAGAGTCGCCATAAGTTCCCCGCCCACGGAATATTGCAACCTTTAACACGGCGTGGTCAAGTGTGGGAATTCAACTTTACCGATTTCGTTGCGTTTGGCCTTTCTCTCCACTACGGCTGACTCAAGAGGGACAGGCATGAAATCACCGGACATCATCATCATCGGCTCGGGCATCGGCGGCGCGACGATCGCCAGCGCGCTGGCGGGAAGCAATGCCTCTGTGCTGATCCTGGAGCGCGGCGAACAGCTGCCCGCCACGCCGCATGCGCGCAGCTCGAAGAGCATTTTCATGGAAAGCCATTACCGGCCGAAAGAGCAATGGCTGGACGGGCAGGGCAATCCGTTCAATCCGGGCAACTATTATTACATTGGCGGCAATTCGAAATTCTACGGCGCCGTTCTCTTCCGCTACCGCGCCGAGGATTTCGCCGCGCTTGAGCATTTTGACGGCGTCTCTCCCGCCTGGCCGTTCTCCTATCAAGAATTGGAGCCTTGGTACTGCAAAGCCGAGCAGCTCTTCAACGTGCGCGGCCCGGCAAAAGGCGATGCGACCGAGCCGTTCCATTCGCAGCCCTATTCCTTTGCGCCGGTTCCCGACGAGCCCGACATGGCTCGGCACAGGGAGAAGCTTCAGTCCTCCGGCCTGAACCCCGCCTCGCTGCCGCTCGGCGTTGACATTGAGCGCTGGCTGAAAGGCGGGCGGACGCCGTGGGACGCGTTTCCCGACACCCGTTCCGGCAAGATGGACGCGGAGAGCTGCCCGCTCGCCAAGGCGCTCGCTTCACCCAACGTGACCATGCAGACCAGCGCTTTTGTCGAGACGCTTGAGGCGTCGCCGGACGGGAAAACCATCACTGCGGTGAACGCGGTGATCAATGGAGAGAAGCGGCGGCTCACGCCGAAAATCGTCATCCTGTCGGCGGGCGCGGTCAACTCGGCGGCGCTGCTGCTGCGCTCTGCGAACGCCGCGTTTCCGGCAGGACTCGCAAACTCGTCGGATCAGGTCGGCCGCAATTTCATGAACCACAATCTGATGGCGTTTCTGGCGATGCACCCGTTCGAAATGAACCGCTCCGTCTATCAGAAAACATTCGGCATGAATGATTTCTATTTCTCCGACGGCAAGGGCGGCAAACCGCTCGGCAATATGCAGCTGGTCGGCAAGATCGACGGCAATATATTGAAAGCCAATGTCAAAACCGTGCCTGGCCCGATCCTTTCCATGATGGCGCGGCGCACCTTTGATTATGTGCTGACGACGGAGGACCTCCCCAATCCGGACAGCCGGGTGCGTGTCAACGGCGCGGACATTATTCTCGACTGGCAGCGCTCCAACATGCGCGCGATGGAAGGACTTGAAAAAGCCATGCGCGAGCGCTTCCGCGCCGCCGGCTATCCCATCATCATGACGCGCCTGTTCGACAAGCGCACCCCTTCGCATCAGTGCGGCACGGTCATCATGGGAGACGATCCTGCCAAGTCGGCGATTGACACAAACTGCAGGGCCTGGGACCATGACAATCTCCACGTGATGGACGCCAGTTTCCTGCCAACGTCGGCGGCGGTGAACCCCGCGCTGACCATCGCGGCGCAGGCATTGCGCGTCGGCGATCACCTGCGGCGGGGTCTTTGACTGCGCAAACGGGGATTGAATCACCCGCTTTGAAAAATAATATTGCTTAATATCAATTTGTTGATCAAAATCTCAGCTCACTTTATCCAATGCCCCGCGCCCTCTGCGATACTTGTCCCCGCTGCTCTCATGGGGACCGGGTGATCAACCGGCATTCGGGAGGGCAGGCGGCCTATGGCAGCCGGGTGTGGTTATCCCGGCGGGCGGAGTCCCTCAGCCATGTCCCTCCTGGCCTTCGCGCGCTTCACCTGAGCGCCCCATGCGCCAGCCCGGGCAAAAAGCCGTGACAGGGCGTGTGGCGAGCCCACACCCAGAATAGGTTAGTTCCATACGGCAGGACCACACGCCCTGTACGTCCCTCTTAAATTCAATGGCCGGATGCGAAAGCAGGCGCGGTAATGAGGAAGTCTGTCAAATTTTCCGGGCGCGGACAGCGGCAGTCCACGCGTCCCGCCACCGTTCCATCCCGGCTCTGATATCCGGCGGCGGCGCGGCGGGCGCAGACGCTCCCATAGTGAACACATGATCCCTTCCGAGCGCCAGCAGAGCGGCGCCGATGCTTGTGCCGGTGCTCGATCCCCCCATCGCCATGACCGGACGGCCGGTGGCGACCGTCAGCATGTCGAGGAACGCGCGGTTCCGCGCGAACGGACCTTCGATGATTATGTCTCCCGCGCCGCCGCTCAGTTCAATCGAAGCCGCCGTCATCATGGCGAGATAGAGCGAGGCGGCGGAGGCGCGGGCAGCGCCCCGCGGTTCAGTGGGCAGCCACTGTGAACTCATGCCCTGAAACGGACCGGAGGTGCGTTCGACGCTCGGCAGGACCAGTATCATCTCATCCAGCGCCTCCCGCAGCGAGGCTTCATCGCCGCTGACGCCGGATGGGACGATCATCTCATATTCCCTGCCGCCCATGAAGCGGGCCGACGCGACGGGGCGCGCGAACGCATCGACATTGGCGAGACAGTCGCGGGCGGGATCGAGCTTCTCCAAACCCGCGCCTGCCGAGAAAATGATGACCCATGTGCCGGTGGAGACCACAGAGAACGGCGTCTTGCGCGCCATGAGATGCGGCAGCAGAGAAGCGTTGGAATCGTGAATGCCGCAACTGACCGGAATTGGCTTGTCAATGCCGAGCTGAGCTGCGATTTCAGGCTTGAGCGGGCCAAGCACATCGAAGGCGGAGCGCAGAGGCGGAAACAGTTTGCGCCAACCCTGGCCCGTTACAAGCGAAGAGTAATCGGCCTTGGCAGGCTGCCAAAGATCCGTGTGCGCCCCCAGCGATGTCGCTTCGCTTGCCGCAATGCCGGTGAGCCGCATCGACCAATATTGGGGGAGCATCAATATGTGCGCGGCACCTGCGAACTGCTTCGGAAAGCGCTTCTGCTGCCAGAAAATCTGCGCCGCTAAATTCAACCCTATCGGCAGGCGCGGAGAGAAGGTTTCGGAAAAGGGCGGGCGGACCGTGTCATATTCATCGGTCAGCTCGTCAGGACCGGTGTGCTCGTAGTCAAGCACAGGAAGCGCCAAGCGAGCCATCCGACCGGACAAGAGCCGCACTTGCGCCATGCGTGGTGATCGAGATGGCGTCAAAGGGTTCGGCCGCATACAGCTCCCGCAGGGACGCAAGGACAAAGTCCCACAGACCCTCCATGTCAAAATGCGGATAGAGGCCGTCGCGCAGGACGATATTTGGAATTTTGCGGACGGCGGTTTCCGTCAGGGCCGCCGTATCGACGATTGCCACTTTCGCATTGGTCTTGCCAATGTCGATGACGGCGACGCGGCGCGGTTCAGTCATTTTCATTCCATGTGAAAAACGGTTTCAAGCGGAATGGCGACCGGCTCCTTCGCTTCGTTCGTGCGCATAATATCGGCCATATGCGCCCACCAGCGTTTCATCACCGGTTCAAGCGGCAGCGCGTCCATCGTGTGATCTGTCCTGCGCCAGAGCACGCCGAACAGGATATTGGTCTCCTCATCCAGATGGATGGAATAGTCAGAGACGCCTGCGTCTTTCAGCAGCGTCACCAGCTCCGGCCAAATCTCGTCATGGCGCTTCTGATACTCGGCCTTCATGCCGGGGTTCAGGAACATTTTGAACGCGTATTTTTCCATGGGACGCTCCGGGATTTATGCGGCGGCGGGCTTGCGCATGCTCTCGGAAGCGCTCCGCCAGATTGGGGCCAAGCACCGACATGATCAAGAGGATGCCGATCACCGCTGTTTGAATATGCCCCGTTATGTTCATCAGCGCCATGCCGTTACGCAGGTTGAGGACGATCAGAATGGAGAACAGCACGCCGATCATCGTGCCGCGTCCGCCGAAGACGCTGACGCCGCCGAGCAGGACCATGGTGATGATGTCGAGTTCAAAGCCCGACGCCGCATCGCCGCGCACCGAGGCGAGCCGCGCCGCGTAGAACAGGCCGGCAAGCGCTGAGATGACACCTGAAGCGATGAACAGGATCGCCTTGACGCGCCTGACCCGGACGCCGGAATAGCGCGCCACTTCGGCATTGTTGCCGATGACGAACACCTCGCGGCCAAAGCCGGTGCGGTGAAGGATGATGGCGCTGAAGATGAAGAGGATTGCGAATGTGACCAGCGACAGCGGGAACGGCCCGAGGAATGCGTCGCGGCCGAGGCTGTTGAACCATTCCGGAAATCCGCCAATGCCCTGGTCCTCCAAAAGTACCCGGGCGAAGCCGCGGAAGCCGATCAGCATGGCGAGCGTGACGACGAGCGAGGGGATGCCGGTATAAGCGATGAAGAAGGCGTTGACCGCGCCTGCCAGCCGCGCCGACCGCCAGACAGATCAGGATCGCAAATCCAGCCGGAACCCCCGCCTGAACCAAGACTGCGAAAGCGCATGCGGACAGGCCCATGACGGAAGCGACCGAGAGGTCAATCTCGGCATTGATGATGATGAAAGTCATGGCAAGCGCCACGATGATCTTCTCAATCGACAGCTGGAACAGATTGATCTGGTTCTGCAGCGTCAGGAACTGCGGCACGATGGCGGAATTGACCGAGACTGTGACGATCAGGATGACCAGCAGCAGGCCTTCCCATGTGCCGAGCCGCGACAGGATTGAAGGAGAGGCCATCAGCTTTTCACTCCTGCGGCGGCGGGGAGTTTAACATCCTCCAGGGCGGCCTTGCTTTTCATGCGCCCGAATGAGCGGCTCATCCATGTGTCGGCGGCGACCGCCGTCATGATCAGCATGCCGAGCAGCGCGTCGCGCCAGAACTCGGAAACCACCGCCCAGCGCGTCAGGCTGTTGTCGATCGTGTCGACCAGCACCGTGCCGAGCAGCACGCCGAATATCGAGCCGGAGCCGCCGAAAATATTGACGCCGCCGACAACCACCGCCGCCACGGATTTCAGCTCAAAGCCGAGACCGGCGACCACGGTGATGTTGCCGAACTTGGCGAGGAAGATGAACCCCGCAAGGCCCGCCAGCGCGCCGGAAAGGACAAAGCTGGTGAACACGACGCGGGCGGAGTTGATGCCGGCCATGACCGCGGCGTCCGGATTGGAGCCGACGGCGTAAAGCTTGCGCGCCATGCGCAGCCTTGAAAGCGCCACCCAGAACACAGCGGCGGCAACCAGCGCCATCACGACGATGACGCGGAAATCAACCGGTCCGATGGAGAACAGGCTCTGCTGCGGCAGGTCCACAAGCCACTGGGGCAGGCTGGCGGTGGTGATGGTGCGCGCATCGGAATATTCGACAAGAAAGGTGCGGAACAGAGCCAGCGTGCCGAGCGTGGCGATGATCGACGGCACGCGGCCATAGGCGACAAGCAGGCCGTTGAGCGAGCCAAAGAACGCGCCCAGGGCCATCGCAAGGAACACAACAATGACCGGATGCAGGTCGGGATGCCCGCCGAGAAAATCACCGACAATATAGGCGGTGATGCCGACGACGGACCCAACCGAAAGATCAATATTGCGCGTCATCACCACCATGGCCTGGCCGATGGCGATCGGCAGGATCACTGCAACAGACGTGGCGATGCGGTTGAGCATGCGCGGGGTGAAATAGCCGTCGATCTGCGAGGCGAAGAACAGCACCGTGCCCAGCAGCACCAGAGCCAGCGCGGTGAGGCGGAGCGTCTGCGGGTGAAAATTCCTCATGACGCCAACGCCATATGTTCGGCGGACGACTGTCCCGTGGCCACCGCGATGATGTTCTCCTGCGTCGAGTCCTGAATATTGAAAACGCCCATCTGCCGCCCTTCGCGCATCACAAGAATCCGGTCGGCGAGCGCCAGCACTTCCGGCAGGTCGGATGAAATGACGATGATGGCGACGCCCTGCTTTGCGAGTTCGCGGATGATGTTGTGCACTTCCGCCTTCGCGCCGACATCAATGCCGCGCGTCGGCTCGTCGAAAATCAACAGGCGCGGTCTGGTCTCCAGCCATTTTGCCAGCATGACCTTCTGCTGGTTGCCGCCGGAAAGCTTGCCGACCTCGGTCACAACATCCGGCGATTTGATCGACAGCTGTTTGCGGTAGCTCTCCGCCATGTCCCTCTCCGCCTTGCGGTCGATCAGGCCGAAACGGCGCAGAAAAGCTTTCAGGCTCGGCAGCGAGGCGTTGGCGAAAATTGGCATGGTCATGGCAAGGCCGAGTTTGCGCCGGTCCTCAGAGACATAGGCGATGCCGAGTTCCATCGCCTGCTGCGGCGAGGTGATGGCCACCTCTTTGCCGTCAAGCGTGATGCGCCCCGCGCTCGCCGGATCAATGCCAAACAGAGCGAGCCCGACATCGGTGCGGCGCGAACCGACCAGACCCGCGAAGCAGAGAATCTCGCCTTTATGCAGGTCGAACGACACATCGCGGAACACGCCCTCGCGGCTCAGCCTTTCCACACTCAAGAGCCTTTCCCCATGTGGATTGGGCTTGGTCTTCATGGCGAAGGCGTCAATGTTGCGTCCCACCATGTCGCGCACCATGCCGTCATGCGTGACTTCGGCGATGGGGCGGGTGGAAATATGCCTGCCGTCACGCAGCACCGTGACCCGGTCGGCGATGCGGAAAATTTCGTCGAGCCTGTGGCTTATATAAAGGACCGCCACGCCGCTGGCTTTCAAGGCTCTGGCAATGGTGAGCAGCCGCTCCACTTCATGGGCCGAGAGCGAGGCGGTTGGCTCGTCCATGATCAGCACTTTGACATTGAGCGAAAGCGCGCGGGCAATTTCCACTGTCTGCTGCTCGGCCAGCGTCAGCCCGCTCGCGGCGCGCCGCACGTCAAGCGCCACGCCCAGCTTGGCGATAAGCTCGTCGGATTTCTTGTAGAGCTCGCGCCAGTTCATCACGGCGCCCATGCCCTGATGGCTGATGAAAATGTTTTCGGCCACATCCAGATCCGGAAACACCATCGGCTCCTGAAAGATGGCTGCGACGCCGATGCCCTGCGCCTCCTGCGTCGAGCGGATCGTCACAGCCTTGCCTTCGGCGAGAATTGTTCCCTGATCCGGCTGATAGACGCCGGTCATGATTTTGATGAGCGTGGACTTGCCCGCTCCATTTTCGCCGACAATGGCGTGCACCTCGCCCGGCATCACCGTGAAGGACA